>NZ_JBIWKX010000017.1:91420-126544 GCF_044765885.1 Amycolatopsis sp. NPDC102389
GCGTGCCCCAAAAATCAATATATTTGTTTTTTTTATTTTTTTTTTTTTCTTTTGTTGCCTCCTGGGGGCGGGGTGGTGGTGGGTGTTTTGTCGCACCCCCCCCCCCCCCCCCCCCCACGACCCTGCGAAAAACCGGTCATGCAAGCATCCAACGGGCATTCGGGCACCAGAAACGGTCCTGTGTGGACAGTCAAGGTGCCGTCGGCGCCGGTGCCTCAATAACCGTCCTCACCACTCACGAGACCCGAACGACCTCAGACCTCCCGAGGAAGCGGGGCCGGGCGGTACCACCGGAACGCGGGTGCGGCAGTGCCCGGCTCACCGTGCAGCCAGTCGTAAAGGAAGCGGAACTCCGGGCCGAACCGGTTCGCCTCGGCGTTCAAGCGTTCCGGTGCCGTCGAAGGCCAGCGACCGGTTTCGACGCGATCCCGCAGCACACGCAACGCCGTCAGTTCTTCCGCGACGGTGTGCTGGCAATGCCCGCCCCGGTTCACGAACAGCTGCCGGATCCGGCCGGAATCGACGCGGTCGCCGTAGGTCCGCTCGTGTTCGGGGGCGACGCCGTCGCCGATCGGGTGCAGTGTGACGACGGGCTGCCGACCACGTCCCGTCGGCGTCCCGACGCGATCGAGCCATCGGGCGGCGGCCTTGTCGGCCTCGACCCGGGGCGCGGTCGCGAGCCGCGCCAAGTCGGCGCCGAGGTCCAGGCCCGCGTCACGGTAGGCCTGGTTCACGAGGCCGCGTTCACTGGACCGGGCGAGCAGGCCGCGGTAATCCACTCCGGTGTTCCCGGTCGGATTCCCGCCGGCCTGCCTCTCCAGATCGGCCCGGTGCGCACCCCAGGACAGCTGGTCGTAAACCGCCTGGACGAACTTCGTCTGCTGACGGATCTGCTCGGCCACCTCGGCGGAACGGGGATGGTGCGCCGTCGACCAGCCGGGCACGTCGGCGAACGCATTGGCGAGGGCGAGCCGCGCCCGTCCATCGGGTGATTCCAGCGCCTTCGCGATCACCTGATGGGCTTTCGCGAGATTCGCTCCCGGGTCGGCGACGCGGACGATCTCCAGTTCGGGCGCCAGCAGTGTCCGGACCGTGAACCCCAGATCGAGCGCCTGGCCGAACAACGCGGAACCACCCGCGACGGGACCGCACATCGCCAGCGCGCCGTCGATCCGGTGCGGGAGCCGCTCGGACAGCAGGACCGCGTTGAGCCCGCCACCGGAAGCTCCCCAGGTGAGCACCTGCGCCGGACGGCCGACCGTGCGGTCGAACCAGGACAGCAGCGCCGTCTGATCGTGCACGGCTTCGCGGGCCGAGAAGCCGTTCGGCTTGCTGTAGAGCGACGCGGCCAACGCGTACCCCTCGCCGAGGAGAACGGGTTTCGCCTCCGCCCGGTTGGCGAGTTCGATCTCCTCGGGAACGTAGCCCGGCGGATAGATCCCGTGGTTGTACAGCAACAACTTGCCGTTCCAATTCGACGGCACCTCGACCCGGTACGGGGCACCATCGATCGCCCCGGTGTGCACACGGACGTCGTCCGCGCCGAGGGCGGGCACACCGGTGACGATCAGCGCGGCGGCCAGGATTCCTGTCAATGTCATGGCGGAAATGCTGACAGCGCGAAGCGTCGCGGGAATCCGTCGAGACGCGGCTTCTCGCCTACGCTTCCGGGCGTACGAGCTCCTGCGCCAGCTCGACGACGATCCCCTCCGGGCCGCGGACGTAGCAGAGCCGGTAGCTGTCCTCGTACTGCACCAGCTCGCCGACCAGCGTGCCGCCGTGCCGCTGCAGCCGCTCGAGGACTTCGTCGATGTCCTCCACCGAGAACACGAAGTGGCGGATGCCGGGCGTGTTCATCGGTGCGCGCGGATCGGCTTCCGGCCCCTCCGGCGTGTGGTACTTGATCAGCTCCAGGCCACCGTGGCCGTCCGGCGGCCGCAGCACCGCGATATCCGTCCGGACCCCTTTCAGCCCGGTGATGCGATCGACCGTGTCCCCTTCGAGCGACGCCTCTCCTTCCAGTTCGAGACCCAGCACGGTGAAGAACGTTTTGGCCGCTTCGAGATCGTGGACGACGACACCGACGTGTTCCAGCTTCTTGAGCGTCATGACAGTTCCTTTCAGGCGCTCTGACGGGCCGCCTGCTCGCGCAGGAGCTCTTCGACGGCGGTGGGCAGCGTGTCCTCGAAGTCGATGAGTTTGACCCAGGTCGGCGTCATCACGACGCGGACCATGCTCTTGTAGAGGGATTTCACGTTCACCTCCCACTCGGCCCGCTGCTCCGGCGTCATCTCGTACGTGCCGCTCCACTGCATGTACTCGTCGGGGATGCCGTCGACGTGGTCCAGCTCGACGGTGCCGCGGAGGAGCAGGATCTTCGGCGGATGCGATTCGGTGTCGATCGTCAGCGCGACGGCGGGGTTGCGACGCAGCGACGCCAGCTTCGGCGCGTTCGTCGGGGTGCACATGACGATCTCCTTGCCGTTCCAGTGGATGCCGATCGGGATCGCCCGCGGCGTGCCGTCGAGCGCGGTGTAGGCCAGCCGGGCCAGGTCACGGGCCAGGAGCTCCTGGCTGATCGGGTGGTTCAGGATCTCGTCGATCGTGTTCTGCCGCATGTCTCTCTCCTCGGGTCGCCGTCTTCGCGGACACCCCAGGGACGCCGCTGTCCGCCGCACTTCGACACGTCAGAATGTGACCTGCATCACTTCGCCTTTAGCGGGCTAAACGCGATCCGTTTGTCGAAAGCGCCCCTGGCCAGGCGTCGCACTTGTGAAGACATCCGAGAGAGGAACACTCATGGCGAAGGAATCCGAGGTCCGCTTCGAGGGCTTCCTGCCCACCACACCCGCCGACACCTGGGCCGCGATCACCACCGGCAGCGGCGGCTGGCTCTGGCCGATCCAGTACGAACCCCGCGACGGCGGCGCCGAGTCCGGCCTCACTCCCAACGGCGGCATGGTGACCGTCTGGAAGCCGTCACAGCGCTTCGTCACGTACGCGGAAGACGAGAACGGCTGGTTCAACACGCTCGATTACGTCCTCGAACCGAAGGACGGGGGCACGTACCTGCGCTACGAGCACACCACCGTATTCGACGACTGGGACGTCGAATACGACGCCTGCGAGCAGCACACGACGTTCTACTACCACTCGCTGGGCGAGTACTTGACGCACTTCAACCGGCGTCAGGCGAAGTACTTCAAGGCCGACGGGCCCGAAGCGTCGAAGGCTCCGGAGGCGTTCGAAGCCGTGCGGGCGGCGATAGGCGCGCAGGCCGTGGGTGACCGCGTGCGGCTCGATGTACCCGGCGTCGAAGGAGTCGTCGACTACCTCACGCCGGCCTTCATCGGTGTCCGGACCGAAGACGCGCTGTACCGCTTCTACGGCCGGAACGCATGGGGCTGGCCTGTCGGCATCGGGCACCACCTGTTCGCCGAAGACGCCGACGCGGACAAAGCCGAGAAGGCGTGGACGGTCTGGCTGAACGGCCTGTACGCCTAGCGGGGCAGCTTCTTCACGAGCTCGGCGCCCACGGATTTCGCCACCTCGGCGGACTCCGCGGGCGGGATCGGGGACTTCGTGAAGAACCCCTTGTCCCATCCCTTGTACGTGACGATGACGACGTACACGCCCTGGACGACCCGCAGCTCGGCGCCGCTGAAGGCGCTGTCGGTGTCGAGGGAGACGAGAACCGCCTTCTCCCCGATGCCCTGCACCTGCTGCTGACGCTCGGACGGCGCGGCCGTCCCGGGGGACGATTCCGCCGCGCGCTTCTCGGCGTCCGGGCCTTCGTAGCGGTACATCATGAACTGGAGGGCGCGGTCGTGGACGTTGTCGCTCTCCGGCGGCAGCCAGGAACAGCCCCGCTGCTTGGTGACGATCTCGCCCGCTTTGAACTCGTTGTCGCGGGCACCCTGGAAGCTGGTGGTGAACGTCTTGTTCAGGAGCTCCGGGGGGACGGCGCACTCGGGCGGCGGCTGTTGTGAGACCGGCGCCTTGCCGACCGACGAGTAGTACTCCGACCCGAAGATCGCGCCGGGGATGCCCAGCCCGAGAAGGACCACGACACCCACGATCAGGCCGACGATCAGCCCGGTCTTTTTCTTCTTGGGCGGCTGTCCGTAGCCAGGCGGGCCGTAGCCGGGCTGGCCATAACCAGTCTGTCCGTAGCCAGGCGGCGGACCGTATCCAGGACCGGCGGGCGGGCCGTAACCCGGCTGCTGCCCGTAGCCCGGCTGACCTCCCTGCCCAGGCGGCGGGCCATACCCCGGCCCCTGGCCGTACCCCTGCGGCGGCTGGTGCACCGATCCTCCCCTGGCGATTCGCGAACGGCCGGATCGCGTTTAGCGGGCTAAACGCGATCCGGGGCCAGCATGGCACGAAGCCCGAAGCCGGGCACCGGGAATCCCCGCGGTCCGGTCCGCGGACACCGGATCGCGATTAGGGGGCTAAACGCAGGTCCGCGCGCGGATCGCGTTTAGCCCGCTAAAGGCGAGTCGGCGTCAGTGGGCGAAGTGCCGCGTGCCCGTGAGGTACAGGGTGACCCCGGCGGCCTCGGCAGCGGCGATGACCTCGGCGTCGCGGATCGAGCCACCCGGCTGGACGACGGCGCGGACACCGGCCTCCAGCAGGACCTCGAGCCCGTCCGGGAACGGGAAGAAGGCGTCCGAAGCGGCGACAGAGCCCTTCGCCCGCTCACCGGCCCGCGAGACGGCGAGCCGCGAGGAGTCGACCCGGTTGACCTGGCCCATGCCGACGCCGACGGTCGCGCCTTCGTTCGCCAGCAGGATCGCGTTCGACTTCACCGCGCGCAGCGAACGCCACGCGAACTCGAGGTCGGCCAGCGTCCGCTCGTCGGCGGGCACGCCGGTGGCCAGTGTCCAGTTCGCCGGGTCGTCGCCCTCGGCGGCGATCGTGTCGACGGTCTGCACCAGCATGCCGCCGGAGATCGCCCGGAACTCGAGCGGATCCGGCGACGTGATCGCGGGCAGCTTCAGCAGCCGCACGTTCTTCTTGCGCCGCAGGATCTCGAGCGCCTCGGCGTCGAAGTCCGGCGCCAGGACGACCTCGGTGAACACCTCGGAGATCTGCTCGGCGGCCTCGCGGCTCACCGGCCGGTTGGTCGCGATCACCCCGCCGTAGGCCGAGACCGGGTCGCACGCGTGCGCCTTCCGGTGCGCCTCGGCGACGTCCTCGCCGACCGCGATCCCGCACGGGTTGGCGTGCTTGATGATCGCGACGGCCGGGGCGTCGAAGTCGTAGGCCGCACGGCGCGCGGCGTCGGTGTCGACGTAGTTGTTGTACGACATGGCCTTGCCGTGCAGCTGTTCCGCGTGTGCGAGGCCCGGCCGCCAGTGCTTGTACAGCGCGGCCTTCTGGTGCGGGTTCTCGCCGTAGCGCAGCACGTCGCCGCGCTCCCAAAAAGCGCCGGTGACGTCCGGGAAGCCGGAGTCGTCCGCGGGCGCGTAGACGTTGGCGAACCACGCGGCGACGGCGGTGTCGTACGCCGCCGTGTGCGCGTAGGCCTGCGCGGCGAGCCGCTTGCGGTCGGCCAGCTCGAAACCGCCCGCCGTGACGCGCTCCAGCACCCACTCGTAGCGGGACGGGTCGACCACGACGGCGACGCTGTTGTGGTTCTTCGCCGCGGCACGCACCATCGCCGGGCCGCCGATGTCGATGTTCTCGACACAGTCCTCCGGGCTCGCGCCCGAGATGACGGTCTGCCTGAACGGGTACAGGTTGACCACGAGCAGGTCGAACGGCGCGATGTCGAGCTGCTTGAGCTGCTCGACGTGCTCCGGCCGGTCACGGTCGGCGAGCAGGCCCGCGTGCACGCGCGGGTGCAGCGTCTTGACCCGGCCGTCGAGGGACTCGGGGAACCCGGTGACCTCTTCGACCGGCGTCACCGGCACCCCGGCGTTCGCGATCACCTTCGCCGTGCCGCCGGTCGACACGATCTCGACACCCGCCGCGTGCAGCCCGGTGGCGAGTTCCAGCAGGCCGGCCTTGTCCGAGACGCCGATCAGCGCGCGCCGGACGGGACGCTGTCCCTGTGCGGTACTCACGAAAACCTCACCTTTCGTCCCTCGACCGAGCACCCGCTCCGGCCGAGTTTTTCGATCGTTTCCACCAGGAGCCTGCGTTCCACGGCCTTGATCCGCTCGTGCAGGACGTGTTCGTCGTCGTCGGGCTCCACGACCACCGGCTCCTGCGCGATGATCGGCCCCGTGTCGACCCCGGCGTCGACGAAATGGACCGTCGACCCGGTGACCTTGACGGCCATCGCCAGCGCGTCGGCCACGGCGTGCGCGCCGGGGAACGACGGCAGCAGGGCCGGATGCGTGTTGATCACGCGGCCGGGGAACCGCGCGAGGAATTCAGCGCCGAGGATCTTCATGAACCCCGCGGAGACGACCAGGTCCGGCTGGTAGGCGGCGACGGCTTCGCTGATCGCCTTGTCCCACGCCGCGCGGTCCGGGTGGTCCGCCATCCGCACGGCGAACGACGGCACGCCGGCGCGTTCGGCACGGGTGAGCGCCTCGATCCCGGTGCGGTCCGCTCCGACGGCGACCACCTTCGCCGGGAAGTTCGGCTTTTCGACGGCGTCGAGCACGGCTTGCAGCAGCGTGCCGGAACCGGACGCGAGGACGACGAGCTTCACCGGAGTGGGCAGGTCCAACCGACTAGCCAGAACGGGCTCCTTGCCACGGCGGTACGCACTCGGGCGTACGGCGCTTCACCTGGTCGCGACAACCCTAACGGTCGTCGCCGGGAGCACTTTCGTCGCCGGACCCGTCGGTGGACTCGGTCACAGCGAGCTCCTGCTCGGGCTCGGTTTCGGGCTCCGGATCCGCCGGGATCTCGTCGGCGTCCTCGCCCGGCTCCCGGGCGAGTTCCTCGTCGGCCTCTTCGCCGAGTGCTTCGTCTTCGGGCGCTTCGGCGTCCGCTTCGGCCTCGGGTTCCTCGGCTTCGGCCTCGACGACCTCTTCCTCGACCTCGGTGACGTCTTCGGGTTCGCCGGGCGGTTCGGGGGCCTCGTGCGGTCCGGCGAAGAACGCGACGAAGCCGCCAGGGACGACGATCCAGCAGAAGGCGATCACGGACGCGACCCCGACCGGCACGCTGACCGGGTCGAACGGCCCGTCGCCGAGCCTGCCGCCGGAGACGGTCCCGAGGATGACGCAGCCGAACGCGACCAGCGCGCCGGCGACGGCGACCGCCCGCATCCGCAGCATCGGATCCTCGTCGATCGCGCGGATCCGCCAGCCGACCAGCGCGCCGACCAGCGTGGGCAGGAGCAGCAACGCCGGCCACCAGACTGCGTGGTGCGACGGGATCCCCGCCAGCACCGGCACTCCGGGCAGCTTCCCTTCCTGGTAGCCGAACATGCCGACGGTCAGCGAGCCGACCGAGAAACCGGGCCCGGTAGTGAACGACAGCGCGGCGACGACCGCGTTCGGCAGGTAGGCCACGGAGAGCACGAAAAGGCCGAAGCTCGCGCCGAAGCCCGGCTCGAACAGACTGTCCACAGTGGACCACGAGAGCGCGGTGGCCGCGGTGAACACCACGGCGCCGCACGCGATGAACGCGGCGAGGCCGAGCGCACCCGCCCGCAGGCCGTGGACGGCGACCGGGTCGAACCGGTCCCGCACCGCGGCCGGAAGCCCGCAGACCTTGGCGACTCCCGCGACGGCGGCGAGCGCGGCGAGGAGGCCCGGCACGCAGAAGGCGGTCAGCGGGTTCACGTCGACCGGCGATCCGCCTGCCAGCAAGGCGATGAACACACCGAACAGCGCGTGCGCCCCGGCGATCACCGTCACCACCGGGACGGCGTCCGCCGGGGTCCGGCCACCGACGCGGCGGGCGGCGCGTGCGGCGGCCCTCGCCACGAGCCGGCCGACGACGAGCGTCGGCAGCAGCGGCAGCACGCCGAGCGGATGACCGCCGAGGTCGAGTTCCACCTGCCACGAGGCGAGCCAGCCGGGACCGGCGGCCAGCAGGGCGCCGGTGGCGGAGAACCGGGACCGGTCGGCGGCGAACGAAACCACCGCGAGAACGGCCGTGACGGCGGTAAAGGAGAAGAGCAGGGGCGCGCAGGCGGCGGCGAGCAACACACGCACCCGCTTCGCCCTGGAGACCTCCAGCTCGGGGACGAGGTCGCTCACCGGCTCTTCGCCCGGCGGGCGTTCGTCGCGGGTGAGCAGCTTCATGATCCGCACCATGACATCCGGACTGGGCCGTCCGGGTGAGGCACGCCGCCACCGGGCGGCGCACGTGGCTCAACCCACCCGGTCGGGTAGCCCGGAAAAGAAAAGCACCCGCTGTGACACGGAGAGTCACAGCGGGTGCTTTCGCGTTCGTAAGGTCAGCTCTGCTGGCCGAAACCGCCGGGCGGCGTGCCCGGGTTCTGGCCCGACTCCGAGGAGGACGACGGCGGCTGCTGGAAGAACTGGCCCTGCTGCGGCGCGTACGTCGTAGCCTGCTGGCCCGGCGGCTGCGTCACCGGCGGCTGGAACCCACCCGGCTGCGAGAACGGGCCGGACTGCTCACCCTGCTGCTGCCCCTGCTGGCCCGCGCCGGGGAACGGCTGGACCTGCGTGGCGGCCGGGCCCTGCTGACCCTGCTGACCGAACGGACCCTGCGGGCCCTGCTGCGGGAACTGCTGGCTGTACGGGGCCTGCGGCGCCTGCTGCTGCGGCTTCGCGGCGGGCAGCTTGATGACGTCGTGCTCGAACAGCAGCGCGGCGACCGCGACCAGCATCTGCAGGATGCCGAGGATCAGCACCACGGTCAGGATGCCCGGGACCGAGACGTCCTCACGGCCGCTCCCGTAGCCGATGACCAGGTCCAGCGCGCCGAACGCGCCGATGACGCTGAACAACGCGGCGAACGGCAGCGTCTTCGGGCCGCGCGGCAGCGCGTGCAAGGCCGCGAGCAGACCGCTGACCAGGAGGAAGACCGAGATCTGCCCGGCGGCGTCGGCCTCGTCGGAGAAACCGATGAAGAACTGCACCAGGCCGAGGACGGTGACGGCGAGCGCGAGCAGCAACGCCAGGTTCAGCGGGGCGGCCGGTGACGGCGCCTGCTGCTGAGGAAAGGCCCCCGAGGCGGGGTTGGGGTGTTGCTGGCCGCCACCCTGCTGGGGGTAGCCGGGCCCACCGCTGGGATAGGACATCCGAATGCTCTCCTGTCGTTCGACCGGCACCCCGGGGCGCGCGGGACTCCCGGGACAAACGAGGCGGCTGTGATGCTCGAACGCTAGCGCACACGCGGTCACCCCACGCCTCGGGCTCTGAGACGTCTGTACACCTCATCGGGTTCCCGGCGAAACCCCTCGGCGACGCCGGATCGCGATTAGGGGGCTAAACGCAGGTCCGCCCCCGACGTGCGTTTAGCCCCCTAATCGCGATCCGGACGAAAAAGAGGCGGGCCGGGCACCAGGGTGGGTGCCCGGCCCGCCGGGGAAAGCTCAGTCTCCGAAGATCAGAGGCTGTTGTACAGCTCGCGCGCCAGGACTGCGGTCTCGCTCGGGGTCTTCCCGACCTTGACGCCGGCGGCCTCGAGGGCCTCCTTCTTGGCGGCGGCCGTGCCGGAGGAGCCGGAGACGATGGCGCCGGCGTGGCCCATGGTCTTGCCCTCGGGCGCGGTGAAGCCGGCGACGTAGCCGACGACCGGCTTCGTCACGTTGTCCTTGATGTAGGCCGCGGCACGCTCTTCGGCGTCGCCGCCGATCTCGCCGATCATCACGATGACCTTGGTCTCGGGGTCGGCCTCGAACGCCTCGAGGGCGTCGATGTGCGTCGTGCCGATGATCGGGTCGCCGCCGATGCCGACACCGGTCGAGAAACCGATGTCACGCAGCTCGTACATCATCTGGTAGGTCAGCGTGCCGGACTTCGACACCAGGCCGATCGGGCCCGCGCCGGTGATGTCGGCCGGGATGATGCCCGCGTTCGACTTGCCGGGGCTGATCACGCCGGGGCAGTTCGGCCCGATGATGCGGGTCTTGTTGCCGGTCGCGACGGCGTGCGCCCAGAAGTAGGCCGAGTCGTGCACCGGAATGCCCTCGGTGATCACCACGGCGAGCGGGATCTCGGCGTCGATCGCCTCGATGACCGCGTCCTTGGCGAACTTCGGCGGCACGAAGATGACCGAAACGTCGGCGCCGGTCTCCTTGATGGCCTCCTCGACCGTGCCGAACACGGTGAGGTCCTTGCCCTCGATGGAGACGGTCTGCCCGGCCTTGCGGGCGTTGACGCCACCCACGATGTTCGTGCCGGACTTCAGCATCTTGGTCGCGTGCTTCATGCCCTCGGAGCCGGTGAGCCCCTGGACGATGACCTTGCTGTTCTCGTTGATGAAGATCGACATCTCACGCACCTGCCGCGGCGAGCTCGGCGGCCTTGTCGGCCGCGTTGTCCATTGTGTCCACCACGGTGACCAGCGGGTGGTTCGCGTCGGCGAGGATCTGGCGTCCCTCGACGACGTTGTTGCCGTCCAGCCGCACGACGAGCGGCTTGGTGGCCTCGTCGCCCAGGATCTTCAGCGCCTCGACGATGCCGTTCGCGACCGCGTCGCAAGCGGTGATGCCACCGAAGACGTTGACGAAGACGCTCTTCACGTCGGTGTCGTTGAGGATGACGTCCAGACCGGCCGCCATGACCTCGGCCGACGCGCCGCCGCCGATGTCGAGGAAGTTGGCGGGCTTGACGCCGCCGTGCTTCTCGCCCGCGTACGCCACGACGTCCAGCGTGGACATCACGAGGCCCGCGCCGTTGCCGATGATGCCGACCTCGCCGTCGAGCTTGACGTAGTTGAGGTCCTTGGCCTTGGCCTTCGCCTCGAGCGGGTTCTCCGCGTCCTTGTCGACCAGGGCCTCGTGGC
Source organism: Amycolatopsis sp. NPDC102389 (assembly GCF_044765885.1). NCBI lineage: Bacteria > Bacillati > Actinomycetota > Actinomycetes > Pseudonocardiales > Pseudonocardiaceae > Amycolatopsis > Amycolatopsis sp. NPDC102389. Next base: position 102,308 of record NZ_JBIWKX010000017.1, read on the forward strand.
CCGGCTGACGGAACGAGGCGTTCTCGTCGAGGGTGACCTTGCCGTCGAGGGCGATGATCTTGTCCTGCGGGTCACGGACCAGCGGGTTGACCTCGACCAGCGTCGCGTCCTCGGAGACGAAGGTCTCCCAGAGCTTCACGACGACGTCGGCGGCCTCGTCGACGACCTTCTCCGGGAACTTGCCCGCGGTCAGGATCTCGACGGCCTTCGCCTTGTCGACACCGATGATCGCGTCGACCGGGATCTTCGCGAGCGCTTCGGGACGCTCGACGGCCAGCTGCTCGATCTCCACGCCACCTTCGGCCGAAGCCATCGCGAGGAAGGTGCGGTTCGCACGGTCCAGCAGGAAGGAGAAGTAGTACTCCTCGGCGATGTCCGAGGCTTCGGCCACCAGCACGCGACGCGTGATGTGGCCCTTGATGTCGAGACCGAGGATCGCCTCGGCCTTTTCCGCGGCCTCGTCCGGCGTCTGGGCCAGCTTGACGCCGCCGGCCTTGCCGCGGCCGCCGGTCTTGACCTGCGCCTTGATGACGACCTGGTTGCCGATCTTCTCGGCGGTGGCCTTGGCTTCTTCGGGGGTGTTTGCCACGGCACCCGGCAGAACCGGTACTCCGTGGGCGGCGAAGAGATCCCTCGCCTGGTATTCGTAGAGGTCCACTACTCCAGTCTCCTGACGACACGCCACTGTGGTGGTCCGTTGCCGGACCGCGCTGTCGGACCAGTCGAGGTTAGCGACCTGCGCAGAAGCAGGGGACTCCGCACCTGGTGAAGTCGGTCACCGTACGCGGTCAGACGGTGTTTCCACGGTGTGAGACCGCACACCGGAGACCCAGTTCGCCGCCTCTTCCTGGCTTTCGAAGGTGTTCTCGAACCCGCCCGGGCCGTTACCGACCGCGAAGAGGAGAACGCCGGGGAGCGTTTCGGCGAGCCCTTCCGGTTCGCTCGCGCCACTCAGGACACCGAGGATGTCCGGATCCTCCTGTTCGACCGTCCGGACGAGCTGTTCGACAGTGTCGAGACGGCCGGCGTAGACGACCTCGACGCCGTCGTCGCGCAGCAATCTTCCGAGCGCGACCGCCGAACCTTCCTCGACGCCGAACTCGGCCAGCACGACGCGAAGCAGACGGCGCGTCATCCGGCCCGCCGCGAGCCCGCGACGGCCATCCCGGCCGCGACGAGGGTGACGACGGCGCCGCCCAGCGCGAGCCAGAACCCGACCCCGGCCGACGAGCCGTCGTACTCCGAGCCGACGAGCGGCAGTTCCGCCGCACGCAGGCCGAGCACCAGCGCGGCCCCGGCCAAGGCGGACGCCGCGGCGACCGGCCGTGAGCGCGGGACGAGGGCGTACAGGCCGAGGACCACGGCCAGCGCGCCGAGCAGGCCCCACGACGCCGCGCCGAAATGCGACCACAGCCCCGGGGCGGTGTAGCCGGGCGCGGTGAACACCGGCGTGCCGAACGCGGCGATCGCCAGCACCGCCGCCGCGACGACCGGGGTGAGCACGTTCCCGCTCGCCCGCGATTCGCCCGATCCGGTGTCCATCTCCTCGTCGGAGACGTCGCGCTCCACGACACCGGTGATCACCGCGGCGAGCGCGGCCAGCGCCGCCAGCACGAGCGCGATGAACGTCCACGTGACACCGGAGCCCGCCGAGTAGCCGACCTTGTCCGGCAACGGCACCGGGAGGTCGACACCGAACAGGGCCGGGTCCACCGCCTTGTCCTCGGTCACGGACAAGGCGGCGCTCAGCACCGCCGCGCCCGCGAGGACGACACCCGCCCACGTGGCCGCGACGACTCCCCTGGCGAACGCCGAGAGCCGCGGCACGAAGACGAACAGCGCGGGCACGGCGAGCACGACGCCGGCTCCGAGCAGCAACCAGCGCGCGGGTGTCTCGGGGACCGGTGTCGGACCGTTGGCCTTCAACACCGGGGCCAGCGCACCCGCGACCGCGGCACCGGCGGCCAGCAGCGCCAGGCCGCCGGTCGCCAGCCGCCACCAGAACAGCCCGGGCAACCTGGCTTCACCCGCCAGGTCACCGGTGACGGCCTCGTCCGCGTCCGCGACGTCGAACCGGGTGAAGGCCAGCCCGACCAGCGCCAGACCCGCGATGGTCACCACCACCGAACCCGGCGCGACCGAAAGCCGGTCCACGACCAGCCCCGCGACCACCGGCGGGACACCGACCGCGAGCGCCGCCAGCCCCGCGCCCGCGAATCCACCCTTGCCGACCCCGGCCGAGGGCGAGCTCACGGCCACGAGCACCGTCAGCGGAAGCAAGGCCGCGAGCAGCAGGTACCCGGCCATCGCGACCGTCGGGCCCTCGAAGGCGTTCTTGGCCAGGAGGTACGCGTTGCCCGAACCGAGCGGCGCGAGCAGCAGACCGATCCCGCCCGCGACACCGAGCACGGGCCCGAGCAACCGCCAGCGGCGCTGTCCGTCGAGTTCCCCCGCCAGTTCCGCTTCGTCGCGGGCGGTCCCGGCGGCGAAGGCCCCGGCGGCGAGGGTGAGCAAATGCCCCGCCACCAGCGGCCACAGTCCCGGCCCCGCCGGCGGCAGCGCGAGCAGCCGATCGGCGAGGAACAGTTCCGGACGCGCGGCGAGCGATCCGTCGGCGAGCAACTGCAGATCCAGCAGCAGCCGTCCGGGCGCGAGCGCGGTGAGCCCGAGCACCAGGCCCGCCGTGAGCCCAGAACGTCCGGTGACCAGTGCGTAGAGCACGGCCGCCGCGGGCGCCAAGGCCAGTACGACCAGCAGTGGAGCGGCGGTGAACCCGGGCGAACCACCCCGGACGACGGGCATCAGCGCGCCGGCGGCCAGCGCGACCGCACCGGCCGACACCAGCCCCGCCGACAGCAGGAGCGCTCGCGGGCGGGCGCCCGGTTCGCTCCGGAGAAGTTCGGCGGACGCGGTCCCGGGGACGGCTTGCCCGGCGGATTCGCCACCAGGGTGCCGTGAGCGCGAAGTCATCGACGGCGACGCTAGCAAGCCGGGCTCGGCCGGGCCCGGCAGCAGGGCACCTCAGGTCATCACGGCCTCGGCATCTGTGGGCGGAGCCGGCGACGCTCCAGGCCGCGACCAGTGCGGACCCGCCTGACCGAAAGCAGGCCATCTCCGTGGCAGGGCCTGAGCGATCAAGTGGCGTCGTATATCGACCGACAGCACTCCGACGAGGCCCAGTCCGGGTAAGGACCCTTCAACACCGTTGGGCAACCGGTTATTTCCCTCGTTTGTCCCCCTTCCCCAGCCTTCGGTACCCCCGAACGGCCGCTCGTACCTGTAACGCAAGTCACACGGTTGTGAGTAAACCTGGTTTAACTTTGGGTAATCCTCACTGGACAACGGCCAGATCGCCTTCGCCCGATCGGCCGAGAGCGCCGCCAGATCTTGCTGATCGGGGTGCCGCTTCGTTACTGTCCCGGGGTCCCCATTACAGTCAGATCACGAATGAGAGCACCGAACGAACCACCCCCGAGGTTCTTCACCGGGATCCCCCGCCCGGGCTCTTGATCCGACTCCCCGAACACGGAAGGCCCCGTCTTGGCTTCACACCGCTCCCCCGGCGGCCAAGCTCCTTCCCCGGCGCTCGAGAACGCACTCGATGGTGCGGTCGTTCGCGTCCGGGGCTCGCACCGCCTGTCGCCCCCGTCCTCGGCCCTTCGTGGCCGTGTCGTGGTCGCAGCCGTCGCTGCCGGCGCCTTCGCGGCCGCCGCTGCCGGGCAGACCCTGAAGTCCGTTTCGGAATCCTCCGACGCCGCCGTCACCCCGCTGGCCAGCACCCAGGACGCGAGCGCCTCGTTCGCCCTCGGTGGCGGAGCCGGTGGAGGCGCCCCCGAACTGCTGCCGACGAGCCAGTCGACGAACGCCTCCGCCGAGGCCCAGAAGCTCGCGGACAACAACAAGATCACCCAGGCCCGCGTGACCCGCGAGGCCGAGGCGGCCCGCAAGGCCGAAGAAGAGGCCAAGCGGCCCAAGACCTGCATGCCGACCAAGGGCACCTTCACCTCGGGCTTCGGCGCCCGGTGGGGCACCAGCCACCTCGGCATCGACCTCGCGGCCCCGATCGGCACGCCGATCGTCGCGGCCTCCGACGGCACGGTCATCGAAGCGGGCCCGGCCAGCGGTTTCGGCCTCTGGGTCAAGGTCCAGCTCGCCGACGGCACCGTCCACGTCTACGGCCACATGAACTCGTTCTCCGTCCGCGAAGGCCAGAAGGTCAAGTGCGGCGAGGAGATCGCCGAGGTCGGCAACCGCGGCCAGAGCACCGGCCCGCACCTGCACTTCGAGGTATGGCAGAACGGCACGAAGAAGATCGACCCGCGTCCGTGGCTCGCCGCCCGTGGCGTGAACGTCGGCTGATCGAGCCCCGCTTTTCCTTCCACCGCGGTGCTTCACCACATCGGTGACTCCGCCCGCGGCAACGGCGCGCCGGGCAACGACGCCATGGCGCGCCTCCCCGACCTCCGCTTCCCCCTTCAAGGGCGTCACCCTCAAGGGCGTCACGAAGCGTCGTAGGTCCTCCGGCTCGAAGCCCGTGTGGTTTTCCGGGCCCTCAAAGCCCTTGAGCGACGCCGTCCGGGCGCTTCCGGACGAAGTACCCCACGGCGATCTGCCATACCGTGCAGAGACCGGCCGGGCGCCGTTCGATCCGCCGCCATCCGGTGAAAAGTCTCCGAGAAAGAGTGCGGTACCCGGCTGGCCGCGGCCCGAACAGCCATCGCCGCGCGTGCCCGCATACGACACACCGTCCGGCCCCGTCCGGTTCGTGCGTCCGCAGTAACGCGCGCCAGGCCGCGACCAGCCTGAGCACTTCCGGCGGTTCCGGACCCCGATCCGTCCCCGCCCCTTCTTCAACACCCCGCAAGTACTCGAGTACCCCACTCGAGAGAACCCCAAACAAGACCCCGTCCACACCGTGTGCCCCCTCCTCCTGATCGAGGCACACCGGCTCGTCCAGCATACCCCAGCGCATCGAACTCGTGTTCGATGGCACAGGTATACGGGAAGGGTCCGACAGTTTTCGAGCGCGGCGAAGAAACCGCAGGTCGGGGCTAGAGTTTGACCATCGGGACGCTGCCGATCAGCATCAGCCGGACCTTGCCGGCGGCGCCGAAATCGATCGTCGCGGTGGCACGGGGGCCCGCGCCATCACAGGCGACGACGGTGCCGAGCCCGTACTTGTCATGGCTGACCCTGTCGCCGACGTCGAGTTTGAGCGCGACGGTGTCCTTCCAGCCCTTGCCGAACGGGCTCGTGCCGGACGAACTCGACGATGAGGAAGCGTTACGACCGCCCCAGGTGGTCGCCGCACGCGGCGACCCACCCGAACGACCGAAACCACCGGAAGAAGAGGAAGGCGCGAGCCTGCGCCAATCCACCAGGTCTGCGGGAAGCTCGTCGAGGAACCGCGAAGCCGGGTTCATCTGCGGCTGACCCCAGGCCGAGCGCACCATCGAACGGGAGACGTAGAGCCTCTTCCTCGCCCGCGTGATCGCGACGTAGGCGAGCCGGCGCTCTTCGGCCAGTTCCGTCGGGTCACCGAGCGCGCGCATATGCGGGAAGATCCCGTCTTCCCAGCCCGTTCCGAAGACGACCGGGTACTCCAGGCCCTTCGCGGTGTGCACGGTCATCAACGTGACCACGCCCGCGTCGTGCCCGTCACCGTCGTCGCCACCGTCGGGCGACGGGACCGAATCCGCGTCGGCCACCAGCGAGACCCGCTCCAGGAACGCGGGCAGCGAGCCCGGCTCCGGCACTCCAGGATCCGCCTCCGGCAGCTCGCCGTCCGGACCGGCGACCTCGGCGGTGAATTCGGTGAACTCCCGCGCGACGGTGACCAGTTCCGTGAGGTTCTCCACCCGCGACGCGTCCTGCGGGTCTTCGGACTCCTCGAGCTCCGCTCGGTAGCCCGTGCGTTCCAGGACGGCTTCGAGGATGTCGGCGACTTCGGCGCCGCTCTCGACGACCTCGCCGAGCTCGTCCATCAACTCGACGAAACCGGTGATCGCCTTGGCGGAGCGCGGGTTCAGCAGCGGCACCTCACCGTTGACGGCACCGCGGAGCGCCTGCGCGAACGAGATGCGCTCACGCTCGGCGTACGTCGCGATGACGGCTTCGGCGCGATCGCCGATGCCGCGTTTGGGGACGTTGAGGATGCGGCGCAGGCTGACCGTGTCCTCCGGGTTCGCCAGCACCCTCAGGTACGCGAGCATGTCGCGGACCTCCCGGCGCTCGTAGAACCGCACGCCGCCGACGACCTTGTACGGCAGGCCGAGGCGGATGAAGATCTCTTCGAAGACACGGGACTGGTTGTTGGTGCGGTAGAAGACCGCGACGTCGGAGTAGTCCGCTTCGCCCTTGTCCGCCAGCGCGTCGATCTCGCCCGCGACGAACGCCGCTTCGTCGTGCTCGTTGTCCGCGACGTAGCCGACGATCTTCTCGCCGTCACCGGAATCGGTCCACAGCCGCTTCGCGCGCCTGTTCGGGTTTCGCGCGATGACCGCGTTCGCCGCGTTCAGGATCGTCTGGGTCGAGCGGTAGTTCTGTTCCAGCAACACGGTCCGCGCGTTCGGGAAGTCGCGTTCGAATTCCTCGATGTTGCGGATCGTCGCGCCGCGGAAGGCGTAGATCGACTGGTCCGCGTCACCCACGACGCACAGTTCGGCGGGCTCGATCCCGGCCTCGTTCGCTTCGGTGCCGACCAGCTCGCGGACCAGCGTGTACTGCGCGTGGTTCGTGTCCTGGTACTCGTCGACGAGCACGTGCCGGAAGCGGCGCCGGTAGTACTCGGCGACGTCCGGGTACCGCTGCAGGAGTTCGACCGTCCGCATGATGAGGTCGTCGAAGTCGAACGCGTTGGCCTGGTTCAGCCGCCGCTGGTACTCGACGTACACCTCGGCGACGCGGCGTTCGAGGTCGTTGCCCGCGTCGGCGACCGCCGTCTCCGGATCGATCAGTTCGTTCTTGAGGTTCGAGATGTGGATGGCCAGCGTGCGCGCCGCGTACCGCTTCGGGTCGATGTCGAGATCGCGCGCGACGAGGGTGATGAGCCGCTTCGTGTCGTCCGAGTCGTAGATGGAGAAACTCGACGACATCTCCAGCGTTTTGGCCTCACGGCGCAGAATCCGCACGCACATGGAGTGGAACGTCGACACCCACATGGCGTTCGCGCGGCGGCCGACGAGGTCGCTCACCCGCTCCCGCATCTCCGCGGCCGCCTTGTTGGTGAAGGTGATCGCCATGATCTGGCCGGGGTGCACGTCCCGCTCGGCCAGCAGGTACGCGATCCGGCGGGTCAGCACCCGGGTCTTGCCCGAACCCGCGCCCGCGACGACCAGCAGCGGCGAGCCCGCGTGGGTCACGGCTTCGCGCTGTGCCGGGTTCAGGTCGTCGAGCAGGTCCGCGTGCCGGGACTTGGCCGGACCGTCCGCTGGGAGATCGAAGAGGGTGTTCATCGCCGGTCCACGCTACAGCGCCGGGCGTAGGCGGTGTTGCCGCCTGCCGTCCGACGCGCGGACGGTGTTCGCGGCGGAGGATCGGATGCCATGGACACCAACGGAATTCCCTCCAGGATCAGGGCCGCCGACGCCGACCGGGAGCGGGTCGCCACGCTCATCCAGGCCGCCGGCGGTGAAGGCCGTCTCACTCTCGAAGAGGTGGAAGACCGGCTGAGCGCCGTGTATTCCACCAAGTACACGGACGACCTCGCCGCGCTCACCTCGGATCTGCCGAAACCCGCCCCGAAGCGGCGCCCGGTCGCCTTCGGGCATCCGGCGGTGCGGATCCACGCCGCGATCGCCGTCGTGCTCGCGGTGCTGCTGATCGTCCGCTGGACGGTCTCCGGGGTGCCGTTCTTCTGGCCGGCGCTGCCGATGTTCTGGCTGGCCATGAGCGTCCTCGTGCACGCCCGCGTCCGCGGAGCGCGCCGCCGCTTCAAGCCGGAGGACGGCGTCGCTGTGGCATAATGACCGGCATGCGGCACCACGCGACGCGATTTTTTTACGGGACCCGGACTCCGGCTCCCGTGATCGCATAGTGCCGCGAATGCCATCACCCGAAGCCCCGGAGTCCACGGACCCCGGGGCTTTACGCTGTTCCGGGGGCCAGCAGGGAATCCGGACCGAAGAAAGGTCCCGATGAACACCACACAGAAGCCGGACGCCGAAGAACCCATCGCCACGGCCGAAGAGATCGGTGAGCTTCGCAAGGAGATCGACTTCCTCGACGGCGAGATCCTGCGGCTGGTCAAACGCCGCGTCGAGGTCTCCAAGACGATCGGGGCGGCCAGGATGGCCGCGGGCGGCACCAGGATCGTCTACAACCGCGAGATGGACGTGCTCGCGCGCTACCGCGAACTCGGGCCGGAGGGACGGCAGCTGGCGATGGCGCTGCTCAACCTGGGCCGGGGCAGGCTGGGGCGGTAGGTGGTAGCAAAGGTCCCTTGCTCCCCCACAGCGCACGCGGAGCGCGTTCAGCGGGCTAAACGCGCTCCGGCCACGTCACGATCCCGTGCCGTGAGGCGAAACTCAGGGTGTTCCCCGAGCCACAACGGCTCGGGGCCAGGCAAACTGGACACATGATTAACCTCATCGCCGTGATCATCGCGATCGCCGGTGTCCTGGCGGCATTGGGCCATGTCGGTTACCTCGCCATGCTGAACAACGCGGCGGGTAAGCGCGCGGGCGGCACTCCCGTCGCCCAGTACGTCAAGACGCGCTGGCCGATCGCGGCGGGTACCACCGCCGCCTCGCTTTTCGCCTGGTTGCTCACGAGTGGGGGAACGCCGCTCGACATCATCGCGATTTTGCTTGCAGCGGGTAGCGGTGTCACCGCCACGAAAGCCCTGCAATCGACCCAGCAGAAGTACCGCAGCGGCAACTGAACGGCTTCACCAGCGCCGATTTCGCTGCGTAACGTCACCGAGGCCCGTTCGGCCGCGCCCGACCGAGTGAAACATCTGCAACTTGCAGAGTGGGTGAAGACTTGCGGGTGTCGAACTTTTAGTGTGGACCTCGTGAGGACCCTTGCGTCTGGGTCGGGCGATGCCCGTATGGCGCGCGGGGGCGATGGCCCCGCGCGCCCCCAGTCGTATGCGCGTGCATTTGCTCACGAGAGTGCCCGGGAGTCTGCAAGCGAGGGATCCCGTGAAACCGCTGCTCCGTTCGGCTTAACCGGTGTCACATCGCCGTCAGGGCACGCCCGTGAGGGGGTCGCTCGGACATGAACGGCTGGGCGGAACATCAGGGACGCGACGGCACCACACAGACGGGTCGCCACCGGGCGGGCGGCACCGAGAGCTGGACCCCGCCCGTGCCGCCGAAGCGGCAACGCCCGACCGGGCACGGGCATCACGCGCACCGCGAGTTCGCCCCGCCCTCCACCGGTTCCCTTCCCTTGCCGCCACCGCGGAACAGGAGGGCGCCGAGCCCCGGCTACGCCCCATCGAGCGGCCTGCTGCCGCTCCCCCAGCCCGCTCGCGAGGTGCACCCAGCCCGCCCGGCCCGCGTCGAGGTCTCGTTGACCGAACCCGTCCTGTCTCCCGTCGAGGAACGGCGTGCGAAGGCGGCCCAGCGCACGAAGGTGACGCTGGCCGCCCCTTCCCCCCGCCGTCCCGAGCCGGTGGAGATCGACGACAGCGACTACCGCGAAGACAGCGACGTTCGCGTCTACCTCGCCCCGCCCATCGACGGCTTGAGTACCTTCGACCTCGGCACGGTGCCCGCCTCGGTGACCCCGCCCAAGACCTGGCGCAAGGCCGCGTGGTTCGCGGCGGCGGCGTCCGCGCTGGTCGTGGTCGGCCTGCTCTTCGCCGGTTCGTTCCTGGTCGGCAAGCCCGCCCCGGAGCAGCAGAGCCAAGGCGGCTGGCCCGGATACCGCGGCGGCAGCCCGCTGACCCAGGAAGGGCTCGCCGGCAATCCGACCACTCCGCCGCAGGGCGGCGCGGCGGGCAACCCGTCCGAGTCCGAGACCGATTCCTCCACCAGGGACGACCGCAGTTCCGCCAACTCCGGCACCTCGTCGGAAGAGGACAGCACCGGGACCGGCTCGTCACGGCCCGACTCGGGCGGACCGGTGACGTCCGGGCGGCCCGCGCCGTCGTCGAGCGACCGGCCACAGAAGCCGCCGGTCGTGCCCGCCGACCGCACCACCACGACGGCCGCCTGGTACGCGCAGCAGCCGGACCCCCAGGCGATGGGCGACAACACCGAGATCTTCCTCAACTCCGTCACCACAGACCCCCAGCAGGCGTCCTCGGTGACCTCCGGCAGCCTGGGCGAAGAAGGCGCGCAGGGCCTCCGTGAGCGCTACGCCGACGTCGCCTACTTCGAGGTGAAGAAGGTCAGCATCGACCAGCGCCGCGGCGTCACGGTCAACACCGTCGAAGTCACCCACAAAGACGGCACGAAGACGATGGAACAGCGCACGTTCACCTTCGGTGACGACGAGAAGATCGTCGACGACGGCATGTAGGCGACCACGCACGTGCAAGTGTCCTGTTCCTCTGCACGTGCGGTGCGTTGAGCGGTCATCCCTGGTCCGGGTGGGTGACCTAAGCTGCCGTTCGTCGTATCGCGACGGCATTCCGGCGATAGAGCCTGGCCGTGAACCGTCCGCACAGGGTTACCTGGCGACTGCAGGGTCCGCACCGTTCAGAAGACGGCCGCGCGGACCAAAGGCATCGGCCGAACGGCCCAGTGCCTGACCCGGACCAGAGCGAGGAATTTCGTGCTTGATCGACAGCGCATACGGCGTGAGGACGCCGTACGTGTCGAGGACGTCATCCCGGAAGAGATCCTGAACGACACCCGCGTCGACCGCGAGTATCTCGAGCAGGTCTTCCGCGAGCCGCAGAAGTTCGTCCCCGCGCGCACTCGCGAAGAGCCGGCGCCGCGGCCCGAGCCCGAGGAAGACGAGCCGGAAAGCCGCGCCGCCCGCCGGGCCAAGCTGGCCGGGCTGGTCGCCGCCGGACTGCTGGTCGCGGGCGCCGTCGTCACCGCGGGCGTGCTCGCGGGCACCCAGCGGACGGGCACGGCACCGAGCACCGCCGCCCCCGAGGTGATGAGCGGAGCCGCCGCGCTCGGCGGGCTCGCCGTCCCGGACTCCCCCGAGCCGCAGCGGAAGCAGGAGCGGCCGACGACATCGGACACCAGCACGAAGGCCCAGCCGTCTTCGGGCACCGGTTCGGGCTCGATCCCCCGGCAGAGCTCCTCGTCCAGCAGCACCGGTTCACAGCCGGTCTCCAAACCGGCCGCGATCAGCACGGTCGAGGACAAGATCGACGCGGTCCGGAAGTTCTACCAGACCATCGACGCCGATCCTTACGGCGCGATGTCGCTGATCACGCCGGTACTGGCCGACTCCGAAGCGGGCAGGCTGATCGAGGCCTGGAGCTCGATGGACGCCATCCAGATCCAGGACATCCGCGAACAGGCCGACGGCACCATCCTCGCCGTGGTGACCATGCGCAATCCGGACGGCGGGCTGCTCCGGGTCACGCAGGTGCTGGAATTCGCCGACGAGAAGACCGGCCTGATCACCGACGCGCGGCTGCTGTCCGCGCAGCACATGTGACGGACACCCCGCGTGTAACAGCCCTCCACCCAGGGCGATCAGAGTGTGCCGCGTGTGTGTGCGCAGAGTGAGCGCCTAGCCTTGTCACGAGTCGGTCTCGGAAAAGCCGGCACACAGACCACTACATGTGCATACGCTCCAACGCTGTGGCGTGCTGAAGGCCGCACCGCGTGCGCGGACGATTCCGCGACGTGAAGACGGAGCCCAAAGGGAGGTCGCGTGAGCGACGAGGGTCGCCTGGTCGCCGGTCGATATCGCATCGCCGGGCGGATCGGCACGGGCGCGATGGGGGCCGTGTGGCAAGCGCACGACGAGGTACTCGGCCGCACGGTGGCGATCAAGCAGCTGCTGCTGCAACCCGGTCTTGAGGCGCACGACGCCGAAGACGCCCGCCAGCGGACGATGCGTGAAGGACGGATCGCCGCCAGGCTGCACCACCCGAACGCCATCTCGGTGTTCGACGTCGTCACCGACGACAACGGCCAGCCGTGCCTGATCATGGAGTACCTGAACTCCACGAGCCTCGCGCAGGTGCTGCAGGAGGAGCGGACGCTGCCGCCGACGGAGGTCGCGCGGATCGGCGCGCAGGTCGCGGCAGCGCTGACCGAGGCGCACGCGGTCGGCATCGTGCACCGGGACATCAAGCCGGGCAACATCCTGCTGGCGCCCAACGGCACCGTGAAGATCACCGACTTCGGCATCTCGCGGGCCAAGGACGACGTCACGGTCACGAAGACCGGGATGATCGCCGGGACCCCCGCCTACCTGGCGCCCGAGGTGGCCATCGGCGGCGACCCCGGCCCGGAGTCCGACGTCTTCTCGCTCGGCTCGACGCTCTACGCGGCCTGCGAAGGCCAGCCGCCGTTCGGCCTCAGCGAGAACACGCTGAGCCTGCTGCACGCGGTCGCGGCCGGGCAGATCATCCCGCCGCGGCAGTCCGGCCCGCTCGCCAGCGTGCTGGCCGTGCTGCTGCACCCGGAGGTGCGGCACCGGCCCACCGCCGAAGAGTGCGAAGAGCTTCTCGCCGCCGTCGCGCGGGGTGAAACGCCGCTGGGCGGCCCCGCCGACGACACCGTGCTCGCCGCCCCGATCGCGGGTGCGCTCGCCGGCGGAGGCGTGACCCAGGCGCTCGACAGCGAAGCCGCCGGGCACTCGGGTTCACTCCTCGACGAGCAGGCCGCGGCCGGTTCGTACTACGACGAGGACGACTACCACCAGCCGCCCGCGTCGGGATACCCGGAAGACGACTACGACGGGTACGACAACTACGACGAGACGGCGTTGCTGGCCGAACGCGGTCACCCCGGTGCCGGCCCCGCGCCCACGCGCGCCGTCCCGATCCCCGCGGGCGGCTACGACGACGATCCCTACGACGACGACTACGACGACCAGCCCCCGCCTCCACCTGCCCGCGCGCAGACGAGCCCGGTGGACGAGGACGACGACGAGAAGCCGGGCGCGTGGAAGAAGCCCGCGATCATCGGCGGTGTCGTGGTCGTGGCGCTGGCCGCGCTGGGCTTCTGGCTGCTGAGCCCGAACAACCCGGAGACGCCCGCGCAGGTGGGGAACTCGTCGACGAAGCCGACTCCTTCGGCGACGTCGTCGGCTCCGGAGACGACGGAAACGCCGTCGGAGACGCAGTCGGCCGAGCCGCCCAAGACGACCTCGTCGAAGAAGACGTCGAGCAAGGCGAGCCAGACGGATGAACCGGACCGCCCGACCAGTTCGAAGCAGACGAAGACGTCAAGCGCGAAGCCGCCGTCCTCGTCGGAGGCACCTCCGTCGAGCAACACTACGACCCCGACAACGACCCCGACCCAAGCCGGAACGTGATCCATTGAGTTCTGAAGGTTCCATCGTCGGCGGCCGGTACCGCCTGGACCAGCCCATCGGGCGTGGCCGGGCGGGCATCGTGTGGCTGGCGTTCGACACACGCCTGCTGCGCACGGTCGCGATGAAGCGCATGTATCTGCCCGTCGGCCTGCCGCCGGACCGGGCGGAGCAGGCCAAGGCCGTCGTCGTCCAAGAGGGCAAGGACGCGGCCAAGTTCGAGCACGCCACCGCCATCAAGGTGTACGACGTGCTGCCCGACGGGCCGGACGTCTGGCTGGTGATGGAGTACATCCCGTCCCGCGGGATGGCGACCTTCCTCGCCGAGCACGGCAGGCTGACCGCGGAACAGGCCGCCGGGCTGGGCATCGTGCTCGGCCGTGCGCTGGCCGCGATGCACGAGGCCGGGGTGGTGCACCGGACCGTCGAGCCGGGCACGGTCCTGCTGGCCGACGACGGCGGCGTGAAGCTCACCGACATCGGCATCACCGGTGGCGGCGCGAGCCCGGCGTACCGGGCGCCCGAGGTGGCGCGCGGCGAACCGGCGACTTCGGCGTCCGACGTGTTCTCGCTGGGCGCGACGCTGTACACGGCCGTCGAGGGGGTGCCGCCGTTCGGTGAGGACGGCGAGTCCTCGGAACGGCCGCCGCAGACCGCCGGGCCGCTGGCCGGCGCGTTGCGCAAGATGCTGCGGGCGGCGCCGGACGCGCGGCCGACGATGGCGGACACGGTCCGCTCGCTGGGCGCGATCACCGAGGGGCGGCAGACGGCGTTCATCCCGCCGACCGCCCCCGCCATGCCGACGGTTCCGGCGTCGATGCCGATCCCGACGCACCAACCGGCACAGCAGCCGGCTCCGCAGTTCCCGCAGCACCAGCCGCAGCAGTATCAGCCGCCGCAGCCGCAGTACACGCCGCCGACGCAGCAGTACGCTCCCGCCGCGCCGGCGGCCGCGAAATCGCCGGACACCCGGAAGTGGCTGATCACGGCGGGCGCCGTCGTGGCGGCGATCCTCATCGGCGTGCTGTTCGCGGAGCTGTTCCTGATCTAGCTAGAGCCGCTCGAGGACCAGCGTCGCCAGCTCGACGGGACGGCTGAGGTACGGGCTGTGGCTCGCCCGCCAGGTCACCGTCGTGTCGCAGCGCGCGGCGAAGTGGACGACCATTTCCGGGACGAGCGCCCGGTCTTCGGTGCAGGTGATGTACGTGGTCGGGGTGTCCTTCCACGCCGCGCCTTCCGGCGACTCGTCGAAGATCGTGACGGGCTCGGGACGCAGCAGTACCGTGGCGCGCTCGGCGACGGCGTCCGTGCAGTCGGCGTACAGGGCCTCGCGGACGGCGGCGAGGTCGAGATGGGTCCAGCCTTGATCGTCGAAGATCAAGGGCAGCTGCTGGGGTTCGCGGCCGGTTTCCTCTTTGGCCCGCTCGATCCAGTACTGGGCGGTTTCCCCCGGCTCGCTGACGATCGCGGCCAGGTAGATCAGGTGCGAGGTCCCCTGGAGCCCGCTCGCGATCAGGCCGCCGAAGGAGTGCGCGAGCACCACCGGCGGCTCGGCCGCGCGGTCGACGATCTCCTGGACGGTCCGGGTGGTTTCGGCGATCGGACGCCCGCCGAGGTCGGGGACGGTGACCTCGACGCCGTCGCGGCGGAGGCGTTCGACGACGTCGTCGAAATGAGCGGGCTGGTGCCATGAGCCGTGCAGGACGATCAGGGGACGCACGGAAGTCCTTTCGCTGGCGGGAATTCGGCTTCCCTGCCAGGTTGTCGGCCGTCCGCGCGGCTGTTCAAGCTCAGCCGGTTTTCGTGCCCACTCGGCCAGTCCCGCTTACCTGTCCGGCCCCTTCGCGGATCGCGCCGAGGAACCGGCGCACCGCGGGGTGTTCCCTGGCGTGCGCGGCGACGGCGGCGTGGATGGACCGCACCGGATCCGGACGGCGGACCTTGCGGATCGCGACGCCGGGATGCGGGGCGCCGAGACCGAGCTCCGGGATCAGCGCGACGCCCAGCCCGGCGGCCACGAACCCTTGTGCCGTCTGGTAATCCTCGGATTCGACGACGTGGTTCGGGGCGAATCCGGCCGCGCCGCAGGCGTCGAGCAGGATGTCGCGGCAGGCGCCGGGAAGACCGTCGACGCCGACCCACGGATCCTCCGCGAGTTCGCCGAGATCGAGGACGCGTTTGCGGGCGAGCCGGTGGTTCTTCGGCAGGATCGCGCGATACGGGTCGTCGAGGAGGTGGATGTACTCGACGCCCTTGATCCGTGGAGTGCTGCTGGGGAGCACGATCATCGCTACGTCCGCCTTGCCCGACTCGATCTCGGGCATCGAATCGTCGGGCTCGACCAGTTTCAGGTCGAGGCGCACGCCCGGGAACTCGCGGCGCAGCGCGGCGACGGCCAAGGGCACCAACGAGGCACCCGCGGTGGCGAAATAGCGGATCGCGAGCCTGCCCGTGCGGCCTTCCTTGAGCTCGGTAAGCGCGGCTTCGGCTTTGGCGAGCTGCGTGCTCAGCGTTTCCGCGTGTTCGGACAGCAGCGAACCGGCGGGCGTCGGGCGCACGCCGCGGCCGACGCGTTCGAGCAGTTCGACGCCCGCTTCCCTTTCCAGGGTGGACAATTGCTGGCTGATCGCGGAGGGTGTGTAACCGAGATTCCGGGCGGCGGCGGTGATCGAACCACTGCTGATCACGGCTCGGAGGACCTGCATGCGGCGGACGTCCAGCATCCTCCGATCTTACAGTTCTTCTTAAGGCTTCCTGCAGTTATTTTCGCTTGTCCTTACGCGTCGGCGCGGCGAAGCTGGGCCAGGCGAGAAGGAGGACTGGGGTGGGCGAGACCAAGACCCTGCTGCGGATCGGCGCGCTGGCGCTCATGTGGGGATCGAGTTTCTTCTGGATCAAACTGGGGCTCGGCGCGTTCACGCCGGTGCAGCTGGTGCTGGCGCGGGTGGCGCTCGGTGCGGCGGTGCTGATCGGGCTCTGCTATCTCGGCCGGGACAGGCTGCCGTCGGGACGGCGGATCTGGGGACACCTGGCCGTCGCGGCGTTCTTCCACAACGCGTTGCCGTTCCTGCTGTTCGCGTGGGGCGAGCTGACCGTCGACTCGGGGATCACCGGCGTCTTGAACTCGACGACGCCGCTGTGGGTGCTGGTCGCCGCGCCGATGCTGGGAGCGCGCACGCGGATGACCGCGCTGCGGGTCGCCGGGCTCGTCGCCGGACTCGCCGGGATTCTGCTGATCTTCGCGCCGTGGCAGGCTTCCGGCCTGCTCAGCTGGGGCGCCCTGGCGTGCCTCGCGGCGGCCGCGAGCTACGGTTTCGCGTTCGTCTACGAGGGCAAGCACCTCACCGGCACCGGCGACTCGCCGATGTCGCTGGCCGGCGGGCAGATGCTGCTGGCGACCGGGTTCCTGCTGCTCGCGATGCCGATGGGCGGTTTCGAACCGGTGCATCTGAGCACCGGCGCGATCGTCGCGGTGGTGATCCTGGGGATCGGGTCGACCGGGATCGCGTTCGCGCTGAACTACCAGCTCCTCGCGAGCGAGGGCGCCGTCGCGGCGTCGATCGTCGGATACCTGCTGCCGGTGGTCTCGGTGCTGCTCGGGGCGGTGTTCCTGGCCGAGCCGCTGAACCTGCGGGTGATCGCGGGGATGGTCGTCGTGCTGGGCGGGGTCGCGCTGACCCGGCTCCGGCCGAGGGAGCAAGGGACCTTTGCTACCACTCCGCAGGTCGAGCGCCCTTTGGCCGCCGTCGACAAGGTCGCGCCATGACGGACACGACGACGCTCTGGCGTCCCACCGGCCCCGTCGAGCTCGACCTCGTCCGCGAGTCGGGCTGGCGCGAGTGGCCGCCGCGGCTACCGGAGCAGCCGATCTTCTACCCGGTGCTGAACGAGGACTACGCGATCAAGATCGCCCGTGACTGGAACGTGCGCTACGACGGCGCGGGTTTCGTGACGCGATTCGAGGTCGAGACGTCGTTCGTCGAGCGGTACCCCGTCCAGCAGGCGGGCGGGAAGACGATCCTGGAGCTCTGGGTCCCGGCCGAGGACCTGGCCGAGTTCAACACGCACATCGTGGGGAAGATCGAGGTCACCCACGAATTCCGCTGACCTGCGTTTAGCGGGCTAATCGCGACGCGGTGGGGCCTGGGGGCTCGCCGGATCGCGTTTAGCCCGCTAAACGCGATCCGGTGCCAGGGCCGCGAGGGTGAGCAAAGCGGCGAGAACGATCTCGACCCAGAAGTAGAGCCAGCTCGGATAGAACCGCTCCGGCCGTTCCGCGAACCGCGCGACCAGCCGTCCGAAGGCCATCCCGGCGAGCGCGACGGCCACCGCGATCGCGACGCCCCGCTGTATCCCGCCGACGTCGAAAGCCGCGAACCCGAGCAGCACCGCGACGGCCACCCCGAAGCCGCCGTAGACGGCACGCACTTCGGTCCGCGCCGTCGCCGACTCCAGCGAGATGCCGAACGGCCGGATCAGCCGCTTCGGCGCGGCGAGCCCGAGCAGCCCCATGCCGAGGAAGAACACGGCCACCAGGCCGATGAAAACAGGCGCCACCTAGACGAGACGCCGGTCGGAAGCCCAGCGCGAAAGCTCGTACCGGTTCGAAAGCTGCGTCTTCCGCAGCACGCTCGACACATGCGTCTCGACGGTCTTCACCGAGATGAACAGCTCCGACGCGATCTCCTTGTACGCGTACCCGCGCGCGAGCAGCCGCAGCACGTCGCGTTCCCGCGGGGTCAGCAGGTCGAGGTCCGGGTCGCTGATCGGCGCGGAACCCGGCCGGTCGGCGAACGCGTCGAGCACGAATCCGGCCAGCCGCGGCGAGAACACCGCGTCCCCGTCCGAGACCCGCACGACGGCACGCACGAGCTCCTTGGACGAGATCGTCTTCGTGACGTAACCCCGCGCCCCCGCGCGGATCACGGCGATCACGTCCTCCGCGGCGTCGGAGACCGACAGCGCGAGGAACACGACGTCCGGCAGTTCCGGCCGGACCCGGCGCAGCACCTCGGCGCCACCGCCGTCCGGCATGTGCACGTCGAGCAGCACGACCTGCGGTTTGGTCCGGGCGATACCCGCGACGGCCTCGGCCACCGAGCCCGCCTCGCCGACCACGCGGACGTCGTCGGTGATCGAGTCCAGTTCGGTGCGCACACCCGCGCGGAAGAGCGCGTGGTCGTCGACGAGGAAGACCTTGACCGGCTCCCGCGTCTGCTGGTTCTCCGTCACGATGCTCCCTCGCTCGCCCTGTCCTGTGAGCATAGCGACCTCACGCCGCGCCCTTCCCCGCCTTGACCGGCATCTCCAGCTGGACCTCGGTTCCTTCACCCGGTGCGGTACGCAGTTTCAGCTTCCCGCCGTGCCGTTCCATCCGCCCCCGGATGGAATCCGCGAGACCGTGCCGATCGTTCGGCACGACATCGGGGTCGAACCCCTTGCCCCTGTCCCTCACGAACACCGTCACCGCTGTCGGCTCGACCTCGGCGTACACGCTGACTTCGTCGACGCCCGCGTGCTTGGCGGCGTTGACGATCGCTTCGCGCGCCGCCTGGACCAGCGCGGTCAGCGGCTCGTTCAGCGTGGCCTCCCCCACCACGACCTGCTGCACCGAGATCGCGAACGCGTCCTCGACCTCGCCGCACGCGGCCGCGAGCACTTCGGACAGCTGACCGCTGATGGCGTCTTCCTCGGTCTTTTTGCTCTTGCCGTACCCCGAAGGCCCGTACAGCCAGCCGCGCAGCTCGCGTTCCTGACCGCGCGCGAGCCTGGCGACCTCGCGCGGCGATTCCGCCTGTTTCTGGATCAGCGCGAGGGTCTGGAGGACCGAGTCGTGCAGATGCGCGGCGATCTCGGCACGTTCGTCGGTGCGGATGCGGGCGGTGCGCTCGTCGGACAGGTCGCGGACCAGGCGCAGCCAGAACGGGACGGTCAGCACGGCCACCCCGAACAGCGTCGCGATCACGGCGACCAGCGCGAACTTGACCTGGTCGATGCTGCCGCTCTCCAGGACGACGACGCCGATACCGGTCATCACCAGCGCGACACCGGCGACCACGCGGATCGCGGCCGACCAGCCACCGCCGCCGAGGAACGCCGTGGCGACACCGCCCTTGGCCCCGAGGCGCCAGCGGCGACGTTGCGACTCGTCGGCCTCACGCCAGACGACGGCCGCGCCGATCATGGCCAGCGCCAGCGGAATGGCGACCCAGCCGCTGATCAAGCCGGTGAGCGTGCCGCTGGCGACGGCGAGGCCGACACCCAGCGCGATCAGGCCGAATGCCTGCTGTTTCTCCTTCGGCGCGGATTTCTCCGGCTCGACCTCACCGGATTGCTGCTGGACGAAGACCCAGAGCAGGCCGTACGCGAGAAGGCCGGCGCCGTTCAGCGCGGCCAGCAACGCGAACGCGATCCGGACCCAGAGCACCTTGACGCCGAGGTGATCGGCGAGGCCGCCGGCGACACCCGCGATGGCGCGGCCGGAACGGCGGCGATACATCTTGGGCGGCTCGAACGGTGCCGGGGACAGGCTGCCGGAAACGGGCACCGGAGGGCGCTCGATGATCGTCGGCTTCACCTGCGCGGCGAGGTCGTTGGGGGCGGATTCCTGCACGTTCTCCATGGTCACACGGAGTGGAGTACTGATCCATCGGGGAAACCCCTGACTCTTCCCGCTGGGGGAAACCTCAGGGGAGTTCCCGGATGTGGCGAGGGCCGGCCGGGGCGCATTCTTTGTGGCATGAGTGGGAGTGAGACACACGTTCCGAAGCGCGGCCCCGCGGCCGGCTTCGAGGAGACCGTCAAGGATTTCTGGCGGAGCAGGCCGGTCCGGCCGGTACACGGCCGTAAGTTCGCCGGTGTCGCCGCGGGCATCGGCTATCGGTACGGCATCGACCCGACCGTGGTCCGGGTCGCGCTGGTCGCCGCGACGGTTTTCGGCGGTTTCGGCGTCTTCGTCTACCTGCTGGGCTGGCTGTTCCTGCCGCAGGAAGGCGACCGCGTTTCCGCTTTCGAGGGCCTGATCGGCCGGGGTCGCGCGTCGAGTTCGCCGGCGTTCGCGGTGCTGCTGCTGATCCTGCTGTTCCCCGGTCTCACCTGGACCTTGAGTGGCGGCTGGATGACCGACGGCACCGGGTTGATCGGTTTCGCGCTGATGGCCGTGGCCTTGTACCTGCTGCACCGCAACCGCGGTCAGTTCAACCGGCCGTCGATGCCCGCACCGGCTCAGCCGGCGGCCGCGTTCTCGATGGCGTCGGCGTCGACGGCCTCCACCCAGACGGCGACCGAGGGCGGCTGGGACCCCCTCGCGGCCGACCCGTCCGCTTGGGACCTGCCGAACGCGTCCCCGTCCGGCGGAATGCCGCCGCAGACCCCTCCGCCGCCGCCCGCGCCGCCGACACCCCGGCGGCCGAAGTCGAAGATCGGCGCCGCGACCTTCGGAATCGCCGTGCTGGTCGCCGGGGTCGGCACCGTCCTCGGCTTGGACGGCGAGCCGTGGTTCACCATGCAGCACGTCGTCGGACTCACCCTGGGCGTGGTCGGCATCGGGCTGGTGGCCGGTGCGTTCGTCCGGGGCGGTCGCGGGCTGATCGGGCTCGCCGTGCCGCTGGCGATCGTGGGGATGGCGCTGACCACGGTGCCGTTCGACAACTTCTCTGTGAAGGGCGGCGTCGGCGACCTGACGGTGACGCCGATCCAGGTGTCCGAGGTGCTGCCGGAGTACCACCGCTCGGCCGGGAACATCGACGTCGACCTGACCAAGCTGCCGGCGGGCGCTTCGGTGACGACGAAGGTCTCCAACGGGGCGGGCAACTCGACGGTGCTCGTGCCGGCGGGAGCCGAAGTGAAGGTCTCCTGCGAGACGGGCGCGGGTGACATCGACTGCCTCGGCCAGTCCCGCTCGGGTGTCGGCGAGGAGGTCACCGACTTCACGTCGCCGGGGAACAACGGGCAGAAGATCACTGTGAAGGTCGAGAACGGTGTCGGGAACGTGGAGGTGCGCCGTGGCTGAGTACGACTACGACAACACGCAGACCCAGCAGGCTCAGCCGGCGAAGCGCGGGGTGGACGTCTTCACTCTGATCATCGGCATCGCGACGCTGCTGGTGTCGGGTTACGTCCTCTCGGACGGCGCCTCGTGGCTCCCGCGGTTCGACTTCCGGTGGGTCATGGCGGGCGGGGCGATCTTCGTCGGCGTCCTGCTGCTCGCCGCTTCGCTGCGCAAGAGCCGCCGCTAGCGCCGCCGCTCACGATCCACCCCACTCCGAAGGCCCCGGCCCCTCGCCGGGGCCTTCGCCTTGCTCCGGCCCCTGGTGCCGACCTGCGTTTCGCGGGCTAAACGCGATCCGACGTCGCCAAGGTGCCCACGCCCGCCGACCTGCGTTTAGCCCCCTAATCGCGATCCGGGCCGGGCCGCGTACCCAAGGCCCCAGAGCGCAGTTAGCGGGCTAAACGCGATCCGGTCGCCTGGGGTGCCCAGAGGCGAAAGATCGCGATTAGCCCGCTAAACGCAAGTCGGGACGGGAGCGGTCACTCCCACTCGATGGTGCCCGGCGGCTTGGACGTGACGTCCAGGACCACCCGGTTCACCTCGGCGACCTCGTTGGTGATGCGGGTCGAGATCCGCTCCAGCACCTCGTAGGGCAGCCGCGTCCAGTCCGCGGTCATCGCGTCTTCGGACGACACCGGCCGCAGCACGATCGGGTGCCCGTAGGTCCGCCCGTCGCCCTGGACGCCGACGCTGCGGACGTCGGCCAGCAGCACCACCGGACACTGCCAGATCTCGCCGTCGAGCCCGGCCGCGGTGAGTTCCTCGCGCGCGATGGCGTCCGCCGCGCGCAGCGTTTCGAGCCGCTCGGCGTCGACCGCGCCGATGATCCGGATGCCGAGCCCCGGGCCGGGGAACGGCTGCCGCTGCACGATCGTCTCCGGCAGCCCGAGCTCCAGCCCGACGCGCCGCACCTCGTCCTTGAACAGCAGGCGCAGCGGCTCGACGAGCTCGAACTGCAGGTCGTCGGGCAGCCCGCCGACGTTGTGGTGGCTCTTGATGTTCGCCGCGCCCTCGCCGCCGCCGGACTCGACGACGTCCGGGTACAGCGTGCCCTGGACCAGGAACTTGTAGTCGCCCTCGGCCTTGAGGTCGCGCTCGGCCTGCTCGAACACGCGGATGAACTCGCGGCCGATGATCTTGCGCTTCTCTTCGGGGTCGGTGACCCCGGCCAGCGCGTCGAGGAACCGGTCACGCGCGTCGACGGTCACCAGGTTGACCCCGGTCGCGGCGACGAAATCGCGTTCGACCTGGGTGCGCTCGCCCGAGCGCAGCAGGCCGTGGTCGACGAACACGCAGGTCAGCCGGTCGCCGATGGCCCGCTGGACCAGCGCGGCGGCCACGGCGGAGTCGACACCGCCGGAGAGCCCGCAGATCGCCCGGCCGTCGCCGACCTGCTCGGCGATGCGCTTGACCTGGTCGTCGACGATGGACGACGTCGTCCACTGCGGTTTGATGCCCGCGATGTCGTGCAGGAAGCGGCGAAGCACCTCCTGGCCGTGCGGCGAGTGGTGCACCTCGGGGTGGTACTGGACGCCGGCGAAGCGGCGCTCGACGTCTTCGAACCCGGCGACGGCGGCGCCGTCACTCGAAGCGGTCACGGTGGCACCCTCGGGGGCCTTGGTGACGCTGTCGTTGTGGCTCATCCAGGCGGGCTGGTTGCTCGGGAGACCGGCGTGCAGGACGCCGCCTTCACCGGCGACGCGCACCTCGGTGCGTCCGAACTCGCGGATCCCGGTCGGCTCGACGGTGCCGCCTAGCGCCTGCGCGAGCACCTGGTGGCCGTAGCAGATCCCGAGGATCGGCACGCCCGCGTCGACCAGCCCAGGGGCGAGGGCGGGGGCGTTCTCCGCGTACACGCTGGAAGGACCACCGGAAAGGATGATCGCGGCGGGGTCCTTGGCCAGGATGTCCTCGGCGGTCGCGGTGTGCGGAACGACCTCGGAGTAGACCTGCGCCTCGCGCACGCGGCGCGCGATCAGTTGCGCGTACTGCGCCCCGAAGTCCACGACGAGTACCGGACCGGTGGGACTGGGCACCTGAAACCTCCAGATCAGAGCAGCACGCTTCCCCACCATCGTCCCAGGTGGGCCGGGTCACCTCGCCGCCAACCCCCTCACGATTCAGGACAGCGGATGACCGCGAGGCGTCCTAACGTCCGGGACATGGGCATCGACTGGACCAAGGAACTCTCCGAACAGCTCGACTGGCATTGGACGCGGCACCTCCGGCCCCGGCTGGACACCCTCACCGACGACGAATACCTGTGGGAACCCGTCGAGGACTGCTGGACGATCCGGCCGGGCGAGAACGGCGCTTTCACGATCGACTGGGCGTATCCGGAGCCGTCACCGCCGCCGGTGACGACGATCGCCTGGCGCCTCGCGCACATCATCGTCGGCGTCTTCGCGATGCGGAACGCTTCGCATTTCGGCGGCCCGCTCGTCGACTACCAGACCTTCCCCTACGCGGGCTCTGCCAAAGAGGCGCTGGAGCAGCTCGACGATGCCTACGCGCGCTGGCGTGACGGCGTCCGCGGCCTCACCGCCGAAGACCTCACGAGGCCGTGTGGCGAGGCCGAGGGCCCGTACTCCGAATACCCGCTCGCGACCCTCGTCCTGCACATCAACCGGGAGGCCATCCACCACGGCGCCGAGGTCCTCCTCCTGCGGGATCTCCACGCGCGTGGGGGGTTTCCCCCGAAAACCGCCCCCCCCCCCCCCGGGGGGGGGGGGGGGGGGAGCAACCCGCGCCCCCACAGGGGCGCCCCCCCCGCCGCAGCCCGGAGG
>NZ_JBIWKX010000018.1:0-16788 GCF_044765885.1 Amycolatopsis sp. NPDC102389
CCACCACACCCCCCCCCCGGCCGCCGCCGTCGCCCGCGGGCGGCCGGCGCCGGGCTGCTTCGGGTTGTGGTTTTTTTTTTCGTTCATCACAACCAAAACAACCCCCCCCCCACGACGCTTACATGTTGATCTTTTGATGCCGGGGTTTCGCCGACCTCGGCATGATCGCTGTTCTTGGCCGCTGACCTGCGCGGATAGGGCTGGACACTTCTCGCGTGTTCTCGCCCCTACCCGACGTCTGGCGGCCTGGAGACGGCCTGGCACTCGCCCACTCCTCCCCTCTCCCCGATACGAAGCCATCCACGCGACCGTTGCGTCGGGTCAAGGCACGCTTTCCCGCCTTGACGCGTCGTGACGGCCGTTGTGACGATCTGGCATCGGGGCGGTGGCTCCGCGTAACAGCCGTTGGTCCGTTTGCGACCTCTGAGCACGATCGTCTGAGCAAGGAGGCCGACGTGCTCTTTGGCGTACATGCGCGCCGCTGGCGGCGGCAACACCTGTCCACGGCTTCAGCGGGCGCACCGCCCGGCCGGTGGGCGGAGCGGAGCGGCAGCCCGCCGTGTCGGGCAAGGTGCGCCCGCAGGCGAGACGCGGACGCGAGGTGACCAGCGCGCCGCCGACGGCGGCGCGCCTTGATCCCATAGAGCCAAGTTCGGCAGACAGCACTAAGCCACCACTGGAGGCTGCCCGAAGTGACCGCGAGCCGTAACCGACATATCCCCTGGTTGATGAGCGCTAGCGCTCAGAACCGTGAGCGGGTACGCTCAACGGCTATGCCTCAGTCCGACCGGCTTGACTTCCTAACCGTGGAAGACGCCGCCGAGCAGCTTGGCCTTTCGGTAGCGACCGTGAGACGACGTTGCGCGGCCGGAGACTGGGGCGCCCAAAAGGCCGGGCGACAATGGCTGATACCGGTCGCCGCACTAGCCAACGAGAAACCGGTCCGCAAAAATGCCAAACAAGGCAGGACCGACCAGCCTATTTATGACGTTGCTCAAGCGTTTCGCTACGTCCAATCGACAGATATGTCGGAAGCATGGGTGCCCGACGTCCTAAGATTTCGCGACTACATCGAGAACGTGGATACAATCCTACACGATGCGACCATCGCGCTAGATAACTCCTCGTATTCGCCCGCTTTTAGAGTGCCAATTCCCAAGACCCTGCACTCAAATCGACCTGGCGTCCTCTTGCCTTTGGCCGACAGGGTGGCATACCAAGCAGTAGTGGGAACTTTTGCTGAAAAGATTAATGCGAGAATTCCCGAGAATGTCTTCTCGTCGCGCCTTGCGCGTGATAAGCGTTTCTTTCTTGAGCACGGGCCCAAAAGATTTGTGCGTTTCGAGAAGGCAGTGGAGAAGCGGGCAAAGGCCGAACACGGCTGGGTAGCAAAAACTGACATAACATCCTACTTCGACCACGTGATACACAAAATTCTCTTCGACGAGCTGTCACTTCTTGGCGTGACCGGTAAGCCATTACTGGATTTGCGTAAGATGCTTAGCAAATGGGCCCTAGTAGATGGAATAGGCTTACCTCAAGGACCAAATGCCTCGCGCGTCCTTGGAAACTTCTACTTGATAGAAGTCGATCACGAGATGATCGACGCAGGCTACGAATACTATAGATACATGGACGACGTCCGAATCTTCGCTAGCTCCAAGACTCGCGCGGTCGAGGGCCTGCGACTCTTCGAGTCATTGTGCCGAAGCAGAGGACTAACTCTAAGCGCAGCCAAGACATCAGTTCTATCCTCGGAGCAGTTCACACGAGAAGCCGTCGACAAAGAGACGGACAGAGCGGCATATCTGTTCGAGCTAGGCGATCTACCCCAAGCCCGCAATGCCCTGCGCACCGTTCTACGAAAGGCCCTATCCGAGAAGGGCATAAGCATTCGTCGCGTACGGTTCAGCATGTGGCGCCTCGCTCGAATTCGCGAATCCACAGTAACCGGGCAAGTTCTCAAACACCTTGAGGAGCTTGCACCTGTCGCATCAGTGGTCGCCGCATATTTTCGCCACTTTATTAGCCGACCGACTCTCCAAATTAAGATTACAGAATTCATGACCGACCCAGCGCGCTCCTATTCGCACTATCTGCGATCGTGGATATTTGCAACAATGCTGGAATGTCGGCAAGTACCACAAGACTGGCGAAAAATTGCCGACTTGCAGACAAAAGACAAGAACTCGCCAAGCTACTTGCGCGCAATAGCGGCATGCGTTGTCGCAAAGTGCCGAGTACCGCGAGACCTAGCCTGGATCAAGTCAGAGTTAGCCACCGAACACGATCCCGTAATGATTCGAGGTTACCTCGTCGCGCTGACCTACGGCCAAGCCCTCGATAAGGCGACAACGAATAGTATTAATCTAGATTCGAAGCTTGCCTACACTGTCGCGTGGCTAAGGCAGCGCAAAAACTTGCCCTCGCTTGTCTACAATGATCGCGTGATCGAAATTTAAGAAGTCAATCCCAAAGATAATTCAGAGCTCTGCATATCGAGACCTTACTACGTGAAGTACGGCCTAGAACTCGATCCTAAAGCGTGATTCAGCCTCAGTCGAATCGATTCATGAATTTTAAGGTTATTTAGCGTTCGCGGACTGACCCAGAAGACTTCCGGGTGTACACGCATCTCCTGCCGAGTAGCCACGCTCGGACACGGAAGGCCGTCGACGACTTCTTCGACGACACCCTCGGCGACCAGGCTGCATGACGGCCTGGCCACGGCCTGGCACCTGCCCTGACCCGCGAACCCGCAGGTCAGGGCAGGTTCACGCTTACATGTTGATCATGTGGCCGGCAAGGCCGTGTACGGCTTCCTTGACGGCTTCCCCAAGGGTCGGGTGAGCGTGTACGTTCCGCGAGATCTCGTGCACCGTCAGATCCCACTGCTGCGCCAAAGTGAGCTCCGGCAGCAGTTCGGTCACCTCAGGGCCGATCAGGTGCGCGCCCAGGAGCTCGCCGTGCGTCGCGTCGCTGAGGATCTTCACGAAGCCGACGGCCTCGCCGAGGCCGTGCGCCTTTCCGTTGGCGGTGAAGGGGAACTTCGCCACCTGGACGTCGAAGCCCTTTTCGCGGGCCTGTTCTTCGGTCCAGCCGAAGCTGGCGATCTGCGGCTGGCAGTAGGTCGCGCGCGGGATCATCACGAAGTCGAGTTCCATGGTTTCGGCGCCCGCGATGGTTTCGGCGGCGACGACGCCCATGGATTCGGACGCGTGCGCGAGCATCAGTTTCGCGGTGACGTCGCCGATCGCGAAGATGTGCGGGACGTTGGTGCGGCCGCGCGAGTCGATGGCGATGGCGCCGCGTTCGGTCAGTTCCACACCGGTCTTGTCCAGGCCGTATCCCTCGACCCGCGGCTGGAAACCGATGGCCTGCAACACCTTGTCCGCTTCCAGGACACGCTGCTCGCCGTTCTTCGACACGGTGACGCGCACGCTGGAGCCGGTGTCCTCGATGGACTCGACCTTGGTCGAGGTCAGCACCTCGATGCCGAGCTTCCGGTAGCGGCGCGCGAGCTCCGCGGAGACCTCGGCGTCTTCGAGCGGGACCATCCGGTCGAGGTATTCGACGATGGTCACCTTCACGCCGTAGTTGTGCAGCACGTAGGCGAATTCGACGCCGATCGCGCCCGCGCCGGCGATGACGATGCTCTCCGGCAGCTCGTTTTCCATGATCTGCTGCTCGTAGGTGACCACGCGGTCGCTGCGCGTGGTGCCCGGCAGCAGGCGCGCGGTGGCGCCGGTGGCGATCACGCAATTATCGAAGGTGATCCGCTCGCCGTTGACCTCGATGGTGTTGGCGTCGAGGAAGGTACCGTGGCCGTCGTACTCCGTGATCTTGTTCTTCTTCATCAGGAAGTGCACGCCCTTGACGCGCCCGTCCGCGACCTTGCGGCTGCGATCGAAGGCGGCCTGGTAGTCGAAGCTGACCTTCCCTTCGACCTGGATCCCGAACGACTTCGCCTCTTTGGTCACGATGTGCGCGAGTTCGGCGTTGCGCAGCAGTGCCTTCGACGGGATGCAGCCGACGTTGAGGCAGACACCGCCCCAGTATTTCTCCTCCACGACCGCCGCGCTCAGCCCCAGTTGCGACGCCCGGATCGCCGCCACGTAACCGCCGACTCCGGCCCCCAGGACAACGACGTCATAGTGTGCACTCATACCTCGGAACTTACCCCTGACCGGGACGGTCCGAAGGGTGAGACTGCCTACTCAGGGCGGGAACCGCGGATCTCGATCAGCAGCTCGGTCACGGCGGTCATGATCCGCTTGGTCGCCTCCTCCAGCACCTCTCTGGACGGCGAGGGCGTCACGAGGTCCGAGAGATCGACCGGCGGACCGGCGACCAGGTGCACCGTCTTGCGCGGGAAGGCGCGCGGGAGCACGGCGTCCGACGGCAGCAGGTGGTGCGTGCCCCAGTTCGCCAGCGGGATCACCGGGACACCGGTCTCCAGCGCGATCCGCGCGATCCCGGTCTTGCCGCGCATGGGCCACCCGTCCGGGTGATCCGTGAAGGTCGCCTCCGGGAAGATGACGACGCATTCACCCTCACGGACGGCGCTGACGGCGTCGCGGTACGCGTCCGACGCCGTCGCCGCCCCGCGGTAGACCGGGATGTGCTTGCCGGAGCGCATCACCGAGCCGATGACCGGCGCGTCCCACAGGCTCGCCTTCGCCAGGTAACGCGGCACGCGCCCATGCGCCAGGCAGTACGCCGTCACCGTCGTCGGGTCGGCGAACGACAGGTGGTTCGACGCGACCAGGAAGCCGCCGGACGAGGGCAGGTGCTCCCCGCCGCGGACCCGGAACCGGGTGAACAGCACCAGGAACGGCCACACGACGTTGATCGCGAAGGCGAACCAGGCGCCCCGGCCGGCGCGGGCGAAGCGCCGGCCGAAGGCGATCATCTGGCGGAAGGTCAGCGGGTCCCCCGAAGCGGGGCTCAGCGCGGTCCAGCGTTCACGGGGTCTCAGCACCATGGACGTAATTCGTAGCCGAACCCGCCCGGGTTCGGCTGAAACCCCGCGCGAACGCGGCGCGGATCACACGCGCTCGAGCACCACCACGGGGATCTCGCGGTCGGTCTTCTTCGCGTACTCGTTGTAATCCGGCCACACGGCGGCGAGCTTCTCCCACAGCTTCGCGCGCTCCTCGCCCTCGAGGGTCCGGGCCCGCGCGGTGAACTTGTCCGCCTTGACCTGGGCCTTGACCTCGGGGTTGGCCTGGAGGTTCTTGTACCAGCCCGGGTCCTCCGGCGCGCCGCCCTTGGAGGCCACGATCACCGGGTTGCCGTCGTCGTCGAACTGGTAGATCAGCGCGAACTTGCGGTCCTCGCCGGTCTTGCGGCCCTTGGTGGTGAGGATGAGGCAGGGCGCGCCCTTCTCCCAGTCGTGGCCCACCTCGCCGTCGGTCTCTTCGTAGCGACGGACGTGCTCGTCACCGAAAAGCATGTCTGCGTTCCTCTCGTCCTGGGGTGCATTGGCGCCCTGCCAGTCTGACGCGAACCGGTCCGTCGCGCTGATCAACTCGTGCAGGGTGCCGGGTTCGTCGAACGCGTGACCCGAGTCGCCGACCATCACCAGTTCCGCGGTGGGCAGCACCTGGCTGAGCTCCCAGGCGGTGATGGCCGGGGTGACCACGTCGTAGCGTCCCTGGACCAGAACGCGCGGGATGTCCCGCAGCTTCCCGGCGTCGCGCAGCAGCTGGTCCTCGGCCAGCCAGCCGCCGTGCCGGAAGTAGTGGTTCTCGATCCTCGCGATCGCGAGGGCGAACGCGGGATCGCTGAACGCGTCGATCACTTCGTCCCGCGGACGCAGTTTGACCGTTTCCCCCTCCCAGCGGCTCCACGCGATCGCGGCGGGACCGTGCACGGCGGGATCCGGGTGGCTCAGCAGTTCGTGATACACCTCGATCAGGTTCTCCTGGCGGCGCGAAAACGGCACCGGGGCCAGGAAACGCGACCACGCCTCGGGGAAGAGGAACGCCGCTCCCCCACCGTAGAGCCATTGCAGTTCCTTCACCCGCAAGGTGGCCACGCCGCGGAGGACGAGCTCCGTGACCCGATCCGGGTGGGTTTCCGCGTAGGTCAGCCCGAGCACGCTCCCCCACGAACCGCCGAAGACCATCCAGTGTTCGATGTCCAGATGCTCGCGCAAGCGCTCGATGTCGGCGACCAGGTGCCACGTCGTGTTGACGGAAAGATCCGCCTCCGGGGTGGCGCAGTTCGGTGTGCTGCGCCCGCAGCCGCGCTGATCGAAAAGGACGATCCGGTACCGCGCCGGATCGAAGAGTCTGCGATGTCTCGGAGTCGAACCGCCCCCGGGGCCGCCGTGCAGGAAAATCACCGGCTTGCCCTCGGGATCGCCGCATTCCTCCCAATAGATCTCGTTGCCGTCACCGACGGGCAACATCCCTTGGACGTAAGGTTCGATTTCCGGATAAAGGCCGAGCATGTCCGCCACTATGCCCCAAACGCCAGCTTGGAGGATCGATGAAGGCCCGCCCCCACGTGACGCTGGAAGATGTGGCGCGCAGCGCGGACGTCTCGCTCGCGACCGCGTCCCGCGTTCTCAACGGCACCGCCACCGTCCGGGGAGATCTCCGCGAACGAGTGATCGCCGCGGCGGCCGACCTTTCCTATACCCCCAATGCTCACGCTCAGGCATTGGCCGGTGGCTCACAGCCGACCGTCGGAGTGATCTGCCACGACGTCGGCGACCCGTATTTCGCCGCGATCGCCGGCGGCGTCATGCGGGTGGCGAGTGAAAACGATCTTCTGGTGATGCTCGCGAGCACGTTCCGCGATCCGGCCAAGGAGGTCGCCTACGTTTCGACGCTGCGTGCCCAGCGCGCGTCGGCCATTCTGCTGATCGGTTCCGCGTTCGAGGACAAGGCGTGGGAAAAGGCGATGGCCGCCGAGCTCGAACCGTATCGGCGCGGTGGCGGGCATGTCGCCGCGGTCAGCAGGCACCGCGGGCTCAAAGTGGACACCGTCCAGCCCGACAACCGGGGCGGCGGCGCGGAACTGGCAAAGGCACTGCTGGACCTCGGGCACCGCCGCTTCGCCGTGCTCGCCGGGCCGAAGAGCCTGACGACCGTTGTCGACCGCCTCGACGGTTTCGCCGCGGAACTGCTGGAGCACGGCGTCGAACTGGCCGAGGACGACGTCTTCGAGGCGCCGTTCACCCGCGACGGCGGCTACGAGGCGATGGAGAAGGTCCTCGCCCGGCCGCGGAAGCAGTGGCCGACGTGTGTGTTCGCGGTGACCGACGTGATGGCGATCGGCGCGATGTCCGCGCTGCGCGACGCCGGCGTCTCCATCCCCGGCGAGATGTCGATCGCCGGTTTCGACGACATCCCGGTAGTGCGCGATCTCACGCCCGCGCTGAGCACGGTCGCGCTGCCGCTGGAGAAGCTGGGCGAACGGGCCATGGACCTGGCGCTCAAGGCCTCCCCCGGCACCCGGCCGCGGATGGTCCGGATGTCCGGCGAGGTCGTCCTGCGCCGCAGCACCGCCGCTCCCGCTCGCTGAAACCCTTGTGTGCGGCCCTCGGGGTGACTTACCGTGGCCCGAGAAAGCGCTTTCTCAGACCCGTGCCACGGAGACCCGATGACCTTGATCGCCCTTCCCACCGCCGATGGCGGCCTGGCGGAGTGGACGCCGCGAGGGGCCGCAACGCCCGCGAAACCCGCGTCGCCACCGACTTCCCGGATCGCTTACGCGGCCGCACACGTGGTCGCCGACCCGCTCGCCGCCGCCGACCCCGAAGAAGGCGCGGTGCTGGACTGGGACGTCACGCTCGCCTTCCGCGAGCACCTGTGGTCCTGCGGGCTCGGCGTCGCCGAAGCGATGGACACCGCGCAGCGCGGCATGGGCCTGGACTGGGCCACCACCAAGGACCTGATCCGGCGCACCGGGGCGCTCGCCGCCGGACGGCCGTGGGTGGCGGGCGTCGGCACCGATCAGCTCCCCGACGGCGAAGCCACCGCCGCGTCCATTGTGGACGCCTGGCGCGAGCAGCTGGACCTCGTCGGCGAGGCGGGCGCGATCCCGGTAGTGATGGCCAGCCGGGCACTGGCGGCGTCGGCCTCCGGTCCCGCGGATTACCATGCCGCGTACGGAAAACTGCTCTCCGGAGCCGACCGTCCGGTCCTGCTGCACTGGCTGGGCGAGCAGTTCGACCCGGCGCTGGCGGGCTACTGGGGCCACGGAGACGTCCGCAAGGCGGCCGAGGAACTGGGCAGGCTCTGCGCGGAGCACGCCGGCGTGATCGCCGGGGTCAAGGTTTCGGTGCTCGACGCGTCGATCGAGACCGAGTTCCGCCGGGCGCTGCCCGAGGGCGTCAAGTGCTACACCGGTGACGACTTCAACTACCCCGAACTCATCGCCGGGGACAACCAGGGCCACAGCGAAGCACTTCTGGGCATCTTCGACGCCGTCGCGCAGGTCGCCGGCGCCGCGCTCGCCCGGCTCGACGAAGGCGACAAAGACGGCTTCCACGGCCTGCTCGACCCGACGGTCGCGCTGAGCCGGGCCATTTTCCGCGCACCCACCCGGAACTACAAGACCGGCGTCGTCTTCCTCGCCTACCTCAACGGGCACCAGGACCACTTCCGCATGGTCGCCGGCCGCGAGTCGGCCCGCTCCATCACGCATCTGGCCGAACTGCTGCGCCTGGCGGACGCCGCGGGCGCGCTGACCGACCCGGAGCTGGCCGTCGCGCGGATCCGGCCGCTGCTGGCCGCGGCGGGGGTGGCCTGATGGACCGGTTGAGCCTGAACCAGATCACCACCAAGGCGTGGTCGCTGCCCGAAGCCGTGGCGGGCTGCGCCGAGGCGGGCGTCCGCTGGATCGGCCTGTGGCGGGACAAGGTCGCCGAGACCGGGGTCGAGGAGACCGCCCGGTTGCTCAAGGAGTACGACGTCGGCGTGTCGTCGTTGTGCCGTGGTGGTTTCTTCACCGGGATCACCCCGGAAGGGTCCCCTGTGGACGGTGTCGCGCAGACCAGGGAGGCGATCGACGAAGCCGCCGCGCTGGGCGCGGACGTCCTCGTCCTGGTGGTCGGCGGGGTGAACGGCGACCTGGCCTCGTCGCGGCAGCGGGTCGCGGACGCGGTCGGCGAGCTGGCGCCGTACGCCGGCGAGCGCGGGGTCCGCCTCGGCCTGGAACCGCTGCACCCCATGCAGTGCGCCGAACGTTCGGTGCTGTCCACTGTGGACCAGGCGCTGGCGATCGCGCTGGAGCATCCGGCCGGGCAGGTCGGCGTGATCGTCGACGAGTTCCACGTGTGGTGGGACCCGCGGATCGAGGAGTCGATCGCCGCGGCGGCGGGCCGGATCGCCGGATTCCACGTATGCGACCAGAAGGTGCCCCTGACCGACACGCTGCTCGGCCGGGCGCTGCCCGGTGACGGCCCGATCGACCACCGGCGCTTGAAGGCGTGTGTCGAGGCCGCCGGGTACACCGGCCCGATCGAGGTCGAGGTGTTCGACGCCGATCTCTGGCGCCGTCCCGGTGGCGAGGTGCTCGCGGAGACCATCACGGCCTACCGGGACCACGTTTCCTGAACTCGGACCGTGGTGTTCCTAACGTGTCAGCCGAAAAGAACGGTGTTCAACGGTTAAGCTCCCCCGCATGCCGAAACTGCTGGTGGTGGAAGACGACGACGCGATCGGCGGCGTCCTCGAATCGACCCTCCGTCTGCACGGCTACGAGGTTTCCTGGCAGCGTGACGGACGCACCGCGCTCGCGGCCGCGGCGGACGGCGACATCGACTTCGTCTTGCTCGACCTCGGGCTGCCGGATCTGGACGGGGTCGAGGTCTGCCGTCGGCTGCGGGCGGAGCTGCCCGGCGCCGTCCTGGTCATCCTGACCGCGCGGCAGGAGGAGATGGACGTCGTCGTGGGCCTGGAGGCCGGCGCCGACGACTACCTCACCAAACCCATCCGGCTCGGCGAACTGCTCGCCAGGGTGCGGGCGCATCTGCGGCGCGGGACGGCTCCGCCGGAGAGCAGGCCCGCGATCGCCGTCGGGTATCTGCGGGTGGACACCGCCGGCCGCCGGGTCAGCGTCGGCGGCCGGGAGATCCCGTTGCGGGCCAAGGAGTTCGACCTGCTCGCGCGGCTGGCCGAGCAGCCGGGCGTCGCGGTCAGCCGGGACACCCTGATGTCGGAGGTGTGGGACGCGCACTGGTACGGCTCCACGAAGACCCTCGACGTCCACATCGCGGCGCTGCGCCGGAAGCTGACCGAGTCGGCGCCCACCCCCGAGCAGGCACCGAGGATTTCGACCCTGCGCGGCCACGGGTACCGCCTCGAACAGCCTTTCGAGGGCTAGTAGTCGCGGAGGTCGGAGACCTCGTCGCGGGCTGCCAGCTGCGCGATCCGTGCCGACGCCGCCACGCACGACACGATCACCACCACCGCCAGCAGCCCGAAGTACCCGTGCGGTGAAGGCGCTCTCTCCACTTGCGAGACGACGACGAACAGCACCCCCAGCAGATGCCCGGCGATCAGGCCACCGCCGCCGACCACCAGCGCGTCACCCGCGATGAACGCCGCCACCTGCCGCCGTTTCCCGCCGAGCGTGCTCACGATCAGCAGGTCGCGGCGACGCTCGTTGAGCGCCGCGCCGAACGACGGCCCGGCCGCGGCGGCCGCGAGGATCAGGGACGCGATCAGATCAACCTCGGCTTCGCCGCAACCGTCCTTGGTGAGGGCGGTCGAGATGGCGAACGCCACCGCCAGCGCGACCAGCACCACCGACCGGGCCAGGAGCGCGCTCCGCCACGAAATGGACAGCGCGAGCACGCCCGCGAGCCCCGAGACGAGCGGCCGGAGCATCCCGCCGATCGCCCGCTTGCCCTTCCGCAGCCCCAGCTCCACCAACCGCCACAACAGCATCGTGCCGCCCGCCCAGCCGAACAGCGGCCAGACGAAGGCGAGCGCGAGCAGGATGAAGTCGAGGCCGTAGGGCGACCACCAGGGCGGCCCGTCGTCGGCCGGGACGAAATACCACTCGCGCAGCACCGGGGGCAGGATGGCGAGCGCCGCGACGAGCAGCCCGGAGAGCAGCAAGAGAACGATTTCCCGGGCGATCGCCACGCCTGTGCCGGTCGAGAACCCACAGGCCAGCGACAGGGCCACCCCCGCCACGCCGCCGGCCAGCCCCGCCGCCGCGGCTTCGGCGGCGGCCAGTCCCAGTACCTGCCCACCGGTGGCACCACGGGCGCGCAGCAGGTCCTGATCCGCCCGCAGCACCCTCGCCGAGGGGGTGGCCAGCAGCACCACGAGCACCATCGCGGGTATCCATCGCGGTGCCGGGGACGGCGTCCAGTCGTGCACCGCGAGCAGCGTGGTCACGATCGCGACCCCGGCCGCGGGCACGGCGAGCCTGGCGGGGCGCACACGCGCGATCCCGCCGACCCACAAGGCCATCGCCGCGATCACCGGTCCAGCACCAGCTTCCCGTCGACCATGGCCCACTGTTCGCCGAAGAGCCCGGCCGGGGCCGGTTCGGCCGTGGCCACCAGCAAGCCGGCCGCCAGCCGGTCCGCGGCGCGGACGAGCCTGCCGAGGAGCCGCTCCCCCGCCCGCGGGTCCAGCCAGCCGGCCGGGTCGTCGGCGAGGATCAGTTTCGGCGCGGGCGCGAGCGCCCTGGCCAGGACGGCGAGCCGGATCTGCTCACCGGTCAGGTCGCGGGGCGCCTTCTTGGCGAAGCCGGCGAGGCCGACGAGCTCCAGGGCGCCGTCGACGGCGTCACGGACCGCCGTGCCGGTCCGCCCGGCGAGTACGAGCG
The DNA here is from genome assembly GCF_044765885.1 of Amycolatopsis sp. NPDC102389. NCBI lineage: Bacteria > Bacillati > Actinomycetota > Actinomycetes > Pseudonocardiales > Pseudonocardiaceae > Amycolatopsis > Amycolatopsis sp. NPDC102389. The sequence continues at coordinate 11,803 of NZ_JBIWKX010000018.1, forward strand.
GCAGGGCGACGTTGAGCCGGATGTCGAGGTCGCGCAGCAGCCCGCCGTCCTGCAGCACGAGCCCGATCAGGTCGGGGCCCGGCGGCGACGGTTCGAAGGCCGGCCAGTCGACGGTGCCCGCCGTCGGTTTCTTCATCCCGGCGAGCAGATGCAGCAGCGTGGTCTTCCCGGCGCCCGCCCTGCCGGTCACCACCGCGCGGGTCTCCGCGCCGATCACGCAGGTGACGCCGTGCACGGCGACCACGGCGGTCAGCCCGGAACCGTAGGTGTGCGCCAGCTCGTCGGCGCGGACGAGTGGCGCCGTCACGCCACTCTCACGATCCGCTGCGCGGCCGCCGCGATCTCGGGGTCACGGGTCGCCACGACGACGGCCGTCCCGCGGGCCGCGACGGCGCACAGCAGATCCATGAGTTCGCGCGCGGCGATCCCGTCGAGTTCACCGGCCGGTTCGTCGGCGAGGACCACCTCGGGCGCTCCGGCCAGCGCGACGGCGACTCCGGCCCGCGCGCCTTCCAGCGCCGACAGGGTGTCCGGATAGTCGTCACCCCGGCCGGCCAGCCCGACCAGTTCGAGCAGGTCGCCGGCGGAGCGGAGGGAGCGGCGACCGGCGAGCCTTCCCGCCAGCACCACGTTCCGCCCGACGGTGAGGTGATCGAAGAGGTTGCCGCGCCTGAGCAGCACGCCGACACCGGGGGCGCCGACGAGGGACTCGCCGCTTCCGGGCAGCACGGCCACACACTCGCCCGGGACGGCGAACCGGACGAGGGGGACGGATCCGGGCCCCGGGCCTGCCATGACGGCGGCACGTCGGCGCATGGCCCCAAGGTAAGGCGAAAGGGGTCAACATCGCCTTGATCTCAGGTCAACGGACGGCAAAATATCGCGTCGGGTGGGTGATCCTCGCGCTCTTCGGCCACACTCTGTCCGTGCGCCGCCGGATCGTCACCCTCACCGTGCTGGCCGCGGTGCTGGCGATCACCCTGTTCGGGGCACCGCTGGCCGTCGCGGTCGCGAAGTTCCACGAGGGAAACTCCAGCCACGACCTCGAACGGGTCGCCGACGCGGTCGTCCTCGCCGTGACCGGCGATCTCGCCAACGGCCGGGTCCCGGTGCTCGCGCCGATCAAACCGGACAAGGACCGGATCCGCGGGATCAGGGTCGCGGTCTACACCCCGACCGGCAGGCTCCTGGCCGGCAACGGCCCGGCCAGCGAAGACCGGTTCGTCCGCGAAGCGCACTACACCGACATGGCGACCGGGACCCGTGAAGACGAGATCGTCCTGGCCGTCCCGGTGCTCAGCGGACCGTCGCTGGTCGGGGTGGTCCGCGCCGCCCACCCCCGGTCCGAACTCGACTCACTGGTCCGCCTGACCTGGCTGAAGATGCTCGCGCTCGCCGGGGTCGCGATCGGGGCGAGCTGGCTGATCGCGCGCCGGATCGCCACCCGGCTGACCCGGCCGCTGGAGGATCTGGCCGCCACCGCCGAACGTCTCGGCGAGGGCGACTTCACCGTCCGCGCCCGCCGGGCGGGGGTCGGCGAGATCGATCAGGTCGCCGAAGCGCTCGATGTCACGTCCGAGCGGATCGGCGAGACGCTGGAACGCGAACGGACCTTCTCCTCCGACGCCTCACACCAGCTGCGGACGCCGCTGACCGGGCTGCGCCTACAGCTGGAAGCGGCGCTGGAGAGCCCTGATCGCGACCCGTACGCGACGATCCGCGACGGCATCGCGTCGGCCGACCGGCTGGAACGCACCATCGACGACCTGCTGGCGCTGGCCAAGCAGACGAGGGCCCCGCGCGCCCTGCTCGACCTGGGCAAACTCTTCGAAGAGATCCGGCAGACCTGGCACGGCCTGCTCGCCGGACGTGGCCGCGCGCTGCGGATCAGCGGCCGCGACGCCCTGCCGGCGCGGGCGGCGGACGCGGCCGTGCGGCAGGTGCTCGCCGTGCTGCTGGACAACGCGGCGACCCACGGGCGCGGCACGGTCTCGGTCCTCGCGCGCGACGCGGGGGAAGCGCTGGCCATCGACGTGCGCGACGAGGGCGCCATCGCGGACGGGCACGATCCGTTCGTGACCGAGGACCGGGCCGAGGATCACGAAGGCAACGGGATCGGGCTGCGGCTGGCCCGGAGCCTGGCCGAGGCCGAGGGCGGACGGCTGCGGCTGACCAGCCCGTCGCCGACGACGTTCACGCTGCTTCTGCCCGCCGAAGGACCCCCACCGCACGAAGAAGGCCCGGGCCTGGCGAGCTAGGGGGGGTTACTCGCCAGGCCGGGCCGGTAGGAGGCAAACGCGCCCCGACAGCGCGCACGGCATGCCACCTGAATGAAGACGGTAAAGACCAACGGGCCAACAGACGGTACACGCCGGATTAACTGACACTTTGCTTTTCAGTGTCACAGGAATTGGGCCGTTGTCCGGCCGGGCTGAATCGATCGTGGGAAGATTGGCCGCATGACCACCGAGCCGGCGCCGAGATGGCGGAGACTGGAACCGGACGAACGCAAGGAGCAGATCTTCGCCTGCGCGGCCCGCCTTTTCGCGGACCGCCCGTACTCGGAAGTGTCCACTTCGGACATCGCGGCGGAGGCAGGCGTCGCCAGGGGTCTGATCAACCATTACTTCGGCACCAAACGCGAGCTCTACCTGGAGATCATCCGGCGGGCGCTGACCGTGCCGCGGCTCGCCGTCGAGATCCTGCCCGAAGGCCCGCTCGAATTGCGCGCCGACGTCGCCATCGACTGGTTCCTGGACATGGTCACCAGCCAGGAGAAGATGTGGCTGGCCGCGATCGCGCCGGAGGGTATCGGCCGCGACCTCGAAGTGGAGCGGATCCTCGAAGAAGCCGATCGCGAATCGGCGGACCGGGTGCTCGAAGCGGTCGGGCTCTCCCGCGAGAGCGAGCACGGGCAGGAGCTGAACGCGCTGGTCCGCGCGTTCGGCGGGATGGTCAAGGCGGCGGGCCGCGAATGGCTCGTGCGCGGCTCGCTCGATCGCGCGCAGGTGCACACCCTGCTCAGCAAATCGCTGGTCACGCTGGTCGGCGACGTCTTCCCCGAGATCCAGCGCGGCTGAACAGGGAGAAGCCCCCGGCACCTCGAGGGGGAGGTTGGTGCCAGGGGCTTCGGGACCGGTGACGAGCACCGGTATTCCTCCACACTACGCCGATTCGCTGTCACGGCTCTGTCAAACGTCCGATTGCGTTCAGCTGGGTGAGCCGGAGCGCGAGTCCGTCGAGACAGCGTTGCACGGCGTAATCGTAAAGACGCTCGTAGTAACCGGCCGCGAGGTCGGGATCCGCGACCAGCTCGGCGACCGACTCGCCCAGCGCCGCCATCCCGGGCAGGTCGTCGCGCGTGCGGTACGACGCGTACCCCTCGGATCGGTCGAGCTGGAGCGCCATCGCGCTCTCCCGGTCGTCCTCCATCGCGACGAACTGGCAGGCGGTGGCGAGCAGCAAGTTGTAGGCGAACGGCGCCTCGCTGCCGAAGCCCGCCGCGAGCAGACGGCCGATCCCTGTGTTCATGCTCGGCACGGCGGCCGCGACCGACGGCCCGAACAGGGCGAGGCGTCGCGCCGCACCGGGATAGCGGCGCAGCACGGTCCGCACGGTCGGCAGGAACTCGTCGAACCAGTCCCGCCAAGGCAGGGACTCGTCGGGCAGGATCAGTTCGCCGACCACCCGGTCCAGCACCGCGACGACGACGGCGTCCCGGTCGCCGACGTGGTGGTAGACCACCGCGGGGTAGGCGTCGACGGCGGCCGCGAGCTGCCGCAACGTCCAGTTCTCCAGGCCCGCCTCGGCCGACAGCTCGAGCGCGGCGTCGACGATCCGGTCCTTGGTGACGGCCGGCCGTCCGGAAGCCGCGCGGGACCTCGGGCGGGGACCCGCGTCTTCGGGGAAAGTCGGCATGCGGATCACCGTATCCGCCTTCGGCTGGTCGGACGGCGGGGGCGTCCGGCAGGATCAGGCCATGCCCCGCGCGCGTGTGAACGGCCTCGAACTCGAGTACGACACCTTCGGCTCCCCTGAGGATCCCCCGCTCGTCCTGGTGATGGGACTCGGCGCCCAGCTGGTGACGTGGGAGGCCGGCTTTTGCGAACTGCTCGCCGAGGGCGGGTTCCACGTCGTCCGGTTCGACAACCGCGACGTCGGCCTCTCGTCCTATCTCGACCATCTGCCCGCGCCGGATCTCGCCGCGCTCGCCGCGGGCGACCCGACCTCCGCGCCGTACCTGCTGTCCGATCTCGCCGCCGACGTCACCGGCCTGTTCGACGCGCTCGGGTTCTCCCGCGCGCACGTCGTCGGCCAGTCGCTGGGCGGGATGATCGTGCAGCAGCTCGCGATCGACTCGCCGGAGCGGCTGCTCAGCCTCACCTCGATCATGTCGACCACCGGGGATCCCTCGGTCGGGCATCCGGAGCCCGCCGCGCTCGCCGGGCTGACGCGGCCGCCCGCCGCCACCCGGGAGCAGGCGATCGAAGACGGCGTCGCATGGTTCAAGCTCGTGGGCTCTCCCGGGCACCCGTCCGACGAGGAATTCCTGCGGATGAAGGCCACCCGCAACTACGACCGCGCGAATCACCCCGAGGGTGCGCTGCGGCAGGCCGCCGCTGTCGTCGCTTCGGGTGATCGCACGGCGAAGCTGCGCGAGGTCCACGTCCCGACGCTCGTCATCCACGGCGAGAGCGACCCGCTGATCAACGTCAGCGGCGGGAAGGCGACCGCGGAGGCGATCCCGGGCGCGGAACTGCTGCTGTTCCCCGGGATGGGGCACGAACTGCCGCGACAGCTGTGGCCCGCGATCGCCGGCGCGATCATCGCGCACGCGCGCGCGGCCTGAGAGGTCAGGCAAACGTGGCGTGGTCGGTGCCGGGGGTGGGGGGGGGGGGGGGGGGGGGGGTGGGGGGCCCACCACCCCCCCCCCCCCCCCCAACACCAACCCCCAAAAAGAGGAAAAAAAAAGATAGAGCAACAAAA
>NZ_JBIWKX010000018.1:16798-123715 GCF_044765885.1 Amycolatopsis sp. NPDC102389
GGGGGGGGGCGGGGGGGGGGGCGTGGCCCGTCCCCCCCCCCCCCCCCCCCCCCCCCCCCCCCCCCCCACCACCACCAGCCTCACGACACCTTTGACCTTCTCCTCAATATGGCGTCAAAAATCCCGGCGGAGGCGTAGGGAACCCGTTCACACCGGCGGCACGTCCGGTGACGCGAAGTTGACTGGGCGGATGAGGAATCCCGAGTGCTTCGGTTTCCCGTTCGGTTGTGTCGCCGTCGTCGCCGCGGCGTCGGCGGCCGGGCTCCTCGGCTCTGCTCGACATCACGGCTTTTCCTTGCTGGCCTTGGGTTTCGTCGTACTCGCCACCGGAATCGCGACGAGGCCCGCCGCGACCGCCGGGACGGCGGTGATCGCCTGGGGTGTCCATTCCGGATTCACCGTCGGAACGCTCGGCGCGCTCCAGTTCACCGCCGAGACGGGGGTCGCGGCGGTCGTGTTCGCCGCCGCCACGGCGCTCGGCGCGCTCGCCGGAGCGGTCCGGCGTTCCGTGCACGACGCCGGGCCCGAGTCGCCCCACCCCCTGGAAGGGGCGACTCGGACGCGGCAAGGGGATCACTCGGCTACAGAAGGTTCCAGCTGGTCCGCCCGGACCCAGGTCGCGTGAAAACCGAGCGGGACACGCTGGGGCAACAGGACCCTGGCCACGGGTCCGGCGGCGAGATCGGCGGCGTCGAAGACGTCCAGCTCCGAGCGCCCCTCGCGCTCGTCCTGGACGAAGGTCACCAGATAGCCGTCGTCGGAATCGGCGGCCGCGCCGTCGCGGGGTGCGAACGGCGCCTCACTGCCCCACCGGCCCGGACCGAAACGGTGTTCGGTCTTGGTGCCGGCAAGATTGTCGTAGCACACCAGGCCGTCGAACTTGAGCGTCGAGTCCGGCGAGATGTGCACCGCGTAGGAGAAGCGATTCCGGCCGCCGACCACCCTCGAGTCGACGGACGGAAATTCGGTGTTGTCGTCGTCGAGCTGGTTCTCGAGGCACTGCCCGGTCCGCAGGTTGAACCGGTAGCGGTGCAATGAGGCGTCCAGCCGCAGGTACGACAGCATTTTGGCGAGCGGGGTGTGCGCGTCGGCTCGCGGCTCGGGGCGTTGAACCCGGCAGACGTCGAGGACGATTTCCTCGCCCTGCTCCCAAGAATTGACGACGTGGTAGATGTAGCAGGGGCTGGCTTCGAACCAGCGGATCTGGCTACCGTTACCGTAGCGAGGTAGCACCCCGAACCGGCTCGGCAAGGATCGGTCGAACAGCAGCTTGTGCCGTCCGTTGCGGGCCGCCTCCATGTCCTGGACCAGCGGCAAGTCCATCAGGATCGCGTGGTTCTCGGTGATCGCCATGTCGTGCGGCAGGCGCGGGCCGGGGAGTGCGATCTCGGTCGTGCTCGCGACCTTGCCGTCCGCGCTGATCACGCCGTAGCGCAGGTACGGCGGCCGCGGCCCGTAGTCGAACCAGAACATCTCACCGGTGCGCTCGTCGACCTTCGGATGGGCCATCATGTCGCCGACCAGCGTGCCGAGAAAGTCCTCGGCACCCAGCGTCTCCAGCGACAGCGGATCGACGGCGTACGGCGTGCCGCACAGGTACCAGGTGGAGAGCACCTTGCCGCGATGGAAGATCAGGTCGGTGTTGGCGCTGTCCTTGACGTTCAGGCCGTGGGAGTTGCCGAACGGGTTGCCCTTGGGCGATTCCATGACGCCCTTCCAGAGCGCCTTGCCCGCCTCGGATTCGGCCTCGAAGGCCTTGGTGCGCACCCAGCGGTTGCGGTAGCGGGCCTTGCCGTTCTCCAGATGGACGGCGTGGATCATGCCGTCGCCGTCGAACCAGTGGTAGCGCCCTTCCGGCTCGAACCGGGGATTGGGCCCGTTGCGCAGGTACACGCCGTTGAGGTCCGCGGGGATCTTGCCGATGACCTCGAGATCGCTCCCGTCGATCTCGTCGCCGACCGGGGCGTAGACGCCCATCAGGTACGGGTTGACCTCGGGTTCGCCGGTGGCGGCTGCCACCAGCACCGGCTGCTCGGAGGTACTGGCCATGCCGAGACACTACGATTGCTGTAGCCAGGTGTCAATAGGCTTCTACTGCTGTAGTCAGTAGTACGCTGACAGCGACACCCCCTCGGAAGGAACCAGGTGACAGAAGCGACGGCGCACCGCGTCAGGCCGGCGGGCGATCCGCTGCGCCACGCGCTCGAACTGCTCGGCGATCAGTGGACCTTGCTGATCCTGCAGAGCCTTTTCCTGCGCTTCCGCCGTTACGAGGAACTCCGGCTGCGGCTCGGCATCTCCCCCACCGCGTTGTCCGGCAGGCTGCGCGCGATGGTCGAGGCCGGCGTACTCGTCCGCACGCCGTACCGGGACGCGCGCCGCACCCGGCACGAGTACCGGCTCACCGGACGCGGCCTCGATCTGTGGCCGCTGCTGATCTCGATCTGGGCCTGGGAACGGGAATGGGTCGAAGGACGGCGTGCCGTACTGCCCACGCTGATCCACCTCGACTGCGAACTGGCCACCTCGGCGCCGCTCGGCTGCGCGTCCTGCGAACGCCGGGTCGACGCCCGCGACGTCCGCGCGCGACGGCTCGACGACACCGGCGTCGTCGAAGCGACGGCGTCGAAACGCTTCCGTCGCAAGGACGCCGACTCCCTCGCGGGCGATCCGCTGATGTTCTTCCCGGACACCATGGAACTCCTCGGCGACCGATGGTCGACCGGGCTCGTGGTGAGCGCGCTGCTCGGGGCACGGCACTTCTCGGAGTTCGAACGCGAATTGGGGATCGGGCCGAGCGTGCTTTCGGGGCGGCTGTCGAAACTCGTGGACGTCGGCGTGCTGCGGACCGGCACCGCGAAGACCCGCACCGACGCGCACGACTATCGGCTGACGGCGAAAGGGCTCGCGTTCTTTCCCGCCCTGGCCTTCATCGCCGAATGGTCGCGGGGCTTCGAGGTCCCCGGTCAGGAGCCGGACATCACGCTGGAGCACGTCGACTGCGGCAACCGGCTGAAGCCGATCCTGCTGTGCGACCACTGCTGGCGCCCCCTGCTGCGGAACCGGGTCCGGTTCGGCGGCCCGGTCCAGCTGCCCGCTCCGCCCAGGTGACGTAAATCGACTCGCCAAGCCGGTCTGTTCCTGACAGGCTGGCGTGGTCACACGTCGTCACCTCGGAGGTAAGAATGACTGAACCCGCACCGTCCCCGGCGGATGGCGAAGAGGACGACACGAAGCGCAAGTTCCGCGAGGCCCTGGAGCGCAAGCAGGCACAGGCCCGCTCCGGCTCGGCGCACGAAAACGCCGGCGGGAAGAACCTGCACGCACACGGTCCGGCCGCGAACAAGCGCACCTTCCGTCGCAAGAGCGGCTGAGTCCCCCGCACCGAGTGCTATGAACGGGCCGTTCCTCGCGAAATTCGCAAGGAACGGCCCGTTTATAGCGTTCAGGGAGCTACACCGTCAGGATCGACCGCAGCCCGCCGACCTCGGCCATCCGGCGTTCCGCCAGCCGGTCCGCCGCCGTCGCCGGCGGGACACCGTCGGCCTTCGCCAGCGCGAACACCGCCTTGGTGGTGTCGAAGATGGCCGTCGTCTTGCGCTTGGCCCGCGCGAAGTCGAAGCCGTGCCGCTCGTCGTCGACCTGGATCACGCCACCGGCGTTGACCAGGTAGTCCGGCGCGAAGAGGATGCCGCGGTCGTCGAGCTGCTTGCCGACGCCCGGGTGCGCGAGCTGGTTGTTGGCCGCGCCGCAGACGATCTTGGACCGGAGCTCGCCGACGGTCTCGTCGGTGAGCACCCCGCCCAGCGCGCACGGCGCGAAGACGTCGAGTTCGGTGCGGATCAGCGTGCCGAGGTCGTCGACGACCTCGACCCCGGGGTACGCCGCGCGGGTGCGCTCGATCGCCGCGGGCGAGACGTCGGTGATGACGACCTGCGCGCCCGCCTCGATCAGGTGCCCGACCAGGATGTGCCCGACCTTGCCGACCCCGGCGACGCCGACCTTGCGGCCCGCGAGCTCCGGGACCCCCCAGACGGCGTCCGCGGAGGCGCGCATGCCCTGGTAGGTGCCGAAAGCGGTGAGCACCGAGGAGTCGCCGGCGCCGCCGTTCTCCGGCGAGCGGCCCGTGACGAACTCCGATTCGCGGGCGACGATGTCCATGTCCTGCACGTAGGTGCCGACGTCGCAAGCGGTGATGTAGCGGCCGCCCAGCGACTGGACGAACCGGCCGAAGGCGCGAAGCAGCGCTTCGGTCTTGTGCTTCTGGGGGTCGCCGATGATGACGGCCTTGCCGCCGCCGAGGTCGAGCCCGGCGAGCGCGTTCTTGTACGCCATCCCCTTCGACAGCGCGAGGACGTCCGCGAGCGCGGCGTCTTCGGATTCGTAGGGGTAGAACCGGGTCCCGCCGAGCGACGGCCCGAGCGCCGTCGAGTAGATCCCGATGATGGCCTTCAGGCCGGTGGCCTGGTCTTGACAGAAGACGACCTGTTCATGGCCGGTACCTCGGCCGAACACTTCGGTCACTGTGGTGACTCCTTGTCCTGGAGTGCGCGCGGCTTGTGGCTCACGTGCGAAGTTCCTGCAACAAGGCACAGTCCCCGACGAAGGTCGTCCGGCGGCGACGGTGCCACATCGCAAACCTAGATCGCCCCGGTCCGTTCGCCAAGCCGGGGTCGAGCCGTCTCAGCCGTTGACGACCTCTTCGAGGACGCGGAGCGCGGAATCGAGCTGACGGTCGGACAGATACGGCGCCGGCCCGAACCTCAGGTACGCGCCGCGGCTGTCGGTCCGGACGCCGCGTTCGGCGAGGGCGGCCTGCAGCGCGCCGGCGTCCGCGCACTTCAGCGACAGGAAACCGCCGACGCGGTCCAGCGGCGTCTCCCGGTCACGGGTGATGACGTCCTCGGGCAGCCCGAGCTTGTCGAAGCCCTCGGCGAGGAAGCCCACCTGGTGCCGCGAAACCTCCCGCAGGAATTCGGGCGTGAGCCCGTGCTCGGCGAAGAACCGGAAGACGCGGGCGCCCCGGTAGTGGCTCGTCGGGTCGTAGGTCGCTCCGGCGAACCTGTCCGATCCGCTCGCGTAGGCGGTCTGGCCGGGACGGCGCTCGTCCGCGAGCGCGCCGAACTCGGCGTACCAGCCGGTGACCACCGGCCGCAGCTCCTGCGCGTGCGCGGGCATCCGCAGGAAGCAGTTGCCCTCGCCGAGCTGGAGGTACTTGTAGCCGCCGCCGAGCACCCAGGCGTTGGTGAGCCCGAGGTCGTGCAGCGAGAACGGGACGACGCCGAGCGCGTGGTAGGCGTCGACGACGAGGTTCACCGACTTCGAAAGGCAGACGTCGGCGAGATGTGCGAGGCCCGGCACGAGCCGGGAGGTCTCGAACAGCACGGCCGAGACGAGCACGGCGGCGGTGTCTTCGGTGACCTCGGCGGCGACGCGTTCGGCCAGCGTGGCGACCGGCGACGCGGGGACGCGGACCACCTCGACGCCTTCTTCCGCCAGCCTGCCCAGCTGACGGCGCAGCGTGTGGAACTCGCCGTCGGTGGTGACCAGCCGCGGGCGGCGCGGCAGGTCCATCGCCGAGAGGAACCGGATCACCAGGTCGTGGGTGCTGGCGCCGAGCGCGATGGCGCCGTGCGGATCACCGAGCAGGGCACGGAACCCCGCCCGCATCTCGTCGGCCTTCGCGAAGGCGCGGTCCCACTTCGTGTCGACCTCTTCGGCTGCGTCGGCGAAGGCCTCGAGAAGGCCTTCGCGCGCGACGTCCGGCCAGGCCTGGTGCGAATGCCCCGTGAACAGCATCCGGTCCGCCACACCGAATGCCTGGTAGTGCTCCGCGAGCGCGTTGGGATCGCGGCGAAGTTCGTCGAGGTTCGTCAAAGCCTGCTCCGCACAGCCCAGAGATCCGGGAACATCGGGGAGAAAAGCGTCGTACGCAGATAGTGCGCTCCCGACGAACCCCCCGTCCCGGTCTTGTCTCCAATGGTCCGCTCGACCATCTTCACGTGCCGATACCGCCACTCCTGCATCCCTTCGTCCAGATCGACCAGGTGCTCCGCCACGACGGACGGCCCGGTGTCATCGCGGTAGACCCGCAACAGAACCTCTTGGAGCGCCGGAGAGGGTTCGAGTGGCTTGGTGACATCGCGCCCGGTCGGGACGTCGTACCCCTTCACCGCGAGGTAGGTGACGAAGGAGTCGAAGAGCGACGGCCGTGACATCGCGTCCGAGATCTGGGCGCGCTGGTCACCGCCTTCGGGGTAATGCGCGAACACCCGCTCGTCCCGGCGGCCGAGGACGGCCTCCAGGACACGGAACTGAGCCGACTGGAACCCGCTCGAAGCGTCGAGTCGCGCACGGAAACTGGTGAACTGGCTCGGAGTCATCGTCTCGAGCACATCGATCTGCGCGACCACCACCTTGAAGATAGTCAGGATTCGCCTCAGTGTGCGGACAGCGTGAGCGGTGTTACCCGCTTCGAGTTGCTCCTGCAGGTAAAGCGCCTCGTGGAGAACTTGTTTGAACCAAAGTTCATACACTTGGTGGATCACGATGAAGAGCAATTCGTCGTGCTCGTCGGACCGCGGATGCTGCGCGTCCAGCAATTCGTCCAGCGAAAGGTAGGACGTGTAACTCAATGCGGCCTGAGTGTCGTTCATTTTTCTGTCACCTCGTCGAAATGGCGTTGCGCCGCCGGGGCCAGCGCCTGATAGAGATCGTGGAACAGTTCGACCGCGGCCGCCCGGCTCGGCGGAGCGGGCACCAGCCCGACCGGAAGCTCCGGATCGAGTGACGGGAAGGCGCGGAACGTGTGCGTCAGCCAGGTTCGGACCCGGAACGCCTCGGCGTCAGGCAGGTCGCCTGAATATCCGCCGAAATCTCGGACGAACGCGTCGTACCGCGCGGCGAGGCCGTCGAGGTTCCACGCCCGCGCGGCGAAGCGCCTGACGTCGAGGCCCGCCGACGGTTTCCCGAGCATCAGCCCGGCGTGTTCGGAGACGTCGAGTTCGCTCAGCAGGGCGAGCACCTCGGCCTCGCGGTCGTGCGGGGCGATCCAGGTGCCGTCCTGGACCGGGCCGAAACCGAGGAAGCGCAGCCGACGCACCAGCCGTTCTCTGGCCTGGCGGCGGCTTTCCGGGATGCTCTGCCACAGCACCGTCCACTCCCCGACCTCGCGTTCGCGCCTGCCGAGGGAGAAGATCCGGCGGTCGCCGTCCTCCAGCAGCGCGATCGTGCGGCGGGTCAGCGAGTAGTGGACGAGCCTGCCCGCCTTGTGCCTCGCGAGCAGGTCGCGGCGGGCGAGCCTGGCCAGCGCGATCCGCGCGGCGCCGTCGGAGAAGCCGAGCCCGGCGAGCACGCCGACCAGGCCGCCGGACCAGACACGGCGGCTCTCGCGCGGCGACACGTAGGTGCCGAGCAGGGTCATCACCAGCTCCTGGGGACCTGGGTCGCTGTGGGGCGGGGCCGATTCGGGCATGAGCGCAACTCTATACACCTCAGGCCGCTGCGGTGTAGCTTGATTCGAGTGACGTACTTCGCGGAGTTGAGCTCGCGTCAGGTGGCCGCGCTCGCGTCCGACGCGCGCGTTCCCGTGCTGCTGCTCCCGGTGGGCGCCGTCGAGCCGCACGGACCGCACGCGCCGCTGGGCACCGATCCCCTGATCTCACGCGGGATGTGCGAGCGGGCCGCCGCCCGGCTGGCCGGCGATCCCGGCTTGCGCGTGCTGATCCTGCCCGAGGTGCCGTACGGCGTGACCCGGTTCGCCGCCGGGTTCGCGGGCGGCGTCTCGATCGGCGAAGAGACCCTGTTCGCGCTGCTGACCGAGATCTGTGGCGCGCTCACTGAGCAGGGGCTCACCCGGATCCTGCTGGTCAACAACCATTTCGAACCGGCACATCTGGCCGTGCTGCGGCGTGTGGCGGAGACGGCGGGCGTCGGTTTCGTCGACCTCGTCCGCCGCCGGTACGCCGCGCGGCTCACCGACGAATTCCGCTCGGGTGAATGCCATGCCGGGCAGTACGAGACGTCGCTGGTGCTCGCCGACCGGCCGGATCTCGTCGACGCCGCTGTCCAGCGCGCGCTGCCCCCGGTCCACGTCGACCTGGCGCGCGGCGGGGTCACGGACTTCGCCTCGGCCGGGATGACCGAGGCCTACTGCGGCACCCCCGCCCAGGCAAGCGCCGAAGAAGGCGAGAAGACCTTCTCGGTGCTCACCGACATCCTGGTCGAAGCGATCCGGGAGCTCGTATGACCTTCAATCTGGCGACCCATTTCGTGGACCGCCTCCCCGGCCAGCGGACGGCGTTGCTGTGCGGCGACGAGGAAGTCACGTACGCGCAGCTGGCGGCTTTGGTGAACCGGGCCGGGAACGTGCTGCGCGAACTCGGTGTCCGAAGTGGACAGCGGGTCCTGCTGGCGCTGAACGACAGCATCGAGTTCGTGGCCGTCTGGTACGCGGCACAGAAGATCGGCGCGGTCACCGCCGAGGTCTATTCCTTTCTGCAGCCCAAGGATTACGCGTACTACCTCGCCTACACCGAGGCCGTCGTCGTCATCGCGGACGCCTCGACGCTGCCCGCGCTGCGCGAAGCCGGCGCACGGAACCTGCTGGTCGTCGGTGACGCGGAGCTACAGCCAGGCGAGCACTCGTTCTCCACGCTGACCGATGCGGCTTCCCCTGAACTGGAGGCCGCGCCGACCACGCTGGACGACGTCGCGATCTGGAAGTTCACCACCGGCAGCACCGGTTCGCCCAAGGCGTGCGTGCACCCGGCGCGCAGCGCGCTGGAGAGCTTCGACCGGTACGCGCTCGGCGTGCTCGGGCTCCGCGAGGACGACCGCGTGCTGGCCGTGCCGAAGCTGTTCTTCGGCTACGCGCGCGATCTGACCGCGTTGTTCCCGTTCGGTGTGGGCGCGTCCGGGATCGTGTTCGGCCGGCGGAGCACCGCCGATCTGCTGTTCTCGCTGATCGAACGTTACCGGCCGACGATCCTGGTCAACGTGCCGACCATGATGAGCGCGATGATCGCCCATCCGACGGCGTCCACTGTGGACATGAGCTCACTACGGCTCGCGACGTCGGCGGGCGAGGCGCTGCCGTCGGAGCTGCATCGCAAGTGGGACAACACGTTCGGGGTTCCGGTGATCGACGGGATCGGCTCATCGGAGGCGTATCACATCTATCTGTCCAACGTGCCCGGCGCTCAGCGGGTCGGCAGCCTCGGCCGCGAGGTCCCCGGCTACACCGCGCGCGTGCTGGACGAGAGCGGCGATCCGTTGCCGGACGGGGAGATCGGCACCTTGGAGGTGACCGGGCCGACCATCGCGCGCGAGTACTACGGCGACCCGGAGAAGACCGCGCGGACGTTCCACGGCGACACCCTGCGCACCGGCGACCTGTTCAGCCGCGACACCGACGGGTACTTCCACCACCACGGCCGCGCCGACGACCTGCTGAAGGTGTCCGGTGTGTTCGTCGCGCCGAGCGAGATCGAAGACTGTCTCATCGGCCATCCCGCCGTCGTCGACTGCGCGGTGCTGGGGGTGACCGTCGACGGCCTGGTCGTCCCGCGGGCGTGCGTCGTCCTGGCGGAGGGCGCTTCCGTCACGGCCGAGGAGCTCAAGGATCACGCGCGGGCACAGCTGGCGAAGCACAAATACCCGCGCGAGGTGGTGTTCGTGACCGAACTCCCCCGCACCGCCAACGGAAAACTCGATCGGCGCGCGTTGCGCCGGGTGGAGGCAGAGTGAGCAGGATCGTCGTCGTCACCGGCGGGACACGCGGGATCGGCGCGGCCATCGCCGCCCGGTTCCAGGCCGCCGGAGACAAGGTGCACGCCCCCGGCCGGTCCGACTGCGACGTCACCGACGAAGACGCCGTCGCGCGGTACTTCGACGGCCTCGGGCCGGTGGACGTGCTGGTGAACAACGCCGGGATCTCGGCGAGCGCCCCGCTGGCGAAGACGTCGCTGGAGCAGTGGCGGAGCCAGCTCGAGGTCAACGCGACCGGCGCTTTCCTTTGCACCAGGGCGGTTCTGCCCGGTATGCGGTCGCGCGACACCGGCCGGATCGTCACCGTCGCCTCGACGGCGTCGCATATCGGTTACCGCTACACGGCCGGGTACACGGCCTCGAAGCACGCGGCCGTCGGCTTGATGCGGGCGACCGCCGCGGAACTGGCGGGCACCGGCGTCACCGCGAACGCCGTCTGCCCGGCCTTCGTGCGCACGGATATGACGGCCGCGTCGGTGGCCCGCATCCAGGAACGGACGGGCCGCGACGAAGCCGGCGCGGAAGCAGCCCTCGCCGCCGCGTCGCCACTCGGCCGCCTGCTCGAACCCGACGAGGTCGCCCACGCGGTGACCTTCTTCGCGGCGCCCGAAGCCGCCGCGATCAACGGACAGACACTCGTCCTCGATGGAGGTGGGATCCAGTCATGAGCCCGTTCCGCGCCACGCCGCCGATCACGACGGACTGGGAGCACTTCGAGTTCACCGTGGACGACGGCGTCGCCACGGTCACCTTGAACCGCCCGGACAAACTGAACGCGCTCACCTTCGACAGCTACGCCGACCTGCGTGACCTGCTGGCCGAGCTGCCGCATCGCGGTGACGTCCGGGTGCTGGTCATCACGGGTCAGGGGCGTGGCTTCTGCTCCGGCGGCGACGTCGAAGAGATCATCGGCGAACTGCAGAAAATGGAGTCCGCGGAACTGCTGGAGTTCACGCGGATGACCGGCGCGGTGGTGAAGGCGCTGCGGGAGTGCCCCATCCCGGTGATCGCCGCGGTGAACGGCATCGCGGCGGGCG
Source organism: Amycolatopsis sp. NPDC102389 (assembly GCF_044765885.1). Taxonomy (NCBI): domain Bacteria; kingdom Bacillati; phylum Actinomycetota; class Actinomycetes; order Pseudonocardiales; family Pseudonocardiaceae; genus Amycolatopsis; species Amycolatopsis sp. NPDC102389. The sequence continues at coordinate 27,604 of NZ_JBIWKX010000018.1, forward strand.
CGGGTTCGGTGATCGCGCTGGCGAGCGACTTCCGGCTGCTGGCGTCGTCGGCGAAGTTCGCTTTCCTGTTCACGAAGGTCGGCCTGGCCGGCGCGGACATGGGCTCGGCGTACCTGCTGCCGCGGCTGGTCGGGCTGGGGCGGGCGACGGAACTGCTGATGCTGGGCGACAAGATCGACGCCGCCCGGGCCGAGGCGATCGGCCTGGCTTCTCAGGTCGTTCCCGACTCCGACTTGCCTTCTGCCGCCTCTGCTTTGGCGCGGCGTCTGGCCGATGGGCCGGCTTTGGCTTACAGCACGACGAAGGTTCTGCTGACGCGCGAGCTCGACATGGATCTGGGAAGTTCCATCGAGCTGGAGGCGATCACGCAGGCTTTGCTGATGACGGCCAAGGACCATGGGGAGTTCTATGCGGCCTGGACCGCGGGGCGTTCGCCTCAGTGGACCGGGCGGTGAGCTCTTTCCTCTTCCGCAATTAGTCGGCTAAGTGCGGAGTCCCGGCCGTGATCGGACCGGTGATACGCGACTGTGTGAATTTTGGGGCGTTGGATGACCCGAAATCCACACAGTCGCCGGTCCTGAGCATGGCGCGGGAAAACCTCACAGTGAATATGGTGGACGTGGCAGTTCTTGGGTCATCTATGAAACCTCGGGAACTTCTCTGAGACGGACGTCTTCGTCGCCGAGGTGGCGGGCTGTGTGGATTTCGGGACGTCAGATGTCCTGAAATCCACACGGCCGCCGACCCTGGGCATGACGAGGGGCCCGTCGCCTGGGTGGCTGGCGGGCTCCTCGGTGTTCAGACGTGGTGCAGGGTGTTGCGGCGGGGTTGTCGAAGCGGATCTCGGTATTGGGGTGGGATGAACTCCGGTAGCCCATCTGCCGCCATGCAGACTTCCCAGTCACCGTGATGAATCAACCTATGGTGGAAACCGCACAGCAGCACGAGATTCCGAAGATCCGTGGGCCCACCATCCGCCCAATGGTGAATGTGATGGGCGTGGCAGTTCTTGGGCTTCCGGTGACATCCGGGGAACGCGCAGCCCCCGTCCCGGATGTTCAACGCGCGTCGCTGGCCCGGGGTGACGAACCGTCTCAGGCGACCCACGTCCAGCGGTTCACCCGCGGCGCTCATCACGACCGGCAGCATGAGGCAGTCGCATGCGGCGAGCCGGGCTTCGCGGGCGGTCATCGTCCCCACGAAATCCAGGCACGCGGTCCCGAGACCGGACTTCAACTCGTCGAGCCCGATGGTGACATGCACCAAGGTGCGGTAGCCGCTGGTTCCCGGCTGATCAGGACACGCGATCGCCAGATCGAGGATATCGACCCACGCATCCCCCATGCGCTCGCACTTCATCCGCAGATCCGCCTGCCCGAACTCGTCCACCGGCCGTGGCCGGGCGTAGGCATCGAGGACGGCCGCGGTGCGGGCACCGGTCTCGTCATCGAGCATACCGGTGAGTTTCCAGAAGCCGTCCTTGCGGCGCTCCAGGGTGATCTCGCGGCGCGGCTCCTTCGGCTCGGGGTCCTTGGGTTCCTTGCCGTCCGGGTCGAGCCAGCCCAGCAGGCTCATCTCAGCGTCGGCGAGCTGACGGGGACCGGCATTCGGAGCCAGATCGGCGAGGATCTTCTCCGCACTCTCCCGATCCTCAGCAGAGGTGTCAGCGGGAAGTCGCTTCAAGATCTCCAGGATCTGATCGATCCGCTCATCCCCGACCAACCCCTCCGCCGCCACCGCGGCGGTCGCGGGAGCCACGGGCGGAAGCTCGGTGCCGTCCAAGGCGCGGGTGGGGTTCAGGGCGATAGCCCGCTTCACCACCGCACCCGCCTCGCCGGCCGACAATCCCGCTATATCGGCGAACCAGGCAGCCGTCCGGCCGTAGCCGTACAAGTCTTTCGCGCCCCGAGCCTCGATCTCCGCCAGAAACTGCCCCAAAGCAGCGGTGGCCATCCGAATCACCTGCAGGGACTGCTGCACGCCCTGGGCAAGCTCCAGCTTGCCGGCACGCCACAGTTCCTGCGGCAGTTCGGGGAGGAAGGTCTCGGACACGTCCCCATAATACCGCAATCCTGCCGAACATGTGTTCGTAATTTTAAGCAACAAGCGAACCTGCCGAACACCACCGAAGAGTGAAACTGTCGCCAACACCGAATCACCCTCGGCGACCATCGCATTTAGTCGACTAAATGCGAGCAACGCCGGGCACCCTAAGTATCCTGTCGAGAGGGAGCGAATAGCACCGAAGGGCAAGTCAGCCACTAAATCGTCCCTCTTCGAGCACCCCTCGCAATTAGTCGACTAAATGCGAGGCTGAACCAGCCGCTGCCAATAATCGTTCGGCCAGCACCCGGCACCGCTCCCCCAATTCCACCGGCTCGATCACCTCGAACTTGTGCCCCAGCACCACCACGTGCATCAGCATGAAGTCGAGATCCCCGGCTCCGCTCAAGACCTCGCACCGCGAAGGTCCCCGTTCCCGCACGACAGCCGCCGACGCCGGAATTTGGGCCCGCACGACCGGAGCAGGCGCGTGCACCAAGAACCGCGCCTGGTGCCGGTAGACCCGGCTGGCGATGTTCTCCTGCACGTAGGCGGCCGCGTCGGGTGCCGGACGCGGCCGGAATCGCCACGACCGCGCGGAAACCTCGGTCATCTTGTCGACGCGGAAGGTGCGCCAGTCGTCGCGGTCGAGGTCGTAGGCGAGCAGGTACCAACGCCGCCCGGAGGCCACCAAACGGTACGGCTCGACACGCCGCAGCGCAGGACCCGAAGAGGACGGATACTCGAAGCCCGCCTCGACCTCGTCGCGGCAAGCGCGAGCCAGGGTCATGAGGACGTCGGGGTCGATCGGCGCGCGGCTTCCGTCGAAGGAGACCACCGAGCCGGACAGCGCGCTCACCTCGTGCCGCAGCCTGGTCGGCAGGACGCGGTCGAGTTTCGTCAAAGCCCGCAAGGCGGCTTCCCCGCTGCCCGCGCCGGCGAGCAGCGAGACCGCGGTGGCGATCGCCTCCTCGTCGTCCAGCAGCAACGGCGGCATGTCGTGGCCGGGCCCGAGCTGGTAACCCCCGCCGACACCGTTGCTGGCCAGCACGGGGTAACCGAGCGCGCGCAGGCGTTCGACGTCGCGCCGGATCGTGCGCGGCGTGACGCCGAGCCGTTCGCCCAGTTCCGGGCCGGTCCACACGGCGCGCTGCTGCAACAGCCCCAGCAGGGTGAGCACCCGCTCGGTCGTGCCGCGCTCCTCCGCCATGTCACTCACTGTGCCAGAGATAGCGGACCGATCCTGTCCGCTAGGCATGTCAGAGTGGTCCCATGAACCGCAAGAGCCGCGAAATCCAGGTCAGCTTCGACGCCCTCGACCCGAAAGCCCTGTCGACCTTCTGGCGCGACGCCCTGGGCTACGTCCACCCCGGTCCGCCTGGGGTCGAGGTGCCCGAGGGCACCGATCCGCTGGACGTGTGGGACGAGTTCCTCGAGCGGGTCGGCGTGCCCGTGGATCAGCGCAACACCCGCTCGGCCCTCGAAGACCCGGACGGCGAGGGGCCGAGGATCTTCTTCCAGCAGGTCCCCGAGGACAAGATCGCGAAGAACCGAGTCCACCTCGATCTCCGTGCCGCTCCCGGGCTCGTGGGGGACGAACGCATGGCGGCGCTCGAAGCCGAGTGCGAAAGGCTCGTCGCCCTGGGGGCGAAGCGGATTCAGCGCTTCGAGCCCGAGCAGCCGTTGAGCCTCGGCTTCATCGTGATGAACGACCCCGAGGGCAACGAATTCTGCCTAGACTGACGTTACCGCGATCGCGTTGTCCTCAAGGGATCCGAAGTAGAGGGTCCCGGCCCGCTCGCGGACGCCGACGAGCACATGGAACCCGTCGATCTCCCCGCGCAGTTCGTGGACCTGCTTCCCGTCCGGAGTCACGCCGCGCACCCCGCATTCCCGCGCGGGCGCGGGCTGCAGGGCGGTCGGCAACGCCCGGACACCGGCCCGCAGCGGCGCGGGGAGCTTCTGCACCAAGGAAAGCGCGGGCACCTTCGGGCTCGCCACGGTGATCCAGATCAGCCCGTCGCTTCCGGTCGAGATGTTGTCGGGATAGCCCCACAGGTCGTCGACGAGGTAGTCCCGCGTGCCCGCTTTGTCGCCCGTGAGCCACACGCGCGTGACCCGGCAGGCTCCGGTCTCGGCGACGGCCACATAGGACTCGTCGGGCGGCAGCGCGACGCCGTTGGCGAACTGGAAACCGTCGGCGAGCTGCTCGATCCTGCCGTCCGGCGTGCGCCGCAGGAGCCGTCCGCCGCCGGTCTGCTCGATCAGGTCGTCGCGCCATTTCTCGATGCCGAAGCGGCGCGACGAATCGGTGAAGTACACCGTGCCGTCCGAGGCGACGGCGGCGTTGTTGCAGAACACGAAGTCCAGCCCCACCGCCGAAGTCGCCAGCGTGGTGATCGGGCCGCCCGCGAGGGGCATGGTGAGCAGACCGGCCTTGGCGTCGCAGATCAGGAGGTCTTCGCCGTAGAACTCCAGCCCCAGCGGGCGGCCGCCGGTGTCGCCGAGGACGTCGATCCGCTTGCCGTCCGGCGTGACGCGCAGGATCCGCCCGTCGTCGACGCCGGTGTAGATCCGCCCCTGGTCGTCGACCACGACGTCCTCGGGACCGTGCCCGTTGACCGGGATGACCCTGACCTCGCCGAACGCCATCGCGTGTCTCCTAGCGGTAGGTGAGCAATTCCGCGGCTTCCGCCTCGAAATGCGGATGTTCGTTGAACGACAACAGGGTCACCCCGCCGCGGCCGGACACGAGTTTGGTGATGCCCGCGTTCACGGTGACCCGGTTCAGCTTCAGCAGCCCCGCTTCCGGCGTACCCATGAGCAAGCCGCAGACCGTCGCGATCACGCCACCGGAGCTGAAGACGACCGCGTGCTCGCCTTTGCCCAGCGACGCCACGACGTCGGAGAGCGCGCCCTTGACCCGCTCCAGGAATTGAGGCCAGGTTTCGGCGCAGGGACCGGAAGCTCCCGCCGAGACCCAGGCGTTCAGCGCACCGTCCAAAGCGGCCTGATACGCCCGCGAATCGTTCTGCTGGGCACCGGCGGCGTGGTATTTCGCGATGTCGACGTGGTCGTACTCGTTCCAGCGCTCGTCCTCTACGACGGCGATCCCGGAGCCGAGCACCTTCAACGCCGTCGCGGCCGTGTCCCGTTGCCGGGCAAGGGAACCCGCTCGCGCCTGGGTGAACTCGACACCCCGCCGCAACAGTTCCTCACCGACCACAGTGGACTGTTCGAAACCGCGCGGCGAGAGCTGGTCGTAGTTCTCCGCGCCGAACGACGCCTGCCCGTGCCGGACCAGGTAGATCGCACCCATTTACGCGTGCCCTCCTCCGGTGATCCGGCGGCAGCGTCCATCGAGGTAGCCGACGAACTGCCAGAGGTCCTTCAACGCCGGGTTGGTCGTCTGTCCTTCGTGGAACCGGTAGTAGATCTGCTGGATCACCACCGCGAGCCGGAACAGGCCGTACACCTCATAAAACGTCCAGTCTCCGATTTCGAGGCCCGACCGCTCCGCGTACCGTCGCACGAACTCCTCGCGCGTGTACATCCCCGGCACGTGCGTCGGCTGGCGACGGCTGAGCTTCATGACGTCGTCATCGTCGTCCTGCACCCAATACGCCAGCGTGCTGCCCAGTTCCATCAGCGGATCGCCGAGGGTGGCCATCTCCCAGTCGAGCACTCCGATGATGCCCAGCTCGTCGTCGAGCACCAGGTTGTCGAGCCGGTAGTCGTTGTGGATCAGGCAGATCTTCACCTCGGACGGCTGGTTCTCCTTCAGCCACGCCATCACCTCGGCGCAGTCCGGGACGTTCTCCGTGCGGGCCTTGAGGAACCGCTCCGACCAGCCGCGCACCTGGCGCTCGACGTAGCCGGCGCCCTTGCCGAGGTCGGCCAGCCCGGCGGCCTCGACGTCGACGGCGTGCAGCTCGACCAGCCGGTCGACGACCTTGCCGCACAGTTCGCGCGCGCTGTCGGGCGGCAGGTCGAAACCGGCGGGCAGATCTCCGCGCAGGATCAGGCCTTCGAGCCGCTCCATCACGTAGAAGTCGCCGCCGAGCACGGTTTCGTCGTCGCAGAAGGCGAGCATCTCGGGCACGTACGGGAAGACCGGCCGCAACCCTTGCTGCACCCGGAATTCACGGCGCATGTCGTGCGCGGACGCGGCCTTGTGCCCGAGCGGCGGACGCCGCAGGATCAGCTCGCGATCCGGATAGGTCAGCAGATACGTGAGATTCGAGGCGCCGCCGGGGAATTGGCGGACCCCGGGCGGCGAGTCACCGAGACCGGGCACCCGCGCGGCCAGCCAGGTGTGCACCGCAGCGGGGTCGAACGAGTCCTCTCCGCGTACCTCGACGGTTTTGTCCGGCGCTGTCATCCGAACTTCTTCAGCAACGACGCCGGGACGAGCGGGAAGAGCTTCGAGAGCACGCTCCACGGCCACGTCGGCACGAACGCCTTCGCCGTCTCGGATTCGATCGCCTTCACCAGCGCCTGCGCGCCGGCCTCCGCCTTGACCGCGCCCGGAAGCTTCGAGATGTCCGGGTTCATTCCCGATTCGATGAACCCGGGAAGCAGCGTGGTGACCTTGATCGGCGTCTTGCGCAGCTCGATCCGGGTTCCTTCGGTGAACGCCGAGATACCCGCCTTCGAGGCGGCGTACGCGGTGGCGTTGCCGGGAACACCGCGGAGCGCGAGGAAGGAGGAAACGACCACGAGGTGGCCGTCCTTCTGTTTGCGGAAGATGCCGACGGCGGCCTCGATCTGGGCGGCCGCGGCGAGGAAGTTCGTCCGCAGGGTCTCGCTGTTGGCGTCGAACCGGCCGGTGCCGACCCGCTGCCCCTTGCCGAGCCCCGCGTTCACGATCACACGGTCGAGGGAGCCGAGCTCCTCGCGGAACTCCTCGAAGACGGCGAAGACCTGATCGTGGTCGTTCACGTCGAGCTTCCGGGTGACCACGGTGATGCCGGGATACGCCTGCTTGAGCTCCGCGGCGAGGGCTTCCAGCTGGTCGACACGGCGGGCGGCCAACGCCAGGTTGCGGCCTCTCGCGGCGTACTGCCTGGCCATTCCTTCGCCGAGTCCGGAGCTCGCCCCGGTGATCAGGATGTTCTTCCGCAGGACCATGGGCAGGAGCTTACCCGTTGGTAACAAGTCTGGGATCCCCTTGGACACGGGGCTGCCCCCGGCGCCTGGAGTACGCCGGGGGCAGCCTGTCCGCAAGGGTCTTACTTGACCTGGAGCAGCTTGTTCGCGGTTCCACCGGTCGGGTTGCTGATCTTGCCGTCCGCGGCCGCGGCGACGAGACCCTCGGAGACCTGGGCCGGGGTGGCGTCAGGGTGCGCCGAGAGGTACAGCGCGGCAGCGCCCGCGACGTGCGGCGAAGCCATCGAGGTACCGCTGATGGTGTTGGTGGCGTCGTCACCGGTGCCCCACGTCGAGGTGATGTCGACACCCGGCGCGTACAGGTCCACGACCGAACCGTAGTTCGAGAAGCTGGCCTGCTTGTCGGTCTTGTCGCTGGCGGCCACCGTGATGGCCTCCTTGACACGGGCCGGGGAGGTGGTGCCGGCGTCGGAGGACTCGTTGCCCGCCGCGAGCGCGAACGTCACGCCCTTGTCGATGGCGCCCTTGACCGCCGCGTCCAGGGCGTCGTCCGCGCCGCCGCCCAGGCTCATGTTGGCGACCGACGGGCCCTTGGCGTTCGCCGCGACCCAGTCGACACCGGCGACGACACCCTCGGTGGTGCCGCTGCCGTTGGCGTCCAGCACGCGGACGCCGACGATCTTCACGCCCTTGGCCAGGCCGTGGTCCGTGCCGCCGATGGTGCCGGCGACGTGCGTGCCGTGGCCGTGCTCGTCGTTGGGGGTGTCGTCGTTGTCGACGAAGTCCTTGCCGCCGGTCGCGCGGTCACCGAAGTCCTTGTGCGTGCCGCGGACACCGGTGTCGATGACGTAGGCGGTGACGTTGTCGGCCTTCGTCGGGTACGTGTACTTGTTGTCGAGCGGGAGGTCCGCCTGGTCGACGCGGTCCAGGCCCCACGAGGGCGGGTTGTCCTGGGTCTCGCTGATCTTGAACGTCTTGTTCTGGACGACGTACGCGACCTGCGGGTCGGCGGCGAGACGCTTCGCGGCGGCCTCGTCGGCCTTGATCGAGAAGCCGTTCAGCGCCGAGCCGAAGGTGCGGGACAGCGTGGTGCCGTACTGACCGGTGAGGCCCTGCGCCTTGGCGGCGACGTTCGCGGTGATCTCGCTCGCCGCGGCGACGCCCTGGCCGACCGCGGTGGGCTTGAGGACGACGATGTAGCTGCCGCCGACGGCGTTGGCGGCACCCGCGTCGCGGATCTCGCCCAGCTGGTCGGCGTTGGCGGCGCCCGCGCCGAACGTGGCGACCGCCGCGGTCACACCGGCGAGGGCGACTCCCGCCACCAGGCCGCTACGGGTCTTTCGGGACTTCAGGTTCTTCCGGGACTTGCTCACTGGTTCCCTTCCTGCCGCGCCATGCGGATCACCCGGGAGGATGATCGTTGCTGAGAGCCATGCAAGCCGGTGCGCTGGTGGCCGGGCAATGATTCACAGTTACCAGTACTAGGCCATTCGGACTAACGACGCTCGTCCGGAAAGTCGTTTTCGCCTGGCAGAAGGCGCCCCTGAAGCGTTACCTCCGACTGTTAAAGTTATTCGTGTTGTTATCAACCGGGCGGTGTCAGTGAACGGCAGACGGGGGCGGTCGGGCAGCATATGGTGGCGGGGAGCGCGGCGGACCGAGTGACCACGGACGATGAAGATCAACCGCGTACCGCGTTCGCCACCGCGTTGCGATCGGCCATCGCCACGAGCGGCCTGAGTCTCGACCGTATCCAAGCCCGGCTGCTCGCGCGCGGCGCGTCGGTGAGCGTGACCGCGCTGAGTTACTGGCAATCGGGCAAACGTCAGCCGGAACGGCAGAGTTCGCTGTCCGCGGTCCGTGTCCTGGAAGAGGTCCTGGCGATTCCCGCCGGTTCCCTGCTCAGCCTGCTGCCGCCGCCGCGACCACGCGGGGCGTCGTCACGCCGCAGCCGGGCCACGACCGAGCAGCCGCTGACCTTCCCGCTCGAAGCCCTCCAGGCGCTGCTGGAGAAGGTCGGCGCGCCCAACGCGCTCGAACAACACCATCAGCTGAAGCTCGTCGGCCTGCACGACCTGTGCGAGATCGCCGAGGACGGCGGGCAACGCGCGGTGACCGCGCGGGCGGTGTTCCAGGCGGGCGCGGACGGGCAGGACCGCTGGCTGCTGGTCTACGCCCAAGGCGACCCGGAAGCCGGGCCGCCGGTGCTGAACACGCTGCGCAACTGCCACGTCGGCCGCGCCGAGGTCGACGACGAGCATGGGCTCACGGTGGCCGAACTGCTCTTCGACCGGCCCATCGACCGCGGCGAGACGCACCTGATCGAGTACTCGCTGACCAACCCCGGGCCGCCGTACCCGGAGTGCCGGAACACGCATTACCGCGAGTTCCGGCGTCCCGTGCGCGAGTACCTGCTGGAGGTCCGGTTCGATCCGGAGTCCACCCCGGCGAAGTGCTGGCAATACTCCAAGCACGGTCAGGGCACGTCACCGATGGACCGGAAGGAACTCAAACCGGACCAAGGCAACGGTGTCCACGCCGTTGCGCTCGACTTCGGCCCCGGCGTCTTCGGCATCGACTGGGAGTACTAGCGCAGCTTGTTGCGCAGCACCTTCCCGGTCGCGTTGCGGGGCAGCTCGTCGAGGAATTCGACGTCACGCGGCACCTTGTACCGCGCGAGGTTGGCCTTGACGTACTCGCGCACGCCGTCGACGTCCAGCTCCGACTTCTCGGACCGCACCACGAACGCCTTCAGTCGCTGCCCGAACTCGGGATCCTCGACGCCGACGACCGCGGCTTCGATCACGTCCTCGCGTTCGACCAGGAGGTTCTCCACCTCGATCGGGAACACGTTCTCGCCGCCGGAAACGATCATCTCGTCGTCGCGGCCGTCGATGAACAGCAGGCCGTCCTCGTCGAAATGGCCGACGTCGCCGCTGGAGAGCAGCCCGTCGATGATCTCCTTGTTGCGCCCGTCGGTGTAGCCCTCGAAGCTCAGCCCGCTGCCGACGAACACCCGGCCGGTGACATGCGGCTCGGTGATCTTGCCGCCCTTTTCGTCGTACAGCGCCACCTTGCAGCCCACCGGCGCGCGGCCGACCGTGCCCGGCGCCTTGCGCCAGTCCTCGGGCGTCGCGACCGTCGCGACCGCGACCTCGGTGGAGCCGTACAGGTTGTGCACGACGTCGCCGAACGCGGCGGTCGCGCGGTTCCCCAGATCAGGGGACAGCGCGGAGCCGGCGACGAAGATGATCCGCAGGCACGAGGTGTCGTATTTGGCGCGGACCTCCTCGGGCAGGTCGACGATCCGCTGCAGCATCGTCGGCACGAGGACCAGCGTGGTGCAGCGGTTCTCCGCGACCCCGCGCAACGTCTCCTCTGGCACGAACTTGCGCCGCATGACGACCTTCGAACCGAGCGCGAAGGACAGGATGAACTGCGACAACCCGGTGCCGTGGAACAGCGGCGCGCCCATGTAGGTCGCCTCGCCGGTGCGCAGCGGGATGCGGTCGAGGAACTGCGCGGAGGCGAGCGCGGAGGTGTGCGGCCGCGGCGCGCCCTTCGGTGTCCCGGTGGTGCCGCTGGTCAGCAGGATGAAGCCGCCCGGTTTGGCCGGCGCGGGCCACGGGCGGTCGTCGGTGCTGGCGACCAGTTCGGTGACGATCGGGATCTTGTGCCCGGAGAGCTCGGTGTCCGAATCGACCCAGGCGAGGTAGTGGTCGACGTCGCCCTCGACCGCGTCCAGCAGCTCGGTGAACTCCTGGTCGTACACGAGCGCCGTGACGCCTTCACGCTTCGCGACGTCCGCGAGCTGGGGTTTGGCGAACCCGGTGTTCATCAGCAGCAGCTTGGCGCCGAGTTTGCCCGAGGCGAGCATCGTCAGGACGAGACCGCGGTGGTCGCGGCACAGCGCGGCGATCACGGAACCCGGGCCGAGGCCGCGTTCGGACCATGCCCTGGCCAGCGCGTTCGACTGGGTGTCGAGCTGCTTGAAGGTCAGCGGTCCCAGCTCGTCGATGATGCCGGTCGCGGTCGGGTCCCGGCGGGCGGCGATCATGTTCGCCCCGGCGAACGGGCCCCACTTCCGCACCATGACCAGCGAACGCAGGCCCTCGTCGACCCGCGGGATCGGGAGCAGGCCCGCTTGGCGCATCACGTCGATGCTGCGCACGGTCTCGGTCACCTTGCCCGCCACCAGGGTGGCGAGGCCGGTGGGGTTTCTCATCCGGGCACCTCCGTTGCTGCTGCGGCGAGACACCATGCCGCCGGCGGTTCGCGTACCGGCGGTATGGGGTTGCTACTCGACAGTAGCCGACCGATAGCGCAGGCGCACTAACCGTCTGGTGACAGAAATGTCGGGGGGAACCACCACAATGTGAGTGTGCAGGCGATCGCAGGTCAAGAGGAGGACGGCGACTTCGCGATCGCTCTTTCGGGCCAGCCGCCGCGGCGGGGCCTGAAGCTCCCGGAGTTCGTCGGCGAGGTACGGAGCCTGGAGGCGGAGCATTCACCCAGGTGGGTGTTCCCGTCGGTCGAAGGGACGTACCCCGCGCTGATCAAGGCGGGCGTCCGGGTGCGGCGCTGCCACGACCTGACCCTGATCGAGGGCTTGCTCCTGGCCCACGAGGGGCGCCCGCAAGAGTCGCGAAGCCTGCGCGCGGCGTTGGCCAGGGCGAACGGACAGGAGCCTCCCGCCGACGAGCCGCCGCTCTGGGCCGAGGACGACCAGCCGACGCTGTTCGAGACGCGCGGCCCGCGGCTGCCCGCCGGCGTCACGGTGGTCGACGCGGTGCGCAGGGTGCTGGCCGAGCAGGAGAAGCGGGTCGCCGTCACCGAGCGTCCGGAGCGGCTCCGGCTGCTCTTCGCGGCGGAGTCGGCGAGTGCGCTGGCGGCCGCCGAGATGTCGTTCGACGGGCTGCCCTGGCGGGCCGACCTGCATTTGGCGTTGCTCGCCGAGCAGCTCGGGCCCCGAGTCCCGGCCGGGCACCGCCCGAAGCGGCTGGTCGAGCTGGCGGCGAAGATCAGCGACGCGTTCGGCGGGCGCCCGGTCAATCCGGACGCCCCGGCCAGCGTCGTCCGGGCGCTCGGGCGGGAGGGCATCGAGGTCTCGTCGGCCAGGAAGTACCTGCTGCGCGACATCGACCATCCCGCCGTCCCGCCGCTGCTGGAGTACAAGGAGCTCGCGCGGCTGCATTCGGCCAACGGCTGGACCTGGCTCGACGAGTGGGTGCACGACGGCCGGTTCCGCCCGCACTACGTCGTCGGCGGGGTCGTTTCCGGCCGTTGGGCGAGCCGGGGCGGGGGCGCGCTGCAGATCCCGAAGATCCTGCGGACCTGTGTCCGGGCCGATCCAGGCTGGAAGCTGGTGGTCGCCGACGCCGCACAGCTGGAGCCTCGGGTGCTGACGGCGTTGTCCGGAGACCGCAAGCTCGCCGACGTCGCCGCGGCCACGGATCTGTACGCGAGCCTCGCCGAGGCGATGTTCTCCGGCGTGCGCCGCGTGCCGGTGCCCGCGTGGGACGACAGGGACGATCGGGACCGCGCGAAGATCGCGATGCTGTCGGCGATGTACGGCGGTACGTCCGGGGAGGCCGGTCCGCTGCTGGCGTTGCTGCGCACCAGGTTCCCGGACGCGGTGTCCTATGTGGAGCGTGCCGCGCAGGCCGGGGAACGCGGTGAGCGCGTCCGCTCCCGGCTGGGCCGGACGTCGCCCGCGCCGTCGGAAGCGTGGCGCGCGCTGACAGGCGGGGTCGCGGAGGACGAGGCCGGTGAGCTGAAGGCGCGCCAGGCGTCCCGCAACTGGGGGCGCTTCACCCGGAACTTCGTCGTGCAGGCGAGCGCGGCGGACATGACCGCGGTCCTGCTGGCGACCCTGCGCAGCAGGCTCCCCTCGCCCGCGCACCTGGTGTTCTTCCAGCACGACGAGGTCCTGGTGCACACCCCCGCCGAGTTCGCCGACGAGGTCGCCCAGTCCATTATGGACAGCATGGCCGAAGCGGCGCGGATGCTGTTCGGGGCCGCTTGCCCGGTCCGGTTCCCGCTGCACATCGCCGCCGTGGACACCTACGCCGACGCCAAGTGAGTTACGCCCCCAATCACGCGAGTTCGCCCCTCAAACACGCGAGTTACACCCCCAATCACGTGAGTTCCGTTTTCGCGCCACGGGCACGCATGTGATCAGACGGCGAACTCGCGTGATCAGATGGACGACTCGCGTGATTGGGGACGTAACTCGCGTGATTGGGGGCGTAACTCGGGTCAGGAGGCGGCGGCGTCGTCCAGGGCCTTGATGACGCGCTTCAGCGAGACGGGGTGGGCGGTGCCCAGCGTCTGGGCGAAGAAGCTCACCCGCAGTTCCTCGATCATCCACCGGATGTCCCGCAGCGCGGGCGATGAGGTGCCGGGCGGCAGCGCGTCCAGCGCGGTCTGGTACTCGTTGCGGAGCCAGGCGATGTCGCCGGTGCGCTGGATGTCGCGCGTGGGCTCGGTCGGGAGTTTCTCCAGCCGCCGCTCGATCCCGCGCAGATATCGGACGACGTGCTTGAGCCTGTCCTGTCCGGTTTCGGTGACGAAACCCTTGTGCACCAAGCCGTCCAGCTGCGCGCGGATGTCGGCGAGCGAGTCCTTCGGGCCGCGCGTGTCGGCCAGCCGCGTTTCGACGTCGTTGGCCGCTCGCAGGATCTTCTCGACGTTGGTCAGCACGTCGAGCACCCCGGCGTTCAGGCCCGCGCGCACCTTTTCCAGCAGGACGGCGAATCCGGCCTCGTCCCAGCGTGGTCCGCCGTTGTCGGCCACGAGTTTGTCGACGGCGCAATCGACGCAGTCTTCGAGCAACGCCGCCACCGAACCGTGCGGATTCCGGTTCAGCACGAGTTTCGACGAGTTGCCGAGGTTGCGGGTGATGAACTTCATCGGCGACGGGATGTTCAGCCGCAGCATCCGCCGCGTGCCCGCCCACATCGACTGTTCCTGCTGGCCCGGCGTGTCCAGCAGCCGCACCGCGACGGAGCCGCCTTCGTCGACCAGCGCCGGATACGCCTTGACGTCGTGCCCGCGCTGCTTGCTCGCGAACACCTTCGGCAGTTCGCCGAACGCGGGCGTCGTCAGGCCCTCACGCTCGATGCTGTCGGCGGCCTTGGAGATCGTCGCGCGCACCTGGCCGCTCAGATCTCGTTTGAGCGCCTCGATGTCCTTGCCCTCGGACACCTTTTTCCCGCGAACGTCGACCACGCGGAAGGTCATCTTCAGATGTTCGGGGACCGCCGACAGCTGCCAGGCGTCGTCGGGGATCACCACCCCGCGCAACGCTTCCAGCTCGTCGGCGACGGCATGCAGCAGCGGCCCGTCGGCCGGACCGACCCGCGACAGCACCAGTTTCGCGTGGTCGGGCGCCGGCACGAAGTTGCGCCGGATCGCCTTGGGCAGCGACTTGATCAGCTGCGTCACCAGTTCTTCGCGCAGGCCGGGGACCTGCCAGTCGAAACCGTCCGGCGTGACCTGGTTCAGCACCGGCAGCGGGATGTGCACGGTGACGCCGTCCGCGTCGGCGCCCGGCTCGAACTGGTACGTGAGCTTGAAGGTCTGGCTGCCCTGCGTCCAGAAGTCGGGGTAGTCGGCCTCGCGCACGCCGCCCGCGGTCTCGTTGATGAGCATCGTCTTCTCGAAGCTCAGCAGGTCGGGCTCGGTGTGCCGCGCCTTCTTCCACCAGCTGTCGAAATGCCGCGCGGAGACGACGTCGGCCGGGACACGCTGGTCGTAGAACTCGAACAGCGTCTCGTCGTCGACCAGGATGTCGCGGCGGCGCGCCCGGTTCTCCAGGTCCTCGACCTCGTCGAGCAGCGCGCGGTTCTCGCGGAAGAAGTGGTGCCGCGTCTCCCAGTCGCCCTCGACCAGCGCGTGCCGGATGAACAGCTCCCGGCTTACCTCGGGGTCGATCCGGCCGTAGTTGACCCGGCGGTCGGCGACGAGCGGGACGCCGTACAGCGTCACCTTCTCCGTCGCCATCACCGCGCCCTGCTTGCGTTCCCAGTGCGGCTCGGAGTAGTTCCGCTTCACGACGTGCCCGGCGAGCGGCTCGACCCATTCCGGCTCGATCCGCGCGTTGACCCGGCCCCACAGGCGCGAGGTCTCGACGAGCTCCGCCGACATCACGAACCGCGGCTGCTTCTTGAACAACGCCGACCCCGGGAACACCGAGAACCGCGCCCCGCGCGCGCCGAGGTAGTCGCCCTTGGCCGGATCCTTGAGGCCGACATGCGACAGCAGCCCGGCGATCAGCGACGTGTGCACGCGTTGCGGATCGGCCGGGCCGGACGTACTGAGCGTGATGCCGAGCGGTTTGGCCAGCTGACGCAGCTGGCTGAAGATGTCCTGCCATTCGCGGATGCGCAGGTAGTTCAGGTACTCGTTGCGGCACATCCGGCGGAACTGGTTGGTGGACAACGCCTTCTGCTGCTCGGTGACGTACTCCCACAGGTTCAGGTACGCCAGGAAGTCGGAAGTCTTGTCCGCGAACCGCGCGTGCTGCTCGTCCGCCGCCTGCTGCTTCTCCGCCGGCCGCTCACGTGGGTCCTGAATGGACAGTGCGGCGGCGATGATCATCACTTCGCGGACGCAGCCGTTGCGGGAGGCCTCCAGCACCATTCGCGCCATCCGCGGATCGACCGGGAGCAGCGCGAGTTTGCGGCCGGTCTCGGTGAGCTTCTTCCCGTCGGACATCTCGAACGCGCCGAGTTCCTGAAGCAGCTGGACGCCGTCGGTGACCTGACGGCGGTCCGGCGGCTCGACGAAGGGAAACGCGGCGATGTCGCCGAGGCCGAGCGAGGTCATCTGCAGGATGACCGAAGCGAGGTTCGTCCGCAGGATCTCCGGATCGGTGAACTCGGGCCGCGCGTCGAAGTCGTCTTCGGAGTACAGCCGGATGCAGATACCGTCCGACGTCCGGCCGCAGCGGCCCTTGCGCTGGTTCGCCGACGCCTGGGAGACCGGCTCGATCGGCAGCCGCTGCACCTTGGTGCGGTGGCTGTACCGCGAGATCCGCGCGGTGCCGGGGTCGACGACGTACTTGATACCCGGCACGGTCAGCGACGTCTCGGCGACGTTGGTGGCGAGCACGACACGGCGCCCGGTGTGGCGCTGGAACACCCGATGCTGGTCCGACGACGAAAGCCGCGCGTACAGCGGCAGGATCTCTGTGTTGCGAAGGTCTTGTTTGGACAGCGCGTCGGCGGCGTCGCGGATCTCCCGCTCGCCGGAGAGGAACACCAGGATGTCGCCGGGGCCCTCGTGCTGGAGTTCGTCGACGGCGTCGCAGATGGCCTGCGTCTGGTCGCGATCCTGATCGGCGTCCGGATCGTCCGGGTCGATGATCGGCCGGTAGCGGACCTCGACCGGATACGTCCGGCCGGAGACCTCCACGATCGGCGCGTCGTCGAAATGTTTGGAGAACCGCTCCGGGTCGATCGTCGCCGAGGTGATGATCACCTTGAGATCGGGACGGCGCGGCAGGAGCTGCTTGACGTAGCCGAGGATGAAGTCGATGTTGAGGCTGCGCTCGTGTGCCTCGTCGATGATCAGGGTGTCGTACTGGCGCAGCATCCGGTCGGTCTGGATCTCGGCGAGCAGGATGCCGTCGGTCATCAGCTTGACCAGCGTGTCCTGGCCGGAGTGGTCGGTGAACCGGACCTTGTAGCCGACGGCCTCGCCGAGTTCGGTGTTCAGCTCGGAGGCGATGCGATCGGCGACTGTGCGCGCGGCCAGCCGCCGTGGCTGCGTATGCCCGATCTGCCCCCGGATACCGCGACCGAGTTCGAGGCAGATCTTGGGCAGCTGGGTCGTCTTCCCGGACCCGGTTTCGCCCGCGACGATCACGACCTGGTGATCGCGGATGGCCGCGGCGATCTCGTCCTTCCGCTGGCTGACGGGCAGCTCTTCGGGGAACGAGATCTTCGGGACGCTGTCACGCCTGCGGGTGACCCGGAGTTCGGCGGCCTCGATGTCGGCCTCGATCTGCGCGGCGATCGACTCGGCGTTGCGCGCTTTCCGGGCACCGTCGAGCCGGCGCCGGAGGCGGTGCTCGTCGCGCGACATCAGTTCGGGCAGGCGAGCGCGCAGGGCGCCGAGCGGGGAAGGTTGAGAAGCCATGACCGGCACCAGGATAGCCGTGCGTGACGATCAGGGCCTCCGAATATGCCGGAGGCGACATCGCGCTGGTCAGGAGCGGGTGAGCGACCCCGGCGTGAGGTCGGCGAGCCGCCGGTGCCCCGACAGGCCCATGGTCAGGTCGAAGTCCGCGAGCAGGCTCCGCAGCACGTGCCGGACGCCGTCCTCCCCCGCGTGCGCCAGGCCGTACACCCACGGCCGCCCCACCAGCACGGCCTTCGCCCCGAGGGCGAGCGCCTTGGCGATGTCGGCGCCGGTGCGGATGCCGGAGTCGAACAGGATTTCCAGCCGGTCGCCGACCGCGGCCACGATCTCCGGGAGCGCGTCGAGCGAGGCGATCGCGCCGTCGACCTGGCGGCCGCCGTGGTTGGACACGACGATCCCGTCCATCCCGGCGTCGACGGCGCGGCGCGCGTCGTCGGGGTGCTGGACGCCCTTGAGCACGATCGGCCCGTCCCAGTGCTCGCGCAGGAACGGCAGCCGGTCCCAGGTGCTGTCGGTGCCGGTGATCATCGAGATCCAGCGCAGGATCGCGGTGGGCGCGTCCTCCTCGGGCGTCTTCTCCAGCAGGCCGCGGAACACCGGGTCGCTCAGCGGGACGCCCAGCCCGATGCCCTTGATGAACGGCAGGTACGCGTGGTCGAGGTCGCTCGGGCGCCACGCGAGGGTCCAGGTGTCGAGTGTGACGACCAGCGTGGTGAACCCGGCGGCCTTCGCCCGCGCCAGGATGCTCGCGCAGACCTCGTTGTCCGTCGGCCAGTACAGCTGGAACCAGCGCGCCCCCTCGCCACTGGCCTCGGCGACGTCCTCGATGCTCGTGGACGACGCCGTCGACATGACGTACGGCAGGCCGACCGACGCCGCGGCCCGCGCCGACGCCGGTTCGGCGCCCTCGTGCACGATCGACTGGACGCCGACCGGCGCCAGCAGCACCGGCGCCGGAACGGGCGTCCCCAAGACCGTCGTCGAGAGGTCGCGTTCGGTGGCGCCGGTGAGCATCCGGGGCACCAGGCGCCAGCGGTCGAACGCCTCGCGGTTGGCGCGGGCGGTGGCGCCGGAACCGGCCGAGCCCGCGACGTACCAGAACGGCCCGGGCTCCAGGATCTCCCGCGCCGACTCCTCCAGTTTCGTGGCGTCGGTGGAGCACGGCGGGAGGGTCCCGCCGAGCCCCTGCAGGTAGATCTCGTTCTGGTAGCCGCCGAACCGCTCCGTCACCCAGGCCTCCTCGTCACGTCGCCCTGGCCGGCTCGTCGCGGCGGGTCGAGCCTCGGACAATACTCGCCGGTAGCAACCAGGTGAGTTTCTCGGAGCGGATGACCGCGACTGGACCGATCACGGCCAGCAGGAGGACGTAGCCCGCGACGAACGGGGCGACCCGCGAGTCGAGCCCGGCCGCGGTGGCCATCGCCGCGAGCACCAGCGAGAACTCGCCCCTGGTGAGCACGGTCAGCCCGATGTTCACCCCGGCCTGGCGATCGAACCCGTTCACCCGCGCGGCCAGTGCGCCCGCGCCCAGGTTCAGCACGATCGTCAGCACCACCGCGATCAGCACCGGCACGACCACCGAACCGACCGCGTTCGGGTCGATGCTGAGCCCGAAGATGAAGAAGAACAGCGCGCCGAACGCGTCCCTCAGCGGGAGCACCAGCTTGTGGATCCGCGGCGCGACCTTCGAGCCGCCGAGCATCATGCCGACCATGAACGCGCCGATGGCGTCGGACACCCCGACCTCCTCGGCGACGGCGGCGCCCATGACGGCGACACCGACGAAGCAGACGGTCAGCAGTTCGTCGTCGGCCGAACCGAACAGCTTCGACACCATCCGGCCACCCCATCGGGCGAGCGCGGCCATGACGATCAGGAACGCGAAGGCCTTGCCGAAGTCGGCCAGCGCCGAGCCGAAGCTCCCGGCGCCGGACAGCACCGGCTGCAGCAACGCCAGGTACAGCGCGAGGAAGATGTCCTCGATCACGATGATGCCCATGATCAGCCGGGATTCGGGGTTGTCCATCCGGCGTGCTTCGAGCAGGAGTTTGGTGACGATCGCGGACGACGAGATACCGATGGCGCCGGCGATGACCAGCGCCTCCCTGGTCCCCCAGCCCAGCAGGAAACCGAAGGCGAGCCCGCCGCCGATGTTGAGGATCAGGTAGATCAGCCCGGACCAGACGAGTTTGCGCCCGCCCTTGGCCAGGTCGTCGAGGGAGAACTCGAGGCCGAGGTAGAACAGGAGGAAGACGAGACCGAGCCCGGCGAGCACACCGAGCTCGGCCGGATCGTCCACAAGGGACAGTCCGGGAGTGTTGGGGCCGAAGACGAAACCGGCCAGCATGAACAGGGGGATGGTGGGCAGCCCGATGCGGGCGCCGGCTCTGGCGATGACACCGGCGGCGAGGAACGCCCCGCCGACGGCCAGCAGGGCATGACCGGAACTCATGGAGACCTCCGATGGATGGCTGATACGGGAAGAAGACGCCGATCAGCGCGGAGGTGCCCGTGCGGGCGCCTGGGGCACCGCTCGGGTGATGACGACGGGTTCGCCCTGCTCAGGGGCGTGGCCGGCGTCGGGGAGGTCAACGGTCTCCGCGTCGGCGGGAGCGTCGGCGAGGGGAACGGCTTGCCCGCCATGGAAGGCGGGCAGCGGATGGGTCGCGAAGACGGCGACGGGGTCTTCCTTCGCGGCGCGGCCGTGCCCGTGGGGAACGGTCGGCGTGACGAAGGCGAAGACGAGCAAGATCAGCAGGAAGAAGACGGAACGGTGCCGTGCGGCGGGGGCACGGGTAGTCGTCATCTGCCCGCGACTTTACCAGTCCTTTATAGACATATCGACGAGAGATCTGTCACGGCTCGCGCCACATGGGCAGCATCGGCGGCCCGCCCTCGGCCGCGAAAGCCGGCCCGTGATCACGGAAACCCAGCCGCCGGTACAGTTTCGCGCTCTCCGGGCTGCTCGCCTCCAAGTACGCGGGCACGGCGCCGTACCGGTCGAGACCGTGCTTCAGCAGCCGGGCGCCGATCCCTTGCCGCCGCGCATTCTCTCGGACGCCGATGAACTGCGCGTGGTGGTACTCGCCGCCGGGAGCGTGCTCCGTCATCAACTCGAACAACGCGCTGAGCCTGCCGATCTCTTCCCCGGTGAGCCCGGCGAACGCGTCGCCGTCCACGTCGTCCTCGCCGCCGGGCGTCCAGAGGACGGCGCCGGACAGATCATCGGTGACGTCGACGTGGCCGCCCGCGGCGAGCGTCCCCGTCAGGACCGCCCGATGGAAGATCGGCTGCGCCACCGCGCGCCGCTCGTCGCCGGGGAAGACCCACCTGCTGACCGGATCGTTCTGGAAGGCCTCGGCCAGCACCTCGACCACAGTGTCCATTTCGGACGGTTGGGCGGCGCGTACGATCATCGTCCCGTCCTCAGCTCGACCGGTTCGCCGTCCTCTTCGAGCGGACCACCGATCGCCGCGTAGGTCTCGGGATCCTTTGTCCGCAACACTTCCGCGCGCAGGAAGCCCACCAGGGCGGCGATGAGCACGAGCCCGGGCAGCCCCCAGCGCAACACGAACGTCCCGGCCGGGCCGAGCAGCAGATCGAAGTTGAGCAGGATCAGCGCGAGGACGGCCGACAGCGTGAGGATCGCCAGCGACGGCGCGATCCAGCGACGCCAAGCGTTTTCGGCCTGACGGCGCCGTTTGAAAAAGCCGATCACCGAAAGCGAGACGGCGATCATGATCACCACGACACCGGTGGACGCCGTCGTGCCGAGCCAGGTGAACAGTTCGGTCACCGGGTCACGGCCCGCGATCGCGAACAGCGACACGACCGCCAGCGCGAGCGCGGTCTGCGTGAGCGAACCGGCCACCGGCGCGCCGGTGCGTTTGCTGGTCTTGGCCAGCGAACGTGGCAGGAGCCCTTCCCGGCCCAGCGCGAAGAAGTACCGCGCGACGGCGTTGTGGAAGCTCAGCAGCGCCGCGCACTGGCCGGTCACGAACAGCGTGTAGGCGACGTCGGAGAAGGTGCCGCCGAGATGTTCGCCCGCCAGGTTGAACAGCAGATCCGGCCCCTGCGCGGCCGCGGTCGTGACGATGACGTCCGGCCCGGTGCCCACGGCCAGCGCGAGCGACGAGACCACGTAGAGCACCGCGGTGAGCAGGATCGCGGCGAACGTCGCCCGCCCGACCGTGCGGCTGGGCTCCCGGGTCTCCTCGCCGTAGGTCGCCGCTCCCTCGAAGCCGATGAACGCCGCCGCGGAGAACGCGAACACCGCGCCCGCGCCGGTGGTGAACAGGCTCGACGGCTCCAGCGGCACCCAGGAAACCCCGCCGCCCGCCGGATTCGCGAACAGCGCGATGTCGACGATCGCGACGACGGCGACCTCGAGGCACAGCGCCACCCCGAGCACCTTGGCGTTGAGGTCGATCCGCAGGACGCCGAGCGCGGCGACGATCAGCACCATCACCAGCGCGCACAGCCACCACGGCGGCGGGGATCCGGTGAGCGTGCCCAGCCAGGTCGACACCGACCAGCCGAACAGGCCGTAGATGCTGATCTGGATGGCGTTGTAGGAGAACAGCGTGACGAACGCGATCCCGGCGCCGGTGGATTTGCCGACCCCGTTGGCGACGTACGGGTAGAAGGCGCCCGCGTTGGTGATGTAGCGGCTCATCGCCGCGTACCCGACCGCGAACAGCCCCAGGATCGGGGCGAGCAGAAGGAACGACAGCGGTACCCCGACACTGCCGGTGACCGCGTAGTTCGTCGGGACCCCGCCCGCGATGGCGAAGAGCGGACCCGCCGCGGCCACCACGAAGAACACGATCTGGGCGGCTCCGAGCCGCCGATGACCGAGACCGCGCCGCGGTCTTTGCCTACCCATGACCCGGTCCCCCCGGACGTCGGTCGTTCTTGATCTTGCGAGAGCCATCCCACCCTAGGGCCGGGCACCCCGGCGAGGTACGTCCGTTCAGGCTAAAAACGGACCTCGGCTCGCACTGGTCCGCGCGCTACCGCTACTTTGGCCGTCCCGCACCACAACGCCGGAGGGCGTGCCATTCATGCGTCGGCTGACGTTGGTCGATTCCCTGTTCTTCCTCGCCCACGACGAGTTCACCGGAAAACCCGCGCTGCGCCGCACGGGACTCGGCATCGGAATGGCCGGTTCCGCGCTCTGCGATCTCCTCCTCGCCGAGCGGATCACCGTGGAACGCAAGCGAATCCGCCCGCTGACCCGGCGCGGCCTCGCCCATCCCCCGCTGGACCGGGTGTTCACGGAAATCCTCCGCGAACGCGAGCGGCACACCGTCCGGGAATGGGTCAACCACCTGCGGCACGACGTCGCGGAAACGGTCGCGGACAATCTGCTCGCCGCGGGAGTGGTCGACCGTGAAACCGACCGGATGCTGATGCGGAAGAATCACCGGTACCCGCCACGGGATCTGCTGATGTCGACGGCCGCGCGCAGCAAGGTGCGGACGGCCGTCCTCGGCACCGAACAGCCGGATCCGCATTCGGTCTGCCTGGCCCTGCTGGCCTGGACCATCGGGCTCGACGACTTCTGCGAACCGGAAATCGACCGAGCAGGCCTGCGAGCCTGGACCGAGTCCACTCACCGGGAACTTCCGAAGGCGCTCGCCGAACTGATCTCGGGGGTGGACGCGGTGGTCGCCGCCGTCGTCTACACCGGCGACCGGCGATGACCGGAGGTAGCCTGGCGCCATGCCCACCGGCCGTGACCACGATGTCGTACTCTTCGGCGCCACCGGGTTCACCGGCGGCCTGACGGCGGAGTATCTCGCCCGCGCCGCGCCGCCCGGTCTGCGCCTCGCCCTCGCCGGACGCGACCCCGCCAAGCTGAAAGCGTTGCGGGAGAAGCTTTCTTCGATCAACCCGGAGCTCTCCGCGCTTCCGCTGCTGCGCGCGGACGTCTCCGACGTGGACTCACTGAGGAAGGTCGCCGAGTCCGCGAAGGTCGTCGCCACCACCGTCGGCCCGTATGTCCACTACGGAGAGCCGCTGGTCGCGGCGTGCGCCGAGGCCGGGACCGATTACGCCGACCTGTGCGGCGAGCCCGAGTTCGTCGACAGGATGTACGTCGCCCACCACGCCCGCGCGGTCGAGACCGGCGCCCGGCTCGTGCACGCGTGCGGTTTCGACTCCATCCCGCACGATCTCGGCGCACTCTTCACGGTTTCCCGTCTACCGCAAGAAAAACCGATCAGGATCGACGGCTATGTCCGCGTCGGCGCGGCACCGTCGGGCGGCACTTTCCTTTCGGCGCTGACCGCGTTTTCCCGGCTGCCGTCGAGTTTCCGCGCCGCCCGGGATCGCGCGGCGGCCGAACCACGACCGGAGGGCCGCCGAGCGCGCGCCTCGCTCGGCACACCTCATCGGAGCCCCAACGGTTTCTGGGCGGTACCGCTGCCGACCATCGACCCGATGATCGTCGAACGGTCCGCCGCCGCTCTCCCGGCGTACGGCCCCGACTTCACGTACCGGCATTTCGCGGCCGTCAAACGGCTTCCGGTGGTCGCCGCCGGTGCCGCCGGGATGGGTCTCGTCTTCGCCGCCGCCCAGATCCCGCCCGCGCGGCGGGCGCTGTCGAAGCTGCTGAAACCCGGCGGCGGCCCGGACGAGCAGCGGCGGGCGCGGTCGTGGTTCTCCGTGCGGTTCCACGCCGAGAGCGGCGGCGAGCGCGTCGTGACCGAAGTGTCCGGCGGCGACCCGGGTTACGGCGAGACCGCGAAGATGCTCGGCGAGTCCGCCCTGTGCCTGGCGCTGGACGACCTGCCCGCGACGGCGGGGCAGGTCACCACGGCGACCGCGATGGGGCAGGCGCTGATCGACCGGCTGAGCGACGCCGGCCTGCGGTTCGCGACCCTGCCCCACCACGTCGGCTGAGGACTAGCTCGTGTGCGCGCTGACCACCGGGCTGGCGGCGTACACCCCATAGAAGGTGTAGTACTTCTTGTTCCCCTCAGGGCACGCCCTCGGGCTCGTGACGGTCCGGTTTTCACTCGGCCAGTAAACCTTCACGTAGGCGCACTTGCCGTCCGCGTCCGTGTCCAGCACCCAACCGGTGACGGTCACGGTGTTGCCCCCGCAAATGACGTTGAACTGAGCCCAGCCACCCGACGGGTAGAGGTTGAACGCCCTCTCCCGGCACTCTTGCTGGATCGAGACGTCACCGTCGGAGGCGACCGGCGCCGCGGTGGCGGGCGTGGCCGCGAACAGCGACCCGAACGCCATCACCGCACCCGTGGCGGCGAGACCGAATTTCTTGATGTTCATCTTCATCCCCTCGGTAGTGGACCCTGCTCCACGGACCGTGCCAGCCGCCCCGAGTCGTCCGGCGAAGTTTTGGTCCTGGCTGAAACATCGCCAAACCGCGTCTCCCGTGCGTTAATTCTCCCGGGGACCTGGGGAGGGGGAAGCTGTGCTGCGCGTGCATTTTTCCGGGGAGGATCTGGGCAGGGTCAGGGTCGCGACGAGGCCGGATCCGTTGTGGGAGACGACGTTGAGCCTGCACCGGCTGCAGCGTGGGGACGGCGGCCTGCCGGTGCGGAAGTGGCGCGGCACCGTCCGTAGCCGCCTTCCGAAGGCGGCCGGTCCGTTGCTGACGCTGGTCCCGCCCAGCGGGTACTTTCCCGATTTCCTCACGCCGTCCGGCGAAGACCTCGACGAGCAGCTGGAACGCGTGAGCGGCACCGAGCGCCCGTCTTGCGCCGGGATCTGGCGATCTTGGCCCGCTCCCGGCGGCCGACGCCGTGGTCGCGGGATCTGGGCGACGCCAATCCGGCGGCGCTCGGCGCGCTGACGCGAGCGGTCCGGTCGTACCACCAGGCGGCGATCGAACCGGTCTGGAACGACATCCTCGCGTGCTTCGATCGTCAGCGGGCGAGGCAGGCGCGGATCCTGCTCGCCGACGGCGTCGAAGGGCTGCTGCGCGGGCTTTCCTCCGCGATGCGGTGGCGAGCGCCGGTGCTCGAGGTCGACTACCCGGTGCACCATGACCTGCACCTCGACGGGCGCGGGCTGCTGCTCATCCCGTCGTTCTTCTGCTGGCGGACCGGGGTGACCCTGGTCGAGAACGACCAGGTGCCGGTGCTCGTCTACCCCATCGAAGAGCAGCTTCCCGAAGCGGTGCCCCACGACCACGGCTCCGCCCTGTCCGCGCTGCTGGGGCACACCCGTGCCGCCGTGCTGGAGACGATCGAAGACGGCGGGCGGACCTGCGACGTCGCGCGACGCGCCGGGATCTCCATGCCTTCGGCGAGCCAGCACGCCACCGTACTGCGTGAAGCGGGTCTCGTGCTCAGCATGCGTGAGGGCAACACCGTGCGACATCACCTCACGCCGCTGGGGTCGGCCTTACTACGCAAAAATCTTTAACCGCCTCGACCCCTTGCCGGAAACTGTCACCCGTGGTTATCGTGTGCGCACGCCGCAGCAACACCTGACAGAAGATGACAATTCTCTGTGGAAAGGGACACCTTTCATGAGTGACACCCTGCGGCCTTCGATGCGTCGCGCGCTCGGCGCGGTCTCCGTTCTCGCCCTCGCCGTTTCCGGTCCTGTCGCGATCTCCTCACTCGCGGCGGCCGAACCGGTTCCGGCGTCGGCGTCGATCTTCGCTTCCGGTGGCGATCTCGCCTCGCCGGAGAAGAAGGAGATCGCGATGCAGATCGTCTCCAGCGCGGAAAACTCCTCCCTGGACTGGAAAGCGCAGTACTCCTACATCGAGGACATCGGCGACGGGCGCGGGTACACCGCCGGCATCATCGGGTTCTGCTCCGGCACCGGGGACATGCTGGAACTCGTCGAGCGCTACACGAACTCGGTCCCGGACAACCCGCTCGCGGAATACCTCCCGGCGCTGCGCAAGGTCGACGGCAGCGATTCGCACGAAGGGCTCGGCAGCGGTTTCGAAAACGCGTGGCGGGAGGCCGCCGCGCGCGAAGACTTCCAAGCCGCGCAGAACAGCGAACGTGACCGCGTCTATTTCGACCCGGCGGTGAACCAGGCGAAATCGGACGGTCTGGGCGCACTGGGACAATTCATCTACTACGACGCCATCGTGATGCACGGTCCGGGCACCAGCCAGGACAGTTTCGGCGGCATCCGTTCGGCCGCACTCCAGCAGGCCAAGCCGCCCGCCCAGGGTGGTGACGAGACGGCGTACCTCAAGGCGTTCCTCGACGCGCGGCGCGTGGTCATGAAGCAGGAAGAGGCGCACGCCGACACCTCGCGGATCGACACGGCGCAGCTGGTGTGGCTCAACGACGGCAACCTCGACCTGCACACCCCGCTGAAGTGGGCGGTCTACGGGGATCCGTACGAGATCGGCTAGGTCACCTCTCGTGAGTGGTAAGGACGGTTATTTGAGGGGTAAGTCAAACGTGGCATGGTCGGTACGGGTGGGTGGGGGGGGGGGGGGGGGGGGGGGGGGGGGGGGGGGGGTGGGCCCCCCCCCCCCCCCCCCCCCCCCCCCCACGACCCGCGCTTGACCAAGGCCGAAGGCTCCTTTCACCGCATTAGACGCGGCGAAGGGAGCCTTCATCCCATCATCGGCCCGCCCGAGAACACGCCACGTTTGACTTACCCCTCAAATAGAACCGTCCTTACCACTCACGAGGCCAGCAGGTCCTCGGCGCTCCGCGTGTTGATCACCCGGTCCGGCTCGATCCCCAGTTCGTTGGCCCGCGCGCAGCCGAAGACCAGCCAGTCCAGCTGGCCCGGCGCGTGCGCGTCGCTGTCGATCGCGAAGTCGCAGCCCAGGTCCACGGCCAGGTTCAGCAACCGCGTCGGCGGATCCCGGCGCTCGGGACGCGAGTTGATCTCGACGGCGACGCCGTTGTCCCGGCACGCGGTGAACACGGCCTCCGCGTCGAACTCCGACTCGGGCCGCTTTCCGCGGCCGCCCATCACCAGCCGTCCGGTGCAATGCCCCAGCACGCGGACCCGAGGATGCTGGACGGCGGCGATCATCCGCGGCGTCATCTCCTTCGCGGGCATCCGCAGTTTCGAGTGGACACTCGCGACGACGAAGTCCAGCCGCTCCAAGAGTTCTTCCTCTTGGTCGAGTGTGCCGTCGAGGTGGATGTCGACCTCGATGCCGTGCAGGACCCGGAACGGCGCCATCGTCTCGTTCAGTTCCGCGACGACGTCCATCTGCCGTCGCAGCCGCTCGGGCGAAAGACCGTTGGCGACGGTCAGCCGCGGCGAATGGTCGGTCAGCACCATCCATTCGTGGCCGAGCGCGCGGGCGGCCTCGGCCATCTCCTCGATCGGGCTCCCGCCGTCGGACCAGTCCGAATGGGTGTGGCAGTCGCCGCGCAGCGCCGCCCGCATCGCGCCGCCGTCGGGCAGCTTCGGCTCGCCGATCTTCTCGAAGTACGCGGGACGGCGGCCGGCGAGGACGTCTTCGACGACGGCCGCGGTCGCCTTGCCGATATTCGGCAACGCGGTCAAGGTGCCCGCCGCGGCACGTTTGCGCAGGTCGTCCGGCTCGACCTTGGCGATCACCGAGGCCGCCTGCCGGAACGCCCGCACCCGGTAGGTCGGCTCGCCCGCGCGCTCCAGCCGGAACGCGATCTCCCTCAACGCCTGCGCCGGTTCCATGACTACCTGTCTACCCCGTCAGCGGCGAAGAGGCAGCTCATGCAGCGTGACGTCGCGCAATTCGCCGTCACGGATCTCGGCGGTCTGATAGGTGCAGAACGGCTGCCGCCGCCGGTCGGTCGGCGAGCCGGGGTTCAGCAGCCGCAGCCCGCGCGGCGTGACGGTGTCCCACGGGATGTGGCTGTGCCCGAACACGAGGACGTCGGTGTCCGGGAACTGTTCGTCGCAGCGCCGCTCGCGTCCCTGTTTGCCGCCGGTTTCGTGGATGACTGCCAGGCGGACACAGCCGAGGTCCGCCCGTGCGATCTCGGGAAGCCGTGCCCGCAGGTCCGCGCCGTCGTTGTTGCCGTAGACGCCGATGAGCCGTTCGCTCCGGGCTTCGAGTTCGTCCAGCAGGGCGGCCTCGACCCAGTCGCCGGCGTGGACGACGACGTCCGCCGCCTCGACCTCACGCCAGACCTCGTCCGGCAGCGCCTTCGCGCGCAGCGGCAGATGTGTGTCGGCGATGAGCAGCAGCCGCATCAAGCATCTCCGATGGTCTCGAGGATCCGCTCCAGGAAATCGCCGATGTGGGCTCGCAGCAACCCGGCCGCACCTTCGGCGTCGCCCTTCTTCGCCGCCGCCAGCACCGCCTTGTGCTCGGTCCATTCCTTGCGCCAGCTGGGATTCGCTTCCCAGCCGACCACGCTGATCAGCGCGGCGCGGTCCCTGAGGTCGTCCAGCATCGAGACCATCAGCGGGTTGCCGCAGCCGCTGTACAGCGCGCGGTGGAACCGGCGGTTGAGCAGGCTGAGCGCGGCCTGGTCCTTGTCCGAGATCGCCGCCGACGCCTCCTTCAACGCTTCCGCCGCGTCTTCGAGCAGGTCCGGGGAGCGGCGTTCGACCGACCGCCGCACGGCCTCGGGTTCCAGCACCATCCGGACGTCGTAAACGGACTTCGCCAGCTCCGCGTCCACCACGCACACCGAAGCGCCCTTGTACGGGCTGAACGTCACGAGCCCGGTGTTCGACAACACCTTGAGCGCCTCGCGGACCGGCGTCTTCGACACCCCGAGCCGGGCCGCGAGTTCGGCTTCGACCAGCGGCTGGCCGGGCTTCAGCTCCCGGGTGAGGATGCCACGGCGGATCTCGTCGAGCACCACTTCGGTCCGTGAAGCGGGCAGGTTGAAGGTCGAAGGCATGGGTCGATCATATATGAGATGCCATACTGGCGGTCATGAGGAACCCTGAGGAACTCCGAAGCCACCGCTGGTTCGGCGGCGACGAACTGCGCGGTTTCAGCCATCGGGCCCGGAGCAGGCAACTCGGCTACAACCCCGAGGAGCACCTCGGGAAACCCGTGATCGCGATCCTCAACACCTGGAGCGACGTCAACCCCTGCCACATGCATCTGCGCGAGCGGGCCGAACAGGTCAAACGCGGGGTGTGGCAGGCGGGCGGATTCCCGCTGGAGTTCCCGGTCTCGACGCTGTCCGAGACGTTCCAGAAGCCGACGCCGATGCTCTACCGCAATCTGCTTTCGATGGAGACCGAGGAGATCCTGCGGTCCTATCCGATCGACGGCGCGGTGCTCATGGGCGGCTGCGACAAGACGACACCGGCGTTGCTGATGGGCGCGACGAGCGCGGGGCTGCCCGCGATCTTCGTGCCCGCCGGGCCGATGCTGCGCGGGCACTGGCGGAACGAGGTGCTCGGCAGCGGCACCGACATGTGGAAGTACTGGGACGACAAGCGGGCCGGGCTGATCGGCGACGAGGAACTGTCCGAATTGGAGCGTGGGCTGGCCCGTTCTCCCGGAACCTGTATGACGATGGGGACCGCGTCCACGATGATGTCGGTCGCCGAGGTGCTCGGGCTGAGCTTGCCCGGCGCGGCGTCGATCCCCGCCGTCGACTCGGCGCACCACCGGATGGCCGCGGCGAGCGGCGCGCGTGCGGTCGAGATGGTGTGGGAGGACCTCACCATCACGAAGATCCTCGACGAGCGCGCGTACGCCGACGCGATCACCACGGTGCTGGCGCTCGGCGGCTCCACCAACGCCGTCATCCACCTGATCGCGATGGCCGGACGCGGACGGATCCCGTTGTCCATCGACGATTTCGACGCTATCGCGCGCCGGGTCCCGGTACTGGCGAACATCCGCCCGGGCGGCGACTGGCTGATGGAGGACTTCTACTACGCCGGAGGGCTTCCCGGCCTGCTCTCCCGGCTGACCGACCTGCTGCACACGGATCGCATGACGGTCACCGGCCGGACTCTCGGCGAGAACCTGGCTTCGGCGCGCGTGCATGACGACGACGTCATCCGTACTCGCGACAACCCTGTCGCCACCGAAGGCGGAGTCGCGGTGCTGCGCGGCAATCTCGCGCCGTCGGGCGCGGTGATCAAGCACATCGCCGCCGACGCCCGGCTGCTCGTCCACACTGGACCCGCGGTGGTCTTCGACGACTACAAGGACTTGAAGAACCGCATCAACGATCCCGCTCTCGGCATCACCGAGGATTCCGTTCTGGTACTGCGCGGATCCGGCCCGCTCGGCGGCCCCGGGATGCCCGAGTACGGGATGCTGCCCCTGCCGGATCACTTGCTGGCCAAGGGGATCCGGGACATGGTCCGGGTGTCCGACGCCCGGATGAGCGGCACCAGTTACGGCGCCTGCGTACTGCACGTCGCGCCGGAATCCCATGTGGGCGGACCGCTCGCGCTGGTCCGCGACGGCGATCCGATCACCTTGGACGTCCCTTCGCGACGGCTGAGCCTCGACGTCGATGATGCGGAATTGCAACACCGCCGGGCGCAGTGGATCCCGCCCGCGCCACGCTACGAACGTGGTTACGGCGCGTTGTACTCCGAACACATCACGCAAGCCGATCAGGGCTGTGACTTCGACTTTCTCGCGAGAGTGGGCGAAAACCCGGAACCTGACGCCCAGTGACCACCCGACGGAGTGACCCGCTCACCCAACCGGGCGAGTTGCACGCCCACAAAACGTGCCCCGTATCTTGAACTCACGTCCGGAACGTGTGGAAGGCCCGGATGTTCGATCACGACGCCCGGCCTCGCCGGACCGTGGAGGGTGGAGAGTTGCCGCAGGAACCGCGCTGGCCCGAGTCCCACGCTGAGCAGACGGACATTCTCCCGGTCGTCACGTCCGGGTTCGCGGAGTCTGCCACGCCGCGGGAGCCCACGCCACCGAAGCGCCGTCGCAGCTACCGCAAGGCCGCCTTCATCGGCGGCGGCGTGTTCGGCCTGCTGGTCGTCGCGTACGCCCTCGACGTGCTGGTCTCCCAGGGCAGCGTCCCCCGCGGCGTCACCGTCGCCGGGGTCGAGGTCGGCGGGATGGACCGGACCGCGGCCGAGAAGGAGCTCAAGGGAACGATCGAACCGCGGCTGACCCGGCCGGTGAAGATCGTCGCGGGTGACGCCGAGGAGTCGCTGGCGCCGACCAACGCGGGCCTGCGCCTCGATTGGCCCGCCACCCTGGACCAGGCGGGCGATCAGCCGCTGAACCCGTTCACGCGGATCGCGTCGTTCTTCTCGACCACCGAGGTCGGCGTCGTCACCCAGACCGACGACGCCAAGCTCACCGGAGCGCTGGAGAACCTGCGCGACAAGGTCGACCGCGACCCCGTCGAGGGCACCGTGCGCTTCGAGGAGGCCAGGCCGGTCGCCGTCGAGCCGAAGACCGGGCAGAAGCTCGACGTCGACGCCGCCAAGAAGACCATCTTGGAGCGCTGGGCCGGCGGCGAGCCGCTCACCCTCGCGGTCACCCAGACCCCGGTCAAGGTCTCGCCGGAGGCCGTCCACGCCGCCCTCGAGCAGATCGCGAAGCCCGCCGTGGCGTCGCCGATGGTCGTCAAGGGCGAGGGCAAGGACGCGGTCGTCAAACCCGAGCAGATCGCGGCCGCGCTCACCTTCGAACCCGTCGACGGCGGCGTGCTGAACCCGAAGGTGGACAACAACAAGATCATCGAGGCCGCGGGCCCGCAGCTGAAGTCCACCGAGAAGGAGGGCAAGGACGCGCAGATCGTCTTCGAAGGCGGCAAGCCGACCGTGCAGCCCTCCGAGGACGCCAACGTCGTCGACTGGGAGCCGAGCCTCAAGCCGGTGCTCGACGTGCTCAAGCGCGCCGCGCCCCGCGAGCTGCCGGTGACCTACAAGAAGACCCCGGCCAAGGTGACCACCGAGCAGGCGAACCAGCTCGGCATCAAGGAGGTCGTCAGCGAGTTCAAGACCGGCGGTTTCGCGGCGGACTCGGGGACGAACATCCGGGTCGTGGCGCAGAAGGTCAACGGCGCCATCGTGAAACCGGGCGAGACGTTCAGCCTCAACGGGTTCACCGGGCCGCGCGGCGCGGCGCAGGGCTACGTCGAGGCCGGTGTCATCAAGGACGGCGCGCCCGGCCGCGAGGTCGGCGGCGGGATTTCGCAGTTCGCGACCACGCTGTACAACGCTTCGTACTTCGCCGGGATGAAGGACACCGAGCACAAGGAGCACAGCTACTACATCAGCCGCTACCCCGCCGCGCGCGAGGCGACCGTGTTCCAGAACCACAACGGCGGCAGCGTGATCGACCTGAAGTTCACCAACGACGGGGACACCGGCGTCGCGATCCAGACCATCTGGACGCCGTCGGACATCACCATCCGGCTGTGGGGCACCAAGAAGTACACCGTCGAGTCGATCCCGGGCGGCCGCAGCAACCCGTCCGACCCGCCGACGAAGCCCGGCCCCGCCGAGAACTGCAAGCCCAGCAACGGCGCGCCCGGCTTCACCACCTCGGACACCCGGGTCATCAAGGACGCCGCGACCGGCCGCGAGATCCGGCGCCACACCCGGAACGTGCACTACAACCCGCAGCCGAAGATCACCTGCGGCACGGAGTAGCGGAGCAGGCTCCTTGGAGGGTTCACCACACGCGTCCGGAGCGGTACGGTAAGTAACTCACCGACCGGGCGGGGGGTGGTCACCTCGTGGGCACCAAGACGACCTTCCGGCAGCTCCTCGCGGTCGGTGAGCTGCGGGCGATCTGGTTCGCGGAACTCCAGTCCATCCTCGGCGACCAGGTGGCCAGGGTCGCCCTGTCGGTGCTGGTGTTCCAGCGCACCGGTTCGGCGACGTGGCCCGCGCTGACCTACGCGCTCACCTACCTCCCCGATCTGATCGGCGGGCCGGTGTTCGGCGGGCTGGCGGACCGGTATCCGCGTCGCGCGGTGATGGTCTGCTCCGACGTCGTCCGCGCACTCCTGGTCGCGGTGCTCGCCGTCCCCGGTATCCCGTTGCCCGCGCTCGCCGCCGTGCTGGTGGTGGTGCAACTGGCCAACGCGCCGTTCACCGCCGCGCAGGCCGCCGTCCTGCCGTCGGTGCTCAGCGGGGATCAGTACGTGCTCGGCCAGTCACTGCTGAAGATCACCAACCAGATCGGTCAGCTCGCCGGGTTCGCGCTGGGCGGCGCCGTGATCGCCGCGATCGGGCCGGGACGCGGGCTGGCACTGGACGCGGTGACGTTCGCCGTCTCGGCGATCGTCCTGCGGCTGGGTGTCCGCGCGCGACCCGCGACGGGAGCGAGCGGACCGGCGACGTCGACCCTGCGGCGGCTTTCGGCCGGGGCCGCCACGATCTGGCGTGACCGCCGGTTGCGCGCGCTGGTCGGCCTGGCGTGGCTGGCGGGTTTCGTGATCGTGCCGGAAGGGCTCGCCGTGCCCTACGCCGCGGAGATCGGCGGCGGGGCGGCGACCGCGGGGCTGCTGCTCGCGGCGCATCCCGCGGGGATCGTGCTCGGGGTGTTCGTGCTGGGCCGTCTCGTACGGCCCGAGATCCGCTTGCGCCTGGTCGGCGCGCTGGCACTCGGCGCGATCGTGCCGCTCGCGGCGTTCTGGTTCCGGCCGACGCTCCCCTACGCCGCCGGACTGCTCGTGCTGTCCGGGATGTGCGCGGCCTACCAGGTCACCGCGAGCACCACGTTCATGCGGCTGGTACCCGACACCGAACGAGGCCAGGCCTTCGGCCTCGCCGGGTCGGGACTCATCGCCGTGCAGGGAATCGGGCTGATCGCCGGCGGCCTGCTCGTCGGCGTGCTCGGTTCACCGGCGACGACGGTCTCGGTCATCGCACTCGCCGGTCTCGTAGTGGCTGTTCCGGCCACCCGGGCTTGGCGCCACGTGGCCCCGCTTCACCCCCTTTGACCGGAACCGGGTGTTCACCAGTTCTGCCCGCGCATGGAGCTCACCCCCTCCGCTTCCCCGATCCGGTCACGCGTGGTGCACCCACGCCTACCCATACAGCGTAGTGACACCTAGTATCCAACCGATTACGTTCGTCTCCGTGGCGCTAACGAATTGGGCGCTGTGGCGGCTACCCAACCGTAATTTGATCGGCTTCGTCCTCTTGGTGGACGTCGCGGCGATCACCGGATCCGCCTGGTCTCTTCTCCGCGTCCCGTTCACTCCGGGCGACGCCGTCCCCTTCGCGATCCTGATCCTCAGCGCCGTGCTGTACACGGAATTGTCGCGTCCGGTGGAGCGGGTGCGGGAGCGGTTCGCCGGCACGCCCCACATCTCGCTCGACAGTGTCTGGACCTTCGCCGCCGTACTGCTGGTGCATCCGGCGCTCGCCGCGCTGGTCATCGCCGTGTCGTTCTTCTACCGCTGGCTCCGCGGGCAGCCGAATCCGTTGTTCCGGCGGACGTTCTCCGCCTCGGCGACCGTGCTCGCGGGTTTCGCGGCCGCCGCCTTCCTCTCCCGGTACGCGGCGCCGTTCGACGTGCTGCCCCGCGACGCGTCCTCGTTCGGTTCGGTGGTCGTGGCGGGCGGGGTGTTCCTGCTGGTCAACACCGTGCTGATGACGGTCGCGGTGTACTACGGCACGCCGCACGAGCGGCTGCGCGACGCGCTGGCGAAACCGTTCGAATACGCGCTCGAAGCGGCGACGATCGCGCTCGGCGTCATCGTCGCGTGGGCGCTGCGGGACTGGCCGGTGGTGTTGCTGCTGGTCGTCGGGATCACGCTGGTACTGCATCGCGGCGTCCTGCTGCGGCAGCTGAAACGGCAGGCGCGCAGCGACGCCAAGACCGGCCTGCTCAACGCCAAGGCGTGGCGCGAGGCCGCGACCGACGAACTCGACCGCGCGCGGCGCGCGGGGCGGCACACCAGCCTGCTGATGGTCGACGTCGACCGGTTCAAACTGATCAACGACCGGCACGGGCATCTGGTCGGCGACCGGTATCTGGCGGCGATCGCGGAAACGCTGCGCACCGAGGTGCGCGGCACGGATCTGGTCGGCCGGTTCGGCGGCGAGGAGTTCGTCGTCCTGCTGCCCGGCACGCCCGCCGTGCACGCCCACGCGATCGCGGAGCGGATCCGGTCGAGCGTGGCTTCGCGCGACGACGATCTGCCGGAGCACGTCACCGTGTCGATCGGTCTCGCCGACCGGCCGGGCGTCAGCGATCTGGACGCGGTGATCGCCGTCGCCGACCGGGCGCTGTACGAGGCCAAGAACACCGGGCGGAACCGGACTTCGGGCTACCAGGTGACCGGCTGACCCGCGCGTTACGGGAGACCGGCCAGTGACTTCTCGAGGACTTCATCGGACAGCGCGTGATCGGAGATGTCGCCCGCCAGGTACGCGCCGTACGCCGGAAGGTCGAGGTGCGCGTGGCCGCACAGCGCGGTCAGAATCACCTTCTCCTCCCCGGTTTCCTTGCACCGCAACGCTTCCTCGATACACGCGGCGAGCGCGTGGGTCGGCTCGGGCGCGGGGATGATGCCCTCCGCCCTGGCGAACCGCACGCCCGCGGCGAAGCAGTCCTCCTGCCCGACGGCGATCGCGTCGATCAGCCCGAGTTCGTAGATATGCGAGATCAGCGGTGACATCCCGTGATAGCGCAGGCCACCGGCGTGGATGGGGTCGGGGATGAAGTCGTGACCGAGCGTGTGCATCTTCAGCAACGGCGTCAGCCCGGCGGTGTCCCCGAAGTCGTACGCATACTTCCCGCGGGTGAGGGTCGGGCAGGCGGCCGGTTCGACCGCGCGGATCACCGGGTCCATCCGGCCGGCGAGTTTCTCGCGCAGGAACGGGAAAGCGAGCCCGCCGAAGTTGGACCCGCCGCCGGTGCAGCCGACGAGGACGTCCGGGGTGTCCCCGGCCAGCTCGAACTGCTTGAGCGCCTCTTCGCCGATGATCGTCTGGTGCAGCAGCACATGATTGAGCACGCTGCCGAGCGCGTAGCGGGTGTTCTCCGCCTGCGCCGCCTGCTCGACCGCCTCGCTGATCGCGATGCCGAGGCTCCCCGTCGATTCCGGGTCGGCGGCCAGGATCGCGCGGCCGGATTCGGTCAGCTCGGACGGGCTCGGGTGCACCGTCGCGCCGAAGGTCTCCATCATCAGCTTGCGATACGGCTTCTGGTCGTAGGAGGCGCGGACCTGCCACACCTCGCACTCGAGCCCGAAGGTGGCGCACGCGAACGCGAGCGCGCTCCCCCACTGCCCGGCGCCGGTCTCGGTGGTCAGCCTGGTG
Source organism: Amycolatopsis sp. NPDC102389 (assembly GCF_044765885.1). Classification (NCBI taxonomy): domain Bacteria; kingdom Bacillati; phylum Actinomycetota; class Actinomycetes; order Pseudonocardiales; family Pseudonocardiaceae; genus Amycolatopsis; species Amycolatopsis sp. NPDC102389. The sequence continues at coordinate 64,042 of NZ_JBIWKX010000018.1, forward strand.
ACACCCTCCGCCGCGTTGTAGAACGCCTGCGGCACGGCGGTGTTGGGCTTGTGCGAACCGACCGGGCTGACCCCCTCGTACTTGTAGTAGATACGGGCCGGGGTGCCGAGCGCCTTCTCCAGCCGCCTCGCGCGGAACAGCGGCGACGGACGCCAGAGCCGGTAGACGTCCAGGACCTCTTCCGGGATGTCGATGTAGCGCTCGGTGCTGACTTCCTGGGCGATGAGCGCCTGCGGGAACAGGGGCGCGAGGTCGTCCGGGCCGACCGGCTCGCGGGTGCCGGGGTGCAAGGGCGGCGGTGGCGGCTCCGGCAGATCCGGGACGACGTTGTACCACCGGGTCGGCATGTCCGCTTCGTCGAGGATGTATTTCGTCCGCTCCGCCATTGAGCCTCCTCTGTCCGTCCCATCAACCTAAAGGGACGGACGGCGTGGCACCAGGCGTCACTACTACGGTGGGGGCATGGGGAATTTCGTACTGCTCGACGCTCCGTCCAATCTCGGACTGCGCCCGCCCGCCGAAGGGGTGGTCCCGGGTTGCTACAAGGCACCTGGCGCGCTGCGCGACCACGGCCTGCTCACCCGGTTGGGCGCACGGGACGGCGGTGTCGTCACCCCGCCGCGGTATCTGCCCGAGTGGTCGCCCGGCACCGGCGTGCGCAACGCGGCCGGGATCGCGACCTACACCGCCGCCCTCGCCGGACGCCTCGCGAAGATCCGCGCGGACGGCGGCTTCCCGGTCGTGCTCGGCGGCGACTGCTCGATCGCGCTCGCGGCGATGCTGACACTGCGTCGCGAAGGCCGTTTCGGCATCGTCTACTTCGACGGGCACGACGACTTCCGGCATCTCGGCAATTCCGATCACGTCGCCTCCGTCGGCGGCGAGGCCCTCGCCGTCGTCACCGGCCGCGGCCAGCCGGAACTGGCCGATGTGGACGGTCTGCGCCCCTACGTCCGCGACGAAGACGTCCTCGTGCTCGGCGTTCGCGCGGAGGAGTCCGCCGAGGCACGGGAAGCCGGGCTTCGGGTCGTGACCAGCCAGGAGATCATGGCGGCCGGCACCGACGGCGCGCTCGCCGCTGCACGGGAGATTTTCGCGCCACTGGACGGTTTCTGGATCCACATCGACATCGACACCCTCGACCCGGAATTCGTGTCCGCCGTGGACAGTCCCGATCCCGGCGGGCTCAGCCCGGACAGGCTCGTCGAGCTGCTCCGGGGGCTGCTCGCGATCCCCGGCGCCGCCGGGCTGGAGCTGACCATCTTCGATCCCGACCTCGACCCCGACGGTACGCAGGCCGCCCTCGTGACGGACTGCCTCGTGCGCGCGCTGGAAGGAACCCGATGACCAAGGTGACCGTCGCCGACGGCTCGTTCGACGCCCCGCTCTGGCTGCCCGAATCCGGCTCCGGCCCGGGTCTGGTGCTGATCCAGGAGATCTTCGGTCTCGACGACTACCTCAAGTCGGTCGCCGCCGACCTGGCCGCCCTCGGCTACGTCGTCGCGGTGCCCGAACTGTTCTGGCGGATCTCCCCCGGCTGGTCGGCCACGCACGACGAAGCCGGGGTCTCGGCGTCGATGGCGGTCGCGGGCAGGCTCGACCCGGCGAGCGCCGTCACCGACGTGCTCGCGACACTGGCGACGTTGCGGGCACTGCCCGCAACCGATGGCCGCGCCGGTGTCTTCGGCTTCTGCCTCGGCGGCTCGATGGCCTACGCGGCCGCCGCCGAAGGCGACCCCGACGTCGCGGTTTCGTACTACGGGTCCCGGGTTCCGGAGCAGCTTCCGTTGCTGAAGGAGATCACTTGCCCGATCCAGTTCCAGTTCGGGGGCGCGGATCCCTACATTCCCGCCGAAGGGGTGCGGAAGCTGGCCGACGCGGTCGCCACCCACGACGGGGCGGAGATCCACATCCACGAGGGCGCGGGGCACGCGTTCCACAACCATGTGGCGCCGATGTTCCATCAGCCGGAGCCAGCCGCGGCGGCCTGGGCGCTGACGCTGGAGTTCCTGGGGCGGACCTTCCCCGCGTAGGCCTAGCCCGAACGGGTGATTCGCCCAGGCCGTTACCGAGGCCCGGCCCGGGGTCCGGCCACCGGGGGCCCGGCTTCGGGATTATCTTCGCCGCGCCTGGGTGGCTCGCAGGACGTTCAAATCGTCGGGCGGCCCGCCGCCCGGAAGTACTGGATTCGCCAGACGCGGCTTCGGCGGGCCGGTGCGGTCCCGCCCACCGGCTCGCCGATCGCCACGACCGGCGGGCCGGGGCCTGAATCAGGCGAAGCGAGCCCGTCGGCCGCCGAAACCCGGCCGCTCCTTCAATTCGGACCGGACCGGCCTTCTTTCCGGCGAGTGATCTTTTTTTCGAAATCGATCCCTGGCACATTTGACGGAAATCGGCACTCAAGCCGAAAAACGTCACGAGCGGAACGTACGATCAGTGCCGTGAACGCACGACGTCCCGACTCCGCAAAGCGTGTAAGACTCGAAGTAATCCCCGCTCGAGCACGACAGAACCGGGCGGGGCGGGTGATTATTCGGGTGAGGTGAAGAAATGAAATTCCGTTTCACACTGGAAGGTCGTTGCACCGTTCCGCCCTTCCTCAAGGTCCGCCGGCTGATCATCATCATCGTGGTGATCTACCTCGTGCCGTCTTACGAGTGGAGCACGCTACTGCACCACTGAGCGGCGACGACGAAAGGCGATCGCGGTCCCTCGCGGTCGCCTTTCCGCGTTCACCGGATCAGCACCCTCCGATATTCGGAGAACTCGGGTTCTTCGACCGGAAGCACCGGTACACCGCGAGCCTCCACCCAAGCGTGGAACCGATACGGATCTTCGGCGACCCCCATGACCCAGCCGAGTTTCCGGCGCGACATGGCCGCCGTGAACACCGCGGCCAGCGACTGCTCCAGGCAGGCCGTCCGGCAGGGGTACCGCCCCGCGATCGTCTCGACCGTCCGCACCATCGCGACCGCCTCCTCCGTCGTCGCCTCGGGGACGTCACGGGCACGCAGCACGGACGCGACCCACAAGGTCCAGCGGAACGGCAGGCTCAGCATGACCACCGCGACGGCCACCGCCACACCGGCGCGTAGCCGGTAGCGGCCGGTCCCGGAGCTGGCGACGACCGGCGGACCGGCGGCGCCCCTCTCCGCGACGGCCGGGGGCTCGAAAACGACCAGGTCCCGATCGGCGAGCGTCTTGATCATCTCGCCCGCGTCCCGGCGAACCCGGTGTTCGTCCACCGCCGGATAGCGATCGCCGATGGCACGGACCGCGGTTTCGATCCCGCCGGTACGGAGTTCACGGCACAGCAAGGTGGCGGTGGAGTTGAGCGCGTACCACCGGCCGCTTCGCAGGTTCAGCACCACACCCCCCTCGTGGGCGGCGCCTTCGAGATGGACCACCTTCGAAGCCCCGGTCATACGTCACACCTTTCGAGCCCCTGCAGCCACAGGTCCGCGGCGAGCAACCGGTTGAGCGCGGGAAACGGCGCCTGAAGGCCCGCTTCGGCACGCGAAAAGACCGTCTTCACCTTGGCCGGTTCGATCACGCCGAGGTCGGCGAGTCTCGTGCAAGACACCCGGGCACTCAGTTCCGTCGAGGCCAGACGTACGCCCTTGTAGTCCTCACCGGTGTAGTTTCCCTTGGTACGCCGGGAAAAAACCGCGTCGGGGACGAGACCGGAGAGTGCCCGGCCCAGCAGGGGCTTGGTGGTCATCGGATCGGCACGCCGATGGGAGGGCAGGGAAAGACAGGCCCGGATGACGTCGTTGTCCAAGAACGGCGCCTGCGGCCACACCCCCCACGGTCGCGCGCGTTCGTCGAGCTGACGCTGGACCGCCCCGGAGGCCCGGACTTCCGCCACCGCCGTGCAGTCACCGACGCCCGCGCCGTCCGGAGGCGCGAGTTCACCGGCGCCGGCCCGCGCGAGTTCGGCCAGCCCCCGCCCCATCGACGGGGACAGCCAAGTGGTCTCGGTGCCGGGGCCGGGCCACCAGGCGATCGCGTCGAGCCATTGGATGTGTCGTTCCGACGGCCGCTCGAAGCGTTTCGCCAGCAGGCGCAGCGCCCGGCCGAGCGAGGTCATCGAAAGCTCCGCGGAGCGCGCCAGCACCCGCGCGGGGGCGACCCGGCGCTGTTTGGCCAGCTGACGGCTCTCCCGCCCCAGCCGTCGCAACGCTCCTTCCCTCGCGAGGTCGCCCAGATACCCCGGCGCCGCCACGAGCAGGGCGTCTGCCCCTTCGCCACCGAGGTGCACCCCGGCGCCCGCAGCCGCGACCTGCCTCAACCGCAGCCTCGTCCGGACCTGGTTGACCGCGCCGGGATCGGGGAGGTCAGTGGCGGTGGCCGTGTCGAGTCCTTGGTAGGAAAGAGAAGAAGGAGTGCCGGCGACGACCGTGGAACGCAGTCGCCGATCGAAGCGCAGGTAGCGCTCGGCGTGGACCAGATCGTCCGCCGGCGCGTCCGGATGGTGGTAGGTGAACACCGGCAGCGTTTCGTCCCGGTACCGGGCGGCCAGGAAGGCTATCGACGTCGAGTCGAAGCCACCGCTGAAATCGGCGGTCAACGGCTGGGCGGCGCGGGCGCGGACGGCGTTCTCGAGGGCGACTCGCAAGGCCTGCGCGGCGTCCTCGGGCGACCGGCCCCGGTCCGGCGCGAGAGTTTCGTAGGTCCAGGTCCGGCATCGACCGTCACGGTCCACCCGGACGGCCTGCCCGCCGGACAGCCGGCCGAGCCCACGGTAGACGGAGCGGTTTCCGGTCGGGAGGGGGACGCCCGGACAGAACATCTCGGCGGCCAGCGCGGTCACGTCCGGTTCCCACGGCAGCCCGGCGGCGCGCGCGGTGACTCTCGCCCTGGTGCCGAGCACGGTCCGCCCCGATGCCGCGTGGAAGTAGAGCGGGTACTGCCCCGCCAGATCGACGAACGCGGTCACGTCGCCGGGCCGGATCACCACCGCCAGATAGCTGCCCGGCCACCGGGTGACTTCGGCGGGCCGGTCACCGTCGAGCGCGCGCCGGAAGTCCCGGCGGATCTCCGCATCGGTCGCGAAACACTGGCCGACCAGCACCAGCTTCCCTCCCGGGCAGGTCAGGGCGCGCAGTTCGCGGGGCCGCCATTCCCCGAACGACACCCACGAAGCCTCTTCCGGCCACACCGGTTCCGCGGGTACGCGGAGGGTTCCGGCGGTCGCCGTCGCGGTTCCGGGGAAGGAACCCAGCAGGCCCGGCACGTCTGCGCTCACCGGGTATCACCAGTAATACTGCGAATTGGAGTCGGCACTTCCGCTGGAGGAGCTGCCCAGGGTCAGCTCTCGCACGTGCCCGAGGTCGAAGAGCAAAGGCGGCTCGTACCCGACATCCTCGGCGGACGGCTCCATGACCGCGTCGGCGGTGTCGCGCGCGGGCGACGGACGGAGCACAGGAAGCAGTTTCATGATCAGCACCTTCGAGTCAGGCTGTCTCCTGGTCGGCAGGAGAAGAAGCATCCCCCGGCTTTACGAATCGCCAGGGAAGGCAGGATCGTAACGGGAGTCGATTGTCTGCCTCGGGCGGCCCCACGGGAAGTCCGGCGCGAAAGAGCCGGGCGATACGGCGATCCGGGAGAAGCGGTCTCGCCGCCCCGCAAGAATCACACGTCTGAGTGAGCCGTCTTAATCGACATACTTCCCGAACGGATTTCAACCATGACGCCGGGAACGGAACGTCCCTTTCTTCAATTCGAAACGACGCCGCCCGAGGCACCGTCACCGGGATGATCCTGCTGCCGGGCGCGCAGCCCCAGAATGAGCGCGCCGTGCGCCTCGGCGAGCGAGTTCAGCCCGCTGGTCCGCAACTCGAACCGGGTGTCGTCCGTGACCGTTCCGGCGAGGGCGAAGCGCTCCAGTTCCTGACGGCAGGGATCGATGACGAGTTCCTGCGCACCCGCGAGCTCCCCGCCGAGCACCACCAGGCGGGGGTTCACCAGATTGCACAGCTGGGCCAGTGCGAACCCCAGCGTCCGGCCGGCGTCGTTGATGATCCGGCGGCAGGCCGCGTCGCCCTGCTGCGCCAAGCCGATCAGCAGGCCCAGATTGTCGGGCGGCCGGTAGTCCCGCCGCCCCGCGCGGCGCACCTGCCCGGTCAAGGCTTCGGCACCGACGAGGGTGTCGAGGCAGCCACGGCCGCCGCACAGGCAGACCTGGCCGTCGCGCTCGATGGTCAGGTGGCCGATCTCGCCGGCCATCCCCCGCTCGCCGCGCAGCAGCTTGTCGCCGATCATGATTCCCGCGCCCACGCCCGTGGACGCCTTGATGTACACCACCGTTTCCAGCGGTTTGTCCAGGCCGTAGGTCTGCTCGGCCATCGCGCCGAGGTTGGCGTCGTTGTCCACCGCCACCCGGACGCCGAGAAGTTTCCCCAAACTGGCGGCGGGGTCGTCGGCGTCGGACCACGGCGGCAGGACCGGAGTGGTGAACCGGCCGCTACGGGGGTCGATCATCCTGGGCACGGCGAGGCCCGCCGAGACGACGTCCCCCAGTTCTTGCCCGGTCGAGCGCACGGCGGCGCGGATCATGCTCTCCAATTGGGGAAGCAGCCGGGGGAATCCGTGATTGGCCCCTTCGATCTCGATCTGCGGGTCGACCGAGTCGAACGACCGGTCCACCGGCCGGGCGATGACCGCCACCCGGCGGAAACCGAGATCTATGCCCAGCGCGATTCCCCGGGTCTGGGGCAGGCGGACGACGCCACCCTTGCGCCCCGATTCGACCTCCACCTTTCCCTCGTCCGCCAGATCGGCGACGGCGGTGGACACCGACGCCCCGGAAACCCCGAGCCGCTGAGCGAGACGTGACTGCTGATCCGCTTTGATCATGATTTCGATGATCAATTTGCGGCGGTTCTGCTCCTTCGTTCCACTCGTCGGACCGAGCAGTTCCCGCGCCTCAAGCATCGAACCCCTCATCCCCGTCGCGCGACCCGAAAAATCAAGCCGAAGCAAGGCACGCTAACAGAGAAAGCTTCAAGTTTAAGGAGCCCACTCTTAACGATTCAGGCCGGTTCGCCGAAATCCCTTGTTGGCGAGGCGCCGAATAGGGATGATCGCGAGGAAAAAGTCCCTACTTTAGTCGCCGGCGGGCGAAAGTCTGCTGAGTTTCAACACAACCCGAATGGCTCAGCCGATTATTCGACAGCGGAGTGATTTTCGTCCGGTTCCCTGTCGACCCCCGCTCGCCTCGCCCTCCGGTCCGGACGGCTCGGACGGCTGAGGCGGACCGCCGGAATATGTCGGTGCCTCCCGGTAGTTTCCCCAGCATGGCCACATTGGTGAGTTTTCACGCCCACCCCGACGACGAGTGCATCGTCGCGGGTGGCGTCATGCGCAAGGCCTTCGAGGAAGGTCACCGTGTCGTGCTCGTCGTCGCGACCAAGGGGGAGGTCGGCGAGGTACCGGACGGGTTCCTCGACGACGGAGAGGAGTTGTGGCAGCGCCGCGTGCAGGAGACGCACGCTTCCGCCGAGGTCCTGGGGGCCAAGCGGGTGGAGTTCCTGGGGTACACCGATTCCGGCATGATGGGCGAGCCGCGCAACGACGTGCCCGGCACGTTCTGGCAGGCCGACGTCGAGGAGGCCGCGCAGCGGCTGGCCGCGATCCTGCGCGAGGAGCAGGCCGACGTCCTGACCGTCTACGACGACAACGGCGGCTACGGGCATCCGGACCACATCCAGGTGCACCGCGTCGGGATGCGCGCGGCCGAGCTGGCGGGCACGCCGCGCGTCTACGAGGCGACGAGCAACAGTGACGAGATGCGCCGCGGTATGGAAGAGGCGGTGCGGACCGGGCAACTGAAGGCCGAGGACCTCCCCGATTTCGAGGACGGTTCCGAGTTCGGCAAGCCGGAAGAGATCCTGACCGCGAGGGTCGACGTCAGCGCGTACCTGCCGTACAAACGGGCCGCGATGCGCGCGCACGCCAGCCAGATCAGCGAGGACTCGTTCTTCCTCGCGATGCCGGACGAGGGGTTCGCGCAGGCGTTCGGCGTCGAGTGGTTCATCCGTGCCGGGCAGGGTCCGGGCATCACGGAGACCGACCTCATGGCGGGTCTCTGACCGCCGGCCGTTCACCTACCTACCCAGTCAGCTGTGCCGTGAAGGCCCCCTTGAGGGACCCAGAGTCCCTCAAGGAGGCCTTCACGGACTCGATGATCGCCTTGTACGCCCCACACGCACCAACAGTCACAGCGGTCGCGCGGCCACAGGGCGCCGGAACGGGCTGGGTGCAGGTGGTGGGGGGGGGGGGGGGGGGGGGGGGGGGGGAGCCGCCCCCCCCCCCCCCCCCCCCCCCCCCCCCCCCCCCGGCCGGACGGACGAGGTCAGGCCGTGGCGGCGGTGACGTCGAGTTCGACGAGCTGCCCCGAGTAGCCGAGCTGCGCGACGCCGAGCAGGGTGCTCGCGGTGGTGAACGCCTCCCCGATCTCCGACTCGACGAACCGGTCCCACACGGCGGAGAGCACGTCCGCGTCCGGCGTCACCACGTAGATCACCGTGCGCACCACGTCGGCGGGGGTCGCCTTGGCGAAGGCGAGCGCGGCGGCGGTGTTCGCGACGACCTGGTCGACCTGGGCGAGAACGTCGCCCTCGACGACCTTGCCGTCCTCGGCGAGCGGGCACTGGCCGGCGAGGTGGACGTCCCTCCGGCCTTCGACGATGGTCACGTGGTGGTAGGTGGGCGTGGGGTGCAGACCGGGCGGATGGTGGCGTTCAATGGTCACGCACCGCATCCTCACCGAGGCGGTCGCGACGGGACAACCGGATTTCACGGGGGAGCCATGCGCAGGACGATCGACTGGACCGGTGACGCGGTCACGATCATCGACCAGACCGTCCTTCCCGCCGAGTACCGCGTGCTCGAGCTGCGCACGGTCGGGGAACTCGTCGGCGCCATCCAGCGGCTCGCGGTGCGCGGCGCACCGGCGCTCGGTGCGGCGGGGGCGCTCGGCGTCGTGCTGGCGACCCGCGCACGAGGCGACGTCGAGGCCGAAGCGCAGCGCGTCGCCCAGGCCCGGCCGACGGCGGTCAACCTGAGCTGGGGCGTTTCGCGCGCTCTCGCGAAGCTCCCGGAGGGGCCGGAAGCCGTCCTCGCCGAAGCCCTCGCGATCCTCGACGAGGACGAGCGGATCAACCACGAGGCGTCCCGGCTGGCGGCCGAAGTCGTGCTCGAACATTGCGAACGGCGGCCATTGCGGTTGCTGAGCCACTGCAACGCGGGCCACCTCGCGACGGTCGCCTGGGGCAGCGCGCTCGGCGTCGTCTGGCATCTGCAAGCCCGCGGGCTGGTCGAGTCCGTGCTGGTCGACGAGACCCGGCCGTTGCTGCAGGGTGCCCGCCTGACCGCTTGGGAACTGGCCGAAGCCGGTGTCCCGTACCGGATCCAGCCCGACGGCGCGGCCGCCGCGGCGATGAGCCGCGGCCTGGTCGACTGCGTGCTCGTCGGCGCCGACCGCATCGCCGCCAACGGCGACGTCGCCAACAAGATCGGCACCTACGGCCTGGCGATCGCGGCGAAGCACCACGGAGTCCCGTTCGTGGTCGTCGCCCCTTCGTCCACTGTGGACACCGCGATGCCGGACGGAGCCGGGATCGTGATCGAGGAACGCGATCCCGGCGAGGTCCTGAGCTTCGGCGGCACAAAGGTCGCCCCCGAAGGCGCGGAGGTGTTCAACCCGGCCTTCGACGTGACGCCGTTCGAGCTGATCACCGCGGTGGTGACCGAGCACGGAATCCTGCGCGGCTAGAACGATTCCAGGCAGGACGGCTCGCGGTCGGTGGCGAACGCCGCCGTCGCCCGCGAAACCGCGCCGGCGGTCCGCTCCTTGATCCGGCCCGCCGCGGCCAGGGTGCTCGGCCTGGTCCCGCCGAGGAAGATCGCGCCGAGGTCGGTGACGTCCAGTTCGAGATCCGGCTCGTCCTCCACTCGCGTCACCTCCGCGTGGCCGGCGGCGTCGGTGACGAGCCGCCAGTTCCGGGTGTTCCACGGGCAGAAGGCGTCGCGTACGCCGAAAACGAGGTCGACCGGGGCGTTGTAGCGCCGGGTGACCAGGGCGCGATCGACGTCGACGAGCCGGACCCACAGGGAGTCGCCGCCGGTCCGGCTCATCGCGCGGGGGTCGGCGAGCAGGTGGATGAGCGGTTCGTCGAGGGCGGCGGACACCTCCACCGTGAAGACGAGGTCGTAGTCGAGCAGGAAGCGGTACAGCGTCGCGTACGCCTCCGGCGTGGTCGCGACCAATTCCTGCACGCTCAGAGTCCCCCGCGGGCCCTCTTCGCTCCAGTCGCTCTTCAGCCGGTAGATCACGTAGCCGTCCGGCAGCACGGCGAACCTCATGGAGGTCGCGCCGTTCCTCCGCCGCTCCGGGTCGTCGAGGTTGAACTCCCACGTCGCCCCGGGCCGGTCCAGTGCGCCGACCCGTTGGGGTGCTTCCTTGTCGTAGATCGCCTTGATCAGCGGAATCGCTTGCTCACGCCCGATTTCGCGCACCCGCTCGGTTTCGAGTTCGACGCCGGGCCGGAACGCGGATTTCGCGCGGACCTTCGCGCGGTAGAACTGCGCCGCGAGCCCGTATCCGAAGCGGGGGTAGATGACGGCTTCGGACGCCCACAACGCGGCGATCGGTTCGGCGCCGTCGTCGTGCAGGCCGTGCAGCTGCGCCCGCATGACGCGGGTGAGCGCGCCCCGCCTCCGATGCCCCGGAGCGACGCCGACCGACGTGATCCCCGCGAACGGCGTCGGCCCCGCACCGGGAACGGTGATCTTCCGGGTGAGGATCTCCCCCATCCCGATCAGCTCGTCGCCGTCGAAGACTCCGTGTGAACGCTCGGGTTCGAACACCAGCCCTTCGCGGTACTGGAACCCTTCCGAAGGGTCGGTGAGGAAAGCGTGCGCCAGCATGTCCGAGAGTGCGGGCAGGTCGTCGGTGGTCAGGGTGCGGAGGGTCAAGCCTTCATCGCTCACCCTGTCGTCCTACGCCTCTTCACCGACGACCGCCACGCCTTTTCCGAAGCAAGCACAGATGGGCGGTGTTCAGGGCCGCGGCCCGATCACCTCACCCTTTTCCGTCACCTCGATGGCCATCGCGGGACAGGAATCCGCCGCGTCGAGCACCGTCTCGCCCGGATCCATCTCTCCCTTGGCCACTGTCGCCGTGGCTCCTTCGAGTTCGAAGACCTCCGGCATCAACGCCGCGCACATCCCCGAGCCGATGCACGTGTTGCCATCGACCTCGACTTTCCAGCTCATGCTCACCATCCGATCGGCATGGAGCGGGGCCCCCGCACCAGCATCTGGGTCTTCCACACGATATCGCCGTCGAGGTGCAGTCCGGGGAGATCTCGCAGCAGCGCCTTCAGGGCCTCCTGCAGTTCGAGCCTGGCCAGCGGGGCACCGAGGCAGTGGTGCACGCCGTGCCCGAAACCGAGGTGGGGGTTGGCCTCCCTGCCGAATTCGAGGGTTTCCGCCGCCGTGAACTGGAGCGCGTCCCGGTTGGCGGCACCGATCGCCACCATCACCGGTTCCCCCTCCTTCACCAGCACGTCACCCACTTGGATGTCTTCCGTGGCGTAGCGGGCGAACCCGGCTCCGGCACCCAACGGGATGAACCGCAGCAGTTCCTCCACCGCGGCCGGGATCAGGTCCAGGTCCGCGCGAAGGCGGGCGAGCTGCTCCGGCTGTTCGAGCAGGGCGTAGACGAAGTTGGGGATCTGGCTGGCGGTCGTTTCATGCCCGGCGATGAGGATGCCGATGCACATGTCGACCAGTTCCAGCTCGCTCAGCCTGTCGCGGACGTCGCGCGCCTCGATCAGCGCGGTCATCAGGTCGTCCTGGGGCTCGGCGCGGTGCTGCTCGACGAGCACGTGCATGTACGCCCGCAGCTCGTCCTGGTTGGCCATCATCTCTTCGGTGGTCAGCGGGCTGGTCGACAGCGCGGCGTCGCTCCAGACGCGGAACTTCGGCCGGTCCTCGACGGGGACGCCGAGCAGTTCGCAGATCACCGCGACCGGGATCGGCAGCGCGTAGTCCTCGACCAGGTCCGCGGGCTGTCCTTTCGCCTTCATGTCCTCGATCAGGCCGGCCGCCAGCTCGGCGACACGCGGCCGCAGCAGTTCGACGCGGCGCATGGTGAACGCCTTCGCGACCAGCGTGCGCAGCCGGGTGTGATCCGGCGGGTCCATGCTCAGGATCCCGCCGGGCCGCCTGCCTGGCGCCATCCGCGGCTCGTCCTTGTCCGCCGCCATCGCACGGGAGAATCGCCGGTCGCCCAGCACGAAGCGCGCGTCGGCGTAGCGGGTGGCGAGCCACGCCGGCTCACCGTGCGGAAGCCGGACGCGGAGCATGCCCTTGGTGGCGCGGGCCGCCGCGTACGCCTCGTTGAGCTCGAGTCCGGCGTCCTCATTGAAGGGATAGGCGACGAATTCGGTGTCAGTGGTGGTCATTTGTCCGGAAACCCCCCGGCTCGGCGGTTTGTAAGCAACTGCTTACAACGCTAACCATGATCACGGTGAGCGTCAATGCGCCTACCGTGCGACGCCCGGCTAGCCTTTGCCGATGACGGAAGAACCGCAGGTCCGCAAGCGCGACGCGGCCGCGACCAGGGCGGCCCTGCTCGACGCGGCGGCGGCTCTCTTCGCCGAACGCGGCTTCGACCGCACGACCGTGCGCGACATCGCGAAGCTCGCCGGAGCCAACCAGGCCCTGTTGTTCCGCTACTTCGGATCCAAGGACGCGCTGTTCGAGGAGGTCCTGGCGCGCGGTGGACGCGAGCAGATCGCCACCACCCCACCGGACGCCCTGCTCGGAACGGCGTTGCGCAGCATGCTGGAGTCCGACACCGGCCGCGACCGCACCCTCGACGCGTACCTGCGCTCGACGGGACACGACAGCGCCGCGGCCGCGGTCCGGCGGCAGCTCGGCGAGGAGTACGCGAAGGTGCTCGCCACGCTGACCGACGCCGACGACGCGGACCTGCGGGCCGACCTCATCCTCGCCTGGCTGCTCGGGATCGGCCTGGTCCGCGACATCACCGGCAAGGAACCTCTGGCCAGCGCGGATCCCGACGACGTCTGCCGCCTGGTGCTCGGCGCGGCGCGGACGCTGCTGGAACGCAGCGGATAATCGCGTCGCGATCCACGGCCCGCTGTTCTACGGTCGTGCCCGTGACCCCGTTCCCGCCCGCCGGCACCGAAGCCGAATTCGGCGCGCTGACCAGGCAAGACCTGCTCCCCGCCGTGAGGTCGCTCGGTCTTGGCGAAGCCGTCCCGTTCACCGAAGGCTCCTTGCCGGTCTACGCCGTCGGCGACGATCTGGTCCTCAAGCTGTTCCCGCCGGTGCATCTCGACGAACTCCCCACCGAGCGGACGATGCTCGAGGTCCTGCACGGGAAACTGCCGATCCCGACCCCCGCCGTGCACGACGTCGGCGAGCGGGACGGCTGGGGCTATGCGCTCATGGAACGCCTTCGCGGCGAAACGTTGAAGGACGCCTGGCCGAAACTGTCCACAGAGGACAAACACCGGCTCGCTCCCGAACTCGGCGAGGCGCTGGCCGCCCTGCATACGCTGCACGACCCGCGGCTCGACGTCCTGGACCCGCCGGACTGGGCCGCGTTCGTCGCCGAGCAGCGCGCGAACGTCGTCGAGCATCACCGGCGGACCGGGCTCGGCGAAAGCTGGATCGCGCAGATCCCGGCGTTCCTCGATTCCGTCGAGCTGGGCAGCCCGCCGGTCGTCCCGCTGCACACCGAGTTCATGCGCGACCATCTCATGGTCACCCACGACGGCGGACGTCCGCGGCTGAGCGGGCTCTTCGACTTCGAGCCGGCCATGCGGGGCGCGGCCGACTACGACTTCGTCGCCGTGGGCCTGTTCGTTTCCGGCGGGGACAAGGACTTCCTGCGACGGCTGCTCGCCGGATACGGCGCCGATCCGGACGAGGACTTCTCCCGGCGCTGCCTGGCGTACGCGCTTTTGCACGTATACAGCAACTTCACCTGGTACCTCGGGGTCCTTCCCGCGCCGGAGGAACCGACGCTGGAAAGCCTCAGCCGCGCTTGGTGGTAGCCCAGGTCACGGGCACCGCCTCCGGGCCGCGGATCGAAAGCGGCGGACGCCAGGCGATGGCCGAAGCGGGAACCGCCAGATCCAGCCCCGGAAGTCCGTCGAGCAGGGTCCGGAACGCGATCTCCCCTTCGAGCCGGGCCAGCGCCGCGCCGAGGCAGAAGTGGAGCCCGTGCCCGAAGCCGAGTTGCGGCGCGTTCCGGCGCCGGATGTCGAACCGTGACGCGCCGGGGAAGGCCGCTTCGTCGCGGTTCGCCGCACCGGTGTGCGCCAGCACCGCCTCACCGCGCCGGACCTGACCGGCGCTCAGCTCGACGTCCTCCAACGCGACCCGGAGCAGCGACGCGTCGGCGGGCCCGTCGAACCGCATGATCTCCTCGACGGCCCCTTCTGTCAGACCCGGATCCGAGCGCAGCGCGGCGAGCTGATCGGGATTTCCCGCCAGGAGCACGATCCCGGTCGCGATCAGGCTGACCGTGGTCTCGTGCCCGGCGAGCAGGAGCTGGGTGGCGAGATCGATCAGCTCGGCCTCGGTGAGCCGGTCGCCGTCCTCGTCGCGAGCGTGCACGAGGACGCTCAGCAGGTCCTCCCCCGGCGTCGCGCGCTTGACGGCGACGAGCGCCGCCATGTCGTCCGCCCCGTCACGCCGGGCCTGTGCCACTTCCGCCGGGGTGTACGCCATCGGCGTGACGATCACACGCGACCACTGACGAAACCGTTCCCTGCCTTCGAACGGGACGCCGAGGATCTCGCACATGACCGCGGTGGGCAGCGGAAAGGCGAACATCTCGACGAGATCCACCGGCGGGCCGTGCTCGGCCATCGCCCGCAGCAGCGTGCCGGCGATCTCCTGGATCCGCGGCCGCAGCCCGGCGATCCGGCGGACGGTGAAGGCCCGCGCCGTCAGTTTCCGCAGGCGCGTGTGATCCGGCGGATCCATGTTCAGGATGCTGTGCTCTCCGGTGGAGAAGTCACCCGGTTCGATGAGACACGGCGCGCCCGGTGCGAGCAGGTTCCGGGAGAACCGCGTGTCCGAGAAGATCAGGCGGACGTCTTCGTAACGGGTCACCAACCAGCCTTCGCAGCCGCTGGGGAAGACGACCCAGGACATCGGGGGATACTCGGCGTAGATCGCGCCCATCGGGGTCGCGGGGTCGTCCTTCGCCGCGGGGTAAGTGGCTGTCATGGAGCCGATGATGAGCGGCGCTGAGCGCGGCCGGAAGGCTCCGCCCGATCACCCGCCCGAAGAGCCGAAGATCCTTATCACCGGGTGATAATCCCGCCGGCTAGGGCAGCGCGCGCCGCAAGAGTTCCGCCAGGTGCACGGCCTTCCGTCCGTCGAGCTGCTCGATCTGCGTCCGGCAGCTGAAGCCGTCCGCGACCACTTCGGTGCCCTCGGCCGCGGCACGGATCGCGGGCAGCATGCGGTCTTCGGCGCAGGCGACGGAAACGTCGTAGTGCCCGCGTTCGAAGCCGAAGTTGCCCGCCAGTCCACAGCAACCGGAGTCCATTGTGGAATTGTGGATACCCGCGGCGCGCATCGCGGCCTCGTCGGCGTCGAAACCGAGCACGGCGTGCTGATGGCAGTGCACCTGGCTGAGCGCTTCGACGTCCAGCGACCGGAATTCGAGCGGCGAGTCCTCGACGAGTTCGGCGAAGGTCCTCGTCCGTTCGGCCAGCAGTTTCGCGATCGGGTCGTCGGGCACGAGAGCCGGGAGGTCACCGCGGAACAGCGCCGTGCAGCTCGGCTCCAGTCCGGCGACCAGGTAACCCGATCGCAGATACGGTTCGAGCACGGAAAGCGTGCGGTGCAACACTTTCTTCGCCACGTCGAGCTGCCCGGTCGACACCCAGGTGAGGCCACAGCAAACGCCGCGATCCGGCAGGACGACGTCGTAGCCCGCGGCCGTGAGCACCTCGGCCGCGGCGTCGAGGACGTCCGGCGTGAGGTAGTTGTTGAAGGAGTCGGGCCACAGCACCACGGGCCGGGAGCCGGTCGCCCAGCGTTTGAGATCGGCGCGGCGCCGGGTGAACGGAGCCGTGGCGAACGTCGGCAGGTCCCGTTCCGGCGCGATCCCACCGAACTTCTTCAGCAGCCCGGAGAACCGGCGCGACACCGTGTTCGCCAGCCGCGGCGCCAGCGACGCGGCGCGCAGCCACACCGGCAGCCAGCCCATCGAATAGTGCGACGCCGGCCGGATCCGGCCCTTGTGGTGCTGGTGCAGGAATTCCGCCTTGTACGTCGCCATGTCGACGTCGACCGGGCAATCGGACAGGCAGCCCTTGCACGACAGGCAGAGATCCAGCGCCTCGGCGACCTCCTCCGAACGCCAGCCGTCGGTGATCAGTTCGCCGTTCACCATCTCGGCGAGCAGATGCGCGCGGCCCCGCGTCGAATGCTTCTCCTCCCGCGTGGCGCGGTAGCTCGGGCACATCACGCCCGCTCCGGTGGTGTTGCGGCATTTCCCGACGCCGACACAACGCCGCATCGCCTGCCCGAAGCTCCCCTGATCCTCCGGGTACGCGAGCGCGGTGACGTCTTCCAGCGCCAGCGGCGCGCGCCGCACGCGAAGATCGGCGTCGACCGGCCTGGGGTTCACCAGGATGCCCGGGTTCATCATGCCCGCCGGATCGAAGATCCCTTTGAACCGCGCGAAAAGCGCGAGGATCTCCGGGCTGTACATCCGCGACAGCAGCTCCGAGCGGGCCTGGCCGTCGCCGTGTTCCCCGGACAGCGAGCCGCCGTGTGCGGCGACCAGGTCCGCCGCCTCTTCGAGGAACGACCGGAACCCGGCGATCCCTTGCGGCGAAAGAAGATCGAAGTCCAGCCGCAGGTGCAGGCAGCCTTCACCGTAGTGGCCGTAGACCACGCTCTTGCGGCCGTGCTCGCGCATGAGCTGTTTGAATTCCCGCAAGTAGGCACCCAAACGCTCGGGCGGCACGGCAGCGTCTTCCCAGCCGGGCCAGGCCTCCTCGCCTCCGGCCAACCGGGTCGCGAGACCGGCGCCCTCCTCCCGGATCCGCCACAGCCGCTTCTGCGCGACCGCGTCGTCCAGCAGCGCGGATCCGGTCAACGCGCCACGCAGTCCGGCGATCAGCTCGCGTGCCTTGTCCGGGTCGGCCATTTCGACGAACAACCAGGCGCCGCCCGGCGGAAGCCCGTCGGCACGGCCCGGCTCCAGCAGGGCGACGAGATCCGCGTCGACGCCTTCGACGGTCAGGGGCGACCACGGCAGGATCTCCGGGACGGCGTCGGCCGCGGCGATGTCGGACTCGAATCCGAGCACCGCGAGCACCTTGCGCGCCGGGACCTCGGCCAGCGAGACCGTCGCCTCCAGGACGGTCACGCAGGTGCCCTCGCTGCCGACCAGCGCCTTGGCGACGTCGAAACCGTTCTCCGGCAACAGGTGTTCGAGCCCGTATCCGGAGACCCGCCTGCTGAAGGACGACAGTTCGGTGCGCAGCAACGCCAGGTTGTCCCGGACCAGCGCGCGCAACTCGGAGAAGACCCGGCCTTCGGTGCCGGGCTTGGCCGCCCGGGCGTCCACTTCGGACGGCGAGGTGGGCCCGACGGTCAGCCGCGTGCCGTCGTAGAGCAGCACGTCCAGCTCCCGGACCACGTCGACCGTGCGGCCCCAGGCCACCGAATGCGAGCCGCAGGCGTTGTTGCCGATCATCCCGCCGATCGTGCAGCGCGAATGCGTCGACGGATCGGGGCCGAACCGGAGCCCGTGCGGCGCGGCGAGCCGCTGGAGGTCGTCGAGGACGGTCCCGGGCGCGACCCTCGCCGTGCGCGCCGCCGGGTCGAGGCCGAGGACCCCGCTGAGGTGACGCGAGGTGTCGATCACGACGCCCGGCCCGCACGAGTTGCCCGCGACGCTGGTGCCGCCGCCGCGGGCGATCACCGGCAGCCCGGCCCGGCGGCAGGCGGCGACGGCCTCGATCACCTCGTCGACGCTCCGCGGCAGCACCACACCCTTCGGCACGTGCCGGTAGTTGGAGGCGTCGGTCGTGTACAGCGCCAGTGTCGCGGCGTCGGCCAGGATCTCCACGGGTCCATTCAAGACAACCGCGGCCGGAAACGCATCGGCGAACCTCTCCGGACGGGTGTGTCGGAAACCACGTCCGGTATGCGATCGTGAGCGCGTGACGGCGAGACGGCACGCCGCTGAAGAGCTCGCCGCCGAGCACAGCGCGGTGCTCGGCGGGCTTCTTCGCGAGCGCGAAGAGCTGCTCGCGACCCTCGACCGGGTCGCGGCCCTCAACGGCACCGCGCGGCTGATCCGCGAGTCGATCGGCACGCATTCCGGCTTCGTCGCCGAGCTGGCCGGGCCCGAAGTGGCGGTGATCCGCTGGATGTCGGGCACCAGGACGGACGCATTGCAGGATCTCGCCGTGCCCATCGGCCAGGGCATCGGCGGGCGAGTGCTCGCGCTGGGCAAGCCGGTGAGGGTGAACGACTACGTCAACTCGCCGAGTATCACCCACCAGTTCGACGCGCAGGTCCGCGGCGAGGGCCTCGCCGCGATGATCGCCGTCCCGATCGTCAGCGGGACCGAGACCGTCGCCATCGCGTACGCCGCCATGCGCGAGCGTCGCGACTTCGGCGACGACGCGGTCCAGTCCCTCGAAGACATCGCCACCGAGGCCGGCCGGGCGCTGAAACTGGCGTCGGTCGCCGAAGCCGACCGGGAAACCGCGCTGTCCTCCGAACGGCTCCGGATGCAGAGCGCGCTGCACGATTCGGTCGGCGCGCTGCTGTTCTCGATCGGCGTCCAGGTCCGGAACCTGCACGAGGACATCAGCGACAACCCGGCGCTCGAATCGCGGCTGCGGCGGCTGGAGGGCGACGTGTCGGCCGCGTCGAGAGCGCTGCGCGAGTCGCTGCTGGCGTTGTCGGAGTCGAGCCCGGAGCGCGCGCTGCCGGTGGAACTGGCCGAGCACTGCCGGTCGTTTCAGGCCCGCTGCGGCGTCCCGGCGCGGTTCGTGCAGCTCGCGCCGGTGCCGCGGCTGGACGCCGAACGCACCGGGCTGCTGGTGGCGGCCGTCCGCGAGGGCCTGCTCAACGTGGAGAAACACGCCGACGCGTTGTCCGTCGTGGTCAGTCTCCTGCCCAGTGACGACGGCGTGCAGGTGGTCGTCGCCGACGACGGGACGGGCCATCGCACTGAAGATGCCGAGGAGCCCGAACCGGGCACCGGGATGGGGCTGCGCGCGCTGGCCGAACGCGCCGCGCGGCTCGGCGGCCGGGTCAGCCTGGTCCGCGACGAGGACGACGGGTGCACGCTGCGCGCATGGGTGCCGGAACCGTGCCGTCGCCGGTGACGGTGCTCGTCGTGGACGACCATCCGGTGGTCCGCGACGGGGTGAGCCTGCTGCTGCGCTACGACCCGGCGATGACCGTGGTCGGCTCGGCCGAGACCGGCCGGTCCGCGATCCGGCGGGCGGGTGAGCTGAAGCCGGTGCTGATCCTGCTGGACCTGCGGCTGCCGGACATGCTCGCGCCCGAGGTCATCGCCGAACTCCGCCGCGTGCATCCGGCCGGGCGGATCGTGGTGTTCACCGCGCACGGTGACCATCAGGGCGTGCGGGCCGCGCTGGACTCCGGCGCGCACGGTTGCCTGCTCAAGGACGTCGCCGGGACGGATCTGGTGGCGGCGTTGCGGCAGGTGCTCAAGGGTGAGCGCGTCGTCGATCCGCGGATCTTCCCCGACGACGGCCAGCGGTCCGACGCGCTGGCCCGTAGTGGCCTGACGCGGCGTGAGTACGAGGTCCTGCGGCTGGCGGCGCAGGGGCAGACGAATCCGGAGATCGCGGAATCGACCGGGCTGGCGCGGAACACGGTGAAGACCTACCTGCAGTCCGCTTTGCACAAACTCGGCGCCCGGAACCGCGTCGAGGCCATCGGCAAAGCCTCCGAAGCCGGCCTCCTCTGACGCGTTTCGTCCTCTAAATGCGGTACTTGCGCGTGCAACTACCGCATTTAGAGGACGAAATGCGTCGTGTCCGTTTTGTTGCCGGGTGGGTCTCCAGGTGGGGGTAACGCGGCGGAGGGTGCCCACGCAGGATGACCGCCACCGATCGTGACTCGCGTCACACGAACGGAGGAGGCGGCTTGCTGAGTGTTCGTGATCTCCAGGTGCGGTACGGCCGATCGGTGGCCGCACTGCACGGGGTCGACCTCGACGTTTCACCTGATGGGGTGCTGGCCGTCCTCGGCAGCAACGGGGCCGGGAAGTCGACCCTGCTGCGCACCGTCTCCGGCACGCTGCGCATGCACCGGGGCTCGGTTTCCGCCGGCGAGGTGCGCTACGACGGCAAACCACTGTCCAAACTCGACCCGGCCCGCATCGTCGGTCTCGGCGTGGTCGGCGTCCCCGAAGGCCGCCAGGTCTTCGCGCGGATGACGGTCGAGGAGAACCTGCGCGCGGGCGGGATCGGCGCCCGCAACCCCGGCCAGCGCGCCGCCGCCCGTAAACGCGTCGACGAGCTCTTTCCGGTCCTGTCCGAACGCGCCAACCAGCGTGCGGGCCTGCTTTCCGGCGGTGAGCAGCAAATGCTCGCGATCGGTCGCGCGCTGATGTCCGGCCCGCGGCTCCTGCTGCTCGACGAACCTTCGCTCGGTCTCGCGCCGAAGATCGTCGAGCAGATCGGCGACATCATCCGCGAGATCCACGAGCAGGGCACCGCCGTGGTGCTGGTCGAGCAGAACGCCGTGATGGCGTTGCGCGTCGCCGATCACGCGATCGTCCTCGAAGTGGGCCGGGTCGCGCTGGCCGGGACGACGGCCGAGCTCGCGGCGAGCGAGGAGGTCCAGCGGCTCTACCTCGGCGGCCACGCCGAATCGCAGGCCACCGCCGAAGCCGAGGCCGCCGACGCCCGCAAACAGCTCGCGGGCCGGAGCCTGTCGAGGTGGGCCGGATGACGCCGCCCGAGTTGCACGTCGAGAACGTGACCCTGCGCTTCGGCGGGATCCGGGCGCTGGACGACGTCTCGTTCACCGTCGGTTCCGGTTCGCTGCACGCGCTCATCGGTCCGAACGGTGCCGGGAAGTCCAGCTGTTTCAACGTCATCAGCGGCCTCTACCGGGCGAACACCGGCCGCGTCCGGCTCGGCGACGCCGTCCTTTCCGGACTCCCGCCGCACCGGCTGGCGGGCCTCGGGGTCGGCCGGTCGTTCCAGAACGCCGCCCTCTCCCCCGGCTCCACCGTGCTCGACAACGTCATGCTCGGCCGCCACGCGCTGACCAAGGGCGGCTTCCTCGCCTGCGGGCTCCGTCTGCCGTGGACGGTCCGGGCCGAACGCCGCCATTCCGCGCGGGTGCGGGAGATCTGCGACTTCCTCGGCATCGGCGCGCTGGTGCATCTCCCGGTGGGCGCGCTGCCCTACGGCGCGGTGAAACGCGTCGACCTGGCCCGCGCGCTCGCCGTCGAACCGGTGCTGCTGCTGCTCGACGAACCGGCGGCAGGCATGAACGCGACCGAGACCGCCGAACTGGCCGGGACGATCCGCGACGTCCGTGACGAGCTCGGCATCTCGATCCTGCTGGTGGAACACGACATGGGGCTGGTGATGGGCATCGCGGACCGGGTCACCGTCCTGGACTTCGGCAGGCGCATCGCCGACGGCACCCCCGCCGAGGTCCAGTCGGATCCGGACGTGATCAGGGCATATCTCGGCACGGAGGCCACGGCGTGAACACTTTCCTGCAACTCGTGGTGAACGGGCTCGGCAAGGGCGCGGTGTTCGCGTTGCTGGCGCTGGGTTTCGTGATCATCTTCAAGGCCACCGAGGTGGTCAACTTCGCGCACGGCTCGCTCGTGCTCTTCGGCGGATACCTGGTCGTCGTGACCCGCGAATCCCTCGGCTGGCTGGGCGCCTCGCTGGCCGGCATCGTCTCGGCGGGCCTGCTCGCCCTGCTGCTGGAACGACTTCTGCTGTCCCGCTCGCGGCACGCGGACGCGAACAGCCTGGCGTTGCTGACCATCGGCGTCGACGTGATCATCACCGAGGAGATCGTGCGACGGCTCGGCGTCACGTTGCCGTTCCTCGGCGACGCCTGGGACGCGAAGCCGTTCCAGCTCGGCGGGATCACGCTGTTCCGGACACATCTGGTGGCGCTGCTCGTCGCCGCCGTGCTGATCACCGCGTTCACCTTGGCCTTCAAGTACTCGAACTGGGGTATCGCCATGCGCGCCCAGGCCGAGAACCGCGAAGCCGCCGCGCTGATGGGGATCCGCAGTTCCCGGGTGACGGCGACCGCGTGGGTGGTCGCCGGGGTGCTCGCCGGGGTCGCGGTGCTCTTCATCGCCACGCAGGACTTCTCCGGCGCGGGCCTGTCCCGCGGTACGCACTCCATCGCGCTCGCGGCGTTCCCCGCGGCCATCCTCGGCGGGCTGGACTCGACGGCGGGCGCGGTGGTGGGCGGCCTGGTCGTCGGGCTGGTCGAGGCGCTTTCGGCGCAGTACGTGTCGTTCGACTTCTCCAAGAGCGCGGTCTTCCTGGTGATGCTCGTGGTCCTCGTGGTGCGGCCGTCGGGGTTGTTCGGGACGAGGGAGAGCACCCGTGTCTGACACCGCCGTGAAAACCCCTGCCGCGGCTCCCCAGTCACCGCCCGCGAAACGCGATCGGGGACGCCTGCTCAAGGCACTGGCCTGGGTCGCGCTGCTGGTCGTCCTGCTCGCGATCCCGCTATATCTCGACGCCGCCTGGCTGAAGGCCGGGCAGTACATGATGATCGGCGGGGTCGGCGCGATCGGGCTCACGCTGCTGGTCGGGCAGGCCGGGCAGCTTTCGCTGGCACACGCGTTCTTCCTGCTGGCGGGCGCGACCGGCTACACCGTCCTTTCCGGACCGTCGGACGACGAGCGCGTGTTCGGGCTCGGCCTCGATCCCGGTCTTTCGCTGGTCGGCGCGGTGGTCGTCACCGCGCTGCTGGGGCTGGCGTTCGCGCCGGTTTCGGGACGGCTGCGCGGGATCTACCTCGGTGTCGCGTCGCTGTCGCTGGTGTTCCTCGGGCTCTACTTCGGACAGTCGGCCGAGACGCTGACCGGCGGGACCTCGACCGGGCGCGCGCCCCAGCCGTTCTCGCTGTTCGGTTTCCCGTTCACCAACGGCGGCCCGGAGATCGAGCTGATGGGCGTGCCGATCCGGCAGGCGGAACGGCTCTGGTACCTGTTCCTGCTGCTGACCGTGCTCGCGTTCGTGGTCGCGCAGGCGGCGGTGCGCAGCCGGGTCGGCCGGTCGTGGCGGGCGGTGCGCGACAACGAGGCCGCCGCGTCCGTGATGGGCGTCAGCGTCACGCGGGCCAAGGCGGGCGCGTTCGCGGTCTCCTCGGCGTACGCGGGGCTCGCCGGCGCGATGACCGTGCTGTGGTTCGACATCCTCAAACCCGACGAGAGCGAATTCGGCACGTACGGCATCAACATCTCCATCGCCTTCCTGGCCATGGTGATCATCGGGGGACTCGGCTCGGTGCCCGGCGCGCTGGTGGGCGCGCTGATCGTCAACGGGCTGCCGCAGGTGCTTTCGCTGTACTCCGCCGATCTCGGCTGGTTCTCCGGTACCGGGGACGGCGCCTTGACCCCGATCCTGGTCAGTTCGTTCGTCTACGGTGCCGCGATCATCCTCGTGGTGCTCTTCGAACCGGGCGGGCTCGCCGCGATCGGCCGACGCATCACCCCCGCCAAGAAACCTCATCTCCCGGAGGAGCAAGACAAATGAAGCGCACATATCCGGCCGTCGCGCTGGCGGCGGTCCTCGCCCTCTCGGCGTGCAGCACGAAAGCGGGCGACTCGGGGTCCTCGGGGGCGGACGGTTCGGGCGTCAAGACCGACAAAGGGGTGACGTCCTCGGAGATCACCCTCGGTGTGATGACCGACAAGACCGGGGTGTTCAAGAACCTCGGGCTCGGCATCACACAGGGGAACGAGTTGTGGGCCAAGGACTTCAACACCGCGGGCGGGGCGTGCGGACGTCAGGTCAAACTCGAGACCGTCGACCATGGCTACAAGGCGGACACGGCGAAGACGCTGTATCCGCAGATCGAGCCGAAGGTCCTCGGCTTCGTACAACTGCTCGGCTCGCCGGTGGTCGCCGCGCTGAAGCAGAACATCGCCTCGGACAAGACCGTCGCGGCGCCCGCGTCGTGGTCTTCGGAACTGCTCGACAACCCGTACGTGATGATCGTCGGGACGACGTACGACCTGGAGATCATCGACGGGCTGTCGTATTTCCAGGAAAAGGGGCTGGTGAAGGACGGCGACACGATCGGGCACGTCTACATCGACGGTGAGTACGGCAAGAACGGCCTGCGCGGCTCGCAGTTCTACGCCAAGAAGCACAATCTGACGGTCAAAGAGGTCAAGGTGACCTCGACCGACAACGACCTCACCAACATCATCACCGGGCTCAAGGGCGCCGGGGTGAAGTCCATCGTCCTGACCACGACCCCGGCGCAGACCGGTTCCGCGCTCGCGGCGAACAAGGCGCTCGGGCTGAACGTTCCCGTGCTCGGCAACAACCCGACCTTCGATCCCGTGCTGCTCAAGAGCCCGGCCGCGAACGCGCTCGACAAGCTGACGATCGTCGCCAGCAGTGTCCCGTTCTCCGCGGACCTCCCCAAGGCCAAGGACGTCGCCTCGAAGTACAAGGCGGCGTACAAGGAGACCCCGAACGGCGGGATCCCTTATGGCTACGCGGTCGGCGAGGTGTGGGGCGCGGTGCTCAAGAAGGCCTGCGAGAACAAGGATCTCACCCGGGACGGCATCGCCGCGGCGCTGAAGCAGACGACGTCGGCGAGCACCGACGATCTGGTGGCGGCACTGGACTTCTCGAAGGCGGGCACCCCGGCGACGCGCCAGGTGTACGCGGCGACACCGGACGCGTCGGCCGAGGGCGGGGTCCGCTACGTCAAGCCGCTGTTCGAGGCTCCCGAGGCGAAGGAGTACGTGGCTCCGCACCAGAAGTGAGCCTCGCTTCGGCGAGCGCTTCCGCTTCGGCCAACGGCGTGGTGCCGTTGGCCGAAGCGGCGTCGAGAATCCTTCGCGTGGTCTCCTCCAGGGTTTCGACGCGGGCGAGTGCCTCATCGTGGGTGAGGTGCTCGGCTTCGCGGCCGAGCGTGTAGACGACTCCTCCGGCACTCGCGACGAAGTCCGGGATCCACAGGACTCCCTGAGCGGCGAGGTTCGCCGCGACTGTGTCGTTGGTGAGCTGGTTGTTCGCCGGGCCGACGACGAGCGGCGCGGCGACCTCGGTCCCCGGGCCGAAGACCCCGCCGACGGCGGCCGGGATCAGGACGTCGGCCTCGACGCCGAGTACCTGATCCGGCTCTACCCGCTTCAAGCCCTGTCCTTCTGCCGCAGCGAGGCGTCGTTCATCCACATCGGACACGATGACCTTCGCGCCCTGCTTGACCAGGTCGGCGGCCAGGTGGGCGCCGACCGAGCCGTAGCCGCTGATGACCACCTTGCGGCCGGTCAGGTCGTCGTCACCGAAGACCGCCCGGGCGCCCGCTCGCAGGGCGGCGAGCACTCCGACGGCGGTCGGCCCGCTCGACGAACCGGTGCCGCCGTGCTCCTCGGGCAGGCAGAAGACATGCGGGGTCCGTTCACGCAAGACGCGCATGTCCTCCGGGCCGGTGCCGACGTCCGGCCCGGCGAGATACGCGCCGTCGAGTGACGCGATGAGGTCGGCGTGGTCGAGCAGGATCTCGCGCCGCTGCTCGGGGGTCGGCAAACCTTCGAGCGCGACGACGCTCTTGCCGCCGCCGAAGTCCAGGCCCGCGACCGCGCATTTGCGGGTCATCGCCGCGGACAGCCGCAGGACGTCGTCGATCGCGTCGTGGACGCGCGGATAGACCTTGAACCGGCAGCCGCCGACGGCCGGGCCGAGCGCGCGCGAGTGCACGGCCACCATCGTCGTCACCCCGGACCGGCGCCCCCGCCGGACGACCAGCTCCTGTACGGACATCTCGCTTCCTCCCACGCACTTAGTCGACTGAATGCGCAGAAGTTAGGCTGATTCGCAGGCTTGCAGGAGATCTGCCGAACGTTATTCGGCAGACGGACGAAAGGGGTGGGCGTGGACGAACTTGATTCGGCGATCATCCGCGAACTCCAGGCGGATGCGCGGCAGTCGAACCGGGACATCGCCCGCAAGGTCGGCGTCGCGCCGTCGACCTGCTTGGAACGGACGCGGCTGCTCCGGGAGCGCGGCGTCATCCGCGGGTATCACGCCGACATCGACCTGCGCAGCCTCAACCGCGGCGTGCAGGCGATGGTCTCGGCGCAGGTGCGGCCGCTGAGCCGGGAGGTGATCGACTCCTTCCAGCGTTCGGTCGCGGAATTGCCGGAGGTCCTTTCGGTCTTCGTCACCGCCGGCAGCGACGATTTCCTGATCCACGTCGCCGCGCAGGACGTCGATCAGCTCCACGCATTCCTGGTGGATCGGTTGGCGAAGCGCAAAGAGATCATCGGCTTCCGGAGTTCGATCATTTTCCGGCATCTTCGCAAGACCGAGCTGGAACCGCTTCCGCGTCGAATACCGGGTGACACCCCCTAGGTCTTCACCCTGGAATACGCGACACACCACCCCTAAGTACGCCCGAAATCCGAGACTTCGCATCGTAGGAGACGGAAACTGTCGGGGGTATGGGTTTCACTGTTCACAGCGGAAACGGAAAGGAGGCGCGCCATGGACGTTCGGACAGGCCTGAACCATCGTGAGCGGGCCACCCTGAGAGCCGTGGCCGAGGGCCACGCCGAGATCAGCTGCAGCTGCGAGCCGGATCTGTTCGTCGACGGCCTCGCCTGCTGCGACCAGCACACCGCGCATCGCCTCGCCCACCTCGGCCTGGTGCGGGCCGCGCGGGGCGGCCGGTGGGGCGAGCGTGTCCCCGCCCTGCTCACCGAGGCCGGAGCGGTGGCACTGAAAGGCGCCTTCCCGCCGCTGGCCGCGGCCTAAAAGCGTTTGCGGGTGCGCGCCGGGAGCGCCACGATCTCGTGATGCGTGTCTTTCTGGAGACCGAGCGGCTCGTGCTGCGGCAGTTCACCGGCGCCGACGTCGACGACCTGTTCGCGCTCTACGACGATCCCGAAGTCATGCGGTACCTCAATGGGGGCGAACCCGCCGACCGGGCGGAGATCGAAAACGTCGACCTTCCCGCCTTTCTCGGTTACTACGAGCGTTTCCCCGGTTACGGGTTCTGGGCGGCGATCGAGAAATCGAGCGGGGATTTCCTGGGGTGGTTCCATTTCCGCCCGCTGCGCGGCCATCACAACGACGATCCCGAACTGGGTTACCGGCTGAACCGGTCCTGCTGGGGCAAGGGGTACGCGACCGAAGGTTCGCTCGCGCTCCTGGAGAAGGGGTTCACCGAATTCGGGGCCAAGCGGATCTGGGCGGCGACCATGGCGGTGAACCTGGGGTCCCGGCGGGTCATGGAGAAGGTCGGGATGCGGCACGTCCGGACATATCACGAGCAGTTCGACCACCCGATCCCCGGCACCGAGGAGGGCGAGGTCGAGTACGCCATCACCCTGGAGGAGTGGCAGGCCCGCCCCCACCCGTGACCGAACCCGTCACTCACGTGCTCAGACCCGTAACTCGCGTGATCAGAGACGTAACTCGCGTGATCAGACGGCGAACTCGCGTGATTGGGCGGCGATCAGCGAGTTCCGCCTTCAATCACGTGAGTTACGCCTTCAATCACGCGAGTTCGCCGTTCAAGCACGTGAGTGACGGGTCTGGTCACGGGGCGGGCAGCCAGGTCTCGCCGATTTCCTCGGCGACGGCCTCACCGCCGGTCAGGTCGGCGAGCCAGGCGTGGAACGCGTCCCCCTGATCCGGCGCGAGCCCGACGTCGAAGTGCGCGACGTCCTCGAACCGCGTCGCGTGCAGCAGGTACGGCGACGAGCGGATGTCGTTCTCCAGCCGTCCGGCCCGGTCGTAGTCGACGACGACCTCCACCAGCCGCAGCCGCCGGTACTCCCGGACCCCGATGACGTCGACGGCTTCGGAGACCGCCTGGCCGTACGCGCGGATCAGACCGCCGGCGCCGAGCAGGACCCCGCCGAAGTAGCGGGTCACCACCGCGACGGTGTCGGTCAGTTCGCGACGGCGGAGGACCTCGAGCATCGGGGTGCCCGCGGTTCCTGCTGGCTCGCCGTCGTCACTCGATCGCTGGGTGCGTCCGTCGGTGCCCAACACGAACGCGTGACAGTGGTGCCGCGCCGCCGGATCGGCCTTCTTCCGGGCGGCGATCACCTCACGGGCGGCCTCTTCCGAGGTGACCGGCGCGAGCGCGCAGAGGAAGCGCGACCGCCGGATTTCGATCTCGTGGACCCCGGTACCCGCCACGGTGAGATAACGATCCGCCATCGGCCAAGCCTCTCAAACCGGGCAGGTCGCTCTGCCGTTCGGGCGATTCGACTCCTCACCCGGGGTCACCGCAACACCGGCGAAACCCACTCGACCGCGCGACCCAGGTCACACTTTCGGAGCAGCCTGGCAGCGGTAACCGCAGGTCAGAGCACTGATGCTCCACTCAGTGGACACGTCATTCCAGCCAGTGGGCAGATGATGTTTGAAGTCAACGCCCGCGTGGCATTTCCCACCCCGACCAAGCGACGTATGTCGATAACAGCGATTTCACACTATCGTCATAAGACCGGCGAACCCGGGAGTAACACGTGTACCCGCCAGCCACCCACCACAGCGGCAACGCGGCACCCACGTGCACAGCAGTACCGATATGCGCATCGGCCGCCCAATGCAGTGCGGCTCTACGAGGCCTGCCCCCGTTTCCGCGGGCGGGATCGTTCCCTCTCGACTGACCATCGCGGTCCCGGACCACTTCGTTAACTGGTTCACGTCCGAACCACCCGAACGGAGTGTTACCGGTCGCGCCGACGCCTTGGGAGGCGGCCAGCCGTGACCCACCATGCCAGCTACAAGGGCAGCAAGGCCCCCGAAGGCCTGTACGACCCGGAGTTCGAACACGACGCCTGTGGTGTCGCGTTCGTCGCCGATCTCTCCGGTAAACGCGATCACGGCATCGTCGCCAAAGCGCTGATCGCGCTGCGGAACCTGGAACATCGCGGGGCCCGCGGCGCAGACCCGGAGACCGGCGACGGCGCCGGGATCCTCATCCAGGTCCCCGACGAGTTCTATCGCGAGGTCGTCGACTTCGACCTTCCCGCGCCCGGCGCGTACGCCGTCGGCACGGCTTTCCTTCCGCAGGACGAAACCCGGCGCGGCCGCGCGATGACGACCATCCAGCGCGTCGCCGCCGAAGAGGGCATGCGCGTGCTCGGCTGGCGTGACCTTCCGGTCCACACCGAACACGTCGGCACCGGCGCGGCCGAGACGATGCCGTACTTCAGCCAGCTGTTCCTGGCGGGCAACGACGCGCTGGAGGGCCTGGCGCTGGAACGCGCCGCCTTCGTCGTGCGTAAACGCGCCGAGCACGAGCTCGTCGAAGATGACGTCTACTTTCCGAGCCTGTCCTCGCGCACGATCGTCTACAAAGGAATGCTCACCGAGCCGCAGGTCGAGAAGTTCTTCGCCGACCTCACCGACGAGCGCGTCACCAGCGCCATCGGCCTGGTGCACTCCCGCTTCTCCACCAACACCTTCCCGTCGTGGCCGCTGGCGCATCCGTACCGGTACGTCGCCCACAACGGCGAGATCAACACCCTGCGCGGCAACCGGAACTGGATGGACGCGCGTGAGGCGCTGC
This sequence comes from Amycolatopsis sp. NPDC102389, assembly GCF_044765885.1. Lineage (NCBI taxonomy): Bacteria > Bacillati > Actinomycetota > Actinomycetes > Pseudonocardiales > Pseudonocardiaceae > Amycolatopsis > Amycolatopsis sp. NPDC102389. The sequence continues at coordinate 93,874 of NZ_JBIWKX010000018.1, forward strand.
TCGAATCCGAGCTGATCCCGGGCGACCTCAAGCGCATCTACCCGATCATAACGCGCGGCGCGAGCGACTCGGCGTCCTTCGACGAGGTGCTGGAGCTGCTCCACCTCGGGGGTCGCTCGCTGCCCCACGCGGTGCTGATGATGATCCCGGAGGCCTGGGAGAACCATCAGGAGATGGACCCGGCGCGCCGCGCGTTCTACCAGTTCCACTCGACGCTGATGGAGCCGTGGGACGGCCCCGCGCTGGTCTCCTTCACCGACGGCACCCAGATCGGCGCGGTCCTCGACCGCAACGGCCTGCGTCCCGCGCGGTACTGGGTCACCGAAGACGGCCTCGTCGTCCTCGCCAGCGAGGTCGGCGTGCTGGAGCTGGAGCAGTCCACGATCGTCCGGAAAGGACGGTTGGAGCCGGGCCGCATGTTCCTCGTGGACACCGCCGCCGGCCGGATCGTCGAGGACGAGGAGATCAAGAACGACCTCGCCACCGAGCACCCGTACGACGAATGGGTCGAGGACGGCCTGCTCCCGCTCGCCGGGCTTCCCGAGCGTGAGCGCGAGATCCCGCCGCACGCCGCGCTCGTCCGCCGTCAGCAGGCCTTCGGCTACACCGAGGAGGAGCTCGACGTCCTGCTCGAACCGATGGCCCGCACCGGCGCGGAGCCGATCGGCTCGATGGGCAACGACTCCCCCATCGCCTCGCTGTCCAGCCGCCCGCGGCTGCTGTTCGACTACTTCATCCAGCTCTTCGCCCAGGTGACCAACCCGCCGCTCGACGCGATCCGCGAGGAACTGGTCACCTCGCTGGGCACCCAGCTCGGCGCGGAGCCGAACCTCCTGGAGGCCGACGCGAAGTCGTGCCGCCGGATCGTGCTGCCGTTCCCGGTGCTGGACAACGACGAGTTCGCGAAGCTGGTGCACGTCAACGACGACGGCGACCTGCCGGAGTTCCAGGCCGTCACCGTGCAGGGCACCTACGACGTCCACGGCGGCGGCGAGGCGCTCGTGCGGCGGCTCGACGAGATCCGCGCCGAGGTGTCCGCGGCCATCGCCGAGGGCGCGCGGCTGATCGTGCTGTCCGACCGCGGGATCGACGAAGACCACGCGGGTATCCCGTCGCTGCTGCTCACCGGCGCGGTGCACCACCACCTGGTGCGCGAGAAGACCCGCACGCAGGTCGGCCTCATCGTCGAGGCGGGCGACGCGCGCGAGGTGCACCACATCGCGCTGCTGATCGGCTACGGCGTCGCCGCGGTGAACCCGTACCTGGCGATGGCGACCGTCGAGGAGATGGCCGATCAGGGCCTGATCGCCGGTGCCACCGCCAAGCAGGCGACCGCGAACCTGATCAAGGCGCTGGGCAAGGGCGTCCGCAAGACGATGTCGAAGATGGGTGTGTCCACAGTGGCCTCCTACACCGGCGCGCAGATCTTCGAAGCGGTCGGGCTCGGCGAAGAGGTCGTCCAGAACTGCTTCACCGGCACCACTTCCCGGCTCGGCGGCGTCGGCTTCGACACGCTCGCCCTGGAAGTCGCCGAACGGCACCGCCGCGCGTTCCCGCGCGACGGGTTCCGGGCGAACCACCGCGAGCTGGAGACCGGCGCGGACTACCAGTGGCGCCGCGAGGGCGAGCCACATCTGTTCAACCCGCAGACGGTGTTCAAGCTGCAGCACTCCACCCGTGCCGGGAAGTACGAGGTCTTCAAGGAGTACACGAAGGCCGTCGACGACCAGGCGCAGAAGCTGTACACGCTGCGCGGCCTGTTCGACTTCAAGGTCGGACAGCGGCCCGCGGTGCCGATCGACGAGGTCGAGCCGGTCTCCGAGATCGTCAAGCGGTTCGCCACCGGCGCGATCTCCTACGGGTCGATCTCGGCGGAGATGCACGAAACCCTGGCCATCGCGATGAACCGCCTCGGCGGCAAGTCGAACACCGGTGAGGGCGGCGAGGATCCGGAACGGCTCTACGACCCCGAGCGCCGCAGCGCGGTCAAGCAGGTCGCGAGTGGACGGTTCGGCGTCACCAGCGAATACCTGGTCAACGCCGACGACATCCAGATCAAGATGGCGCAGGGCGCGAAGCCCGGCGAGGGCGGCCAGCTGCCCGGCGCGAAGGTGTACCCGTGGATCGCGAAGACGCGGCACTCCACGGCAGGGGTCGGGCTCATCTCCCCGCCGCCGCACCACGACATCTACTCGATCGAGGATCTGGCACAGCTGATCCATGACCTCAAGAACGCCAACCCGGCCGCGCGCATCCACGTGAAGCTCGTGTCCGAGGTCGGCGTCGGCACGGTCGCGGCCGGTGTCTCCAAGGCGCACGCGGACGTCGTGCTCATCTCCGGGCACGACGGCGGCACGGGTGCTTCCCCGCTGTCGTCGATCAAGCACGCGGGTGGCCCGTGGGAACTCGGGCTCGCCGAGACGCAGCAGACGCTGCTGGCCAACCGGCTGCGTGACCGGATCGTCGTGCAGACCGACGGCCAGCTCAAGACCGGCCGTGACGTCGTGATCGCCGCGCTGCTCGGTGCCGAGGAGTTCGGTTTCGCGACCGCGCCGCTCGTGGTGTCCGGCTGCATCATGATGCGGGTGTGTCACCTCGACACCTGCCCGGTCGGCGTCGCGACGCAGAACCCGAAGCTGCGCGAGAAGTTCAGCGGCAAGGCCGAGTACGTGGTGAACTTCTTCGAGTTCATCGCGCAGGAGGTCCGGGAGTACCTGGCGGAGCTGGGTTTCCGGTCCATCGCCGAGGCCGTCGGCCACGCGGAGATGCTCGACAAGCGCAAGGCGATCGACCACTGGAAGGCCGCCGGGCTCGACCTGACGCCGATCTTCCACGTGCCCGACATGGCCCCCGCCGGCCTGCGTCACCAGCAGACCGTGCAGGACCACGGGCTGGAGAAGGCGCTCGACAACACGCTGATCCAGCTCGCCGAGGGCGCACTGTCCTCGGGGGACAAAGTGCGGCTGGAACTGCCTGTCCGCAACGTGAACCGGACCGTCGGCACCATGCTCGGCCACGAACTCACCAAGCGGTGGGGCGGCGAAGGCCTGCCGGACAACACGATCGACGTGACCTTCACCGGTACCGCCGGCCAGTCGTTCGGCGCGTTCGTGCCCAAGGGCATCACGCTGCGGCTCTACGGCGACGGCAACGACTACGTCGGCAAGGGCCTGTCCGGCGGGCGGCTCATCGTGCGGCCGCCGAAGGTGGCGCGGTACAACGCCGAAGAGCACATCATCGCGGGCAACGTGATCGGCTACGGCGCGACCAGCGGCGAGATCTTCATCCGCGGCAAGGTCGGCGAGCGGTTCTGCGTGCGCAACTCGGGCGCGCTGGCCGTCGTCGAAGGCGTCGGCGACCACGGCTGCGAGTACATGACCGGTGGCCGCGTCGTCGTGCTCGGCGGCGTGGGCCGCAACTTCGCGGCCGGGATGTCGGGCGGCGTCGCCTACGTGCTGGACCTGCCCGCGCACCGGATCAACCCGGAGATGGTCGACATCGACCCGCTGGATTCGTCCGATGTGGACTTCCTCCGCGAGGCGCTCGAAAAGCATTACGACGAAACGGAGTCCGCGGTCGCGCGTGCACTGCTCGCCGACTGGGACGCCGCCGTCGACCGGTTCGGCAAGGTCATGCCGAAGGACTACAAGCGCGTGCTCGCGGCGCAGGCTGAAGCCGAGCGCGATGGGCGTGACGTGAACGAGGCGATCATGGAGGCCGCACATGGCTGACCCCAAGGGCTTTCTGACCACCACTCGCGAGACGCCCAAGAGCCGTCCCGTCGACCTGCGCCTGATGGACTGGCGCGAGGTGTACGAGGACTTCGCGACGTCGAAACTGCAGAAGCAGGCCGGACGCTGCATGGACTGCGGCATCCCGTTCTGCCACCAGGGCTGCCCGCTCGGGAACCTCATCCCCGAGTGGAACACGCTGACCTGGCGCGACGATTGGCGCGAGGCGGCCGAGCGGCTGCACGCGACCAACAATTTCCCGGAGTTCACCGGGACCCTCTGCCCGGCGCCGTGCGAGACGGCGTGTGTGCTCGGGATCAACGACGATCCCGTCACCATCAAGCGGGTCGAGATCTCGATCATCGACCGGGCCTTCGAAGAAGGCTGGGTCACGCCGCAGAAGCCGGTGGCGCTCACCGGCAAGAAGGTGGCGGTGGTCGGATCCGGCCCGTCGGGACTCGCCGCGGCGCAGCAGCTCACGCGCGCGGGCCACAGTGTCGTGGTCTTCGAGCGGGCCGACAAGATCGGCGGGCTGCTGCGCTACGGCATCCCCGAATTCAAGATGGAGAAGCACCGTCTCGATCGCCGTCTGGACCAGATGCGCGCCGAGGGCACGGAATTCCGGACCTCGGTGAACGTCGGCGTCGACCTCACCGTCGAGGAGCTGAAGTCGTCCTACGACGCCGTGGTCCTCGCCGGTGGCGCGACCGCGTGGCGTGACCTGCCGATCGACGGCCGCGAGCACGACGGCATCCACCAGGCGATGGAGTTCCTGCCGCACGCCAACCGGGTCGCCGCCGGTGAGCTGGACGTCTCGCCGATCAGCGCCGAGGGCCTCGACGTCGTCGTCATCGGCGGTGGCGACACCGGCGCGGACTGCGTCGGGACCTCGCACCGCCAGGGCGCGAAGTCGGTGACGCAGCTGGAGATCATGCCGAAGCCGCCGCTTTCGCGGTCCGACGCGCATCCGTGGCCGACGTATCCGATGATCTACCGTGTCTCGTCCGCGCACGAAGAGGGCGGCGAGCGGCTGTACTCGGTCAACACCCAGGAATTCCTGGCCGATGCCGATGGGCGCGTGCGCGCGCTGAAGCTGGTCGAGGTGCGCAACGAGGGCGGCAAGTTCGTCCCCGTGGAAGGCACCGAACGCGAACTGCCCGCGCAGCTGGTGCTGCTCGCGATGGGCTTCGTCGGCCCGGAGCGGGAAGGCCTGCTGGAGTCGCTCAACGTCGAGCTGGACCAGCGTGGCAACGTCGCCCGCGACAAGGCGTTCAAGACCAGCGTCGACAACGTGTTCGTGGCGGGCGACATGGGCCGCGGCCAGTCGCTCATCGTGTGGGCGATCGCCGAAGGCCGGTCCGCCGCGGCCGGCGTGGACGCGTTCCTCACCGGACGGGACGTGCTGCCCGCCCCGATCGCGCCGACCGACCGGCCCCTCACCTAGGCCGCGTCCGAAGTCCGAAGTCCGTGAAGGCCTCCTTGAGGGACCCTGAGTCCCTCAAGGAGGCCTTCACGGCCTGGGCCCACAGGCGCGGCGTGCGCGAAGGCGTAACTCGCGTGTCCCTCTGCGTGATCGGCGCATTGGTTCTTTCGAGTGAAAGAACCGCCAAAAGGGCGTACTTCCGGGTGATGACAGCGAGGTTTCGGTATCGGTTGTATCAAGGGGTAAGTCCCGTGCGGCGGCGGGGACCGGCAAGACCTGCCGGGGCCGCCGTACGGGTTCCCAAGAGGGGGTTCCTTGAACATGTCCGTCGATCTGACCGTGCCCTTGGAATGGAAGACCGCGACCGGCGACGCCGCGAAGATGCTCGAAGAACTACAGCCGAACATCCTCAAAGCCCACGCTCGCGACCATTTTTCCGCATTGTTCCTCCGTTTTTCGGAGCCCGCGAGCGCGATGACGTTCCTCGCCTCGCTCGTCCCGCTGATGAAGTCCGCGAAGACCCACCTGACCGAGGTCGAGCGCTTCAAGACCGAGGGCGTGAAGGGGTCGCCCTACGTCGGCACCGGGCTCACCTCGGCCGGCTACCGATTCCTGAACATCGAGGTACCGCAAGACGAATCCTTCCGTCAGGGCATGCGCGCGCAGGAGACCCGCGAGAGGCTGAACGACCCGCCCCGCTCCACCTTCGACAGCGGTTACCACGACGAGATCCACGCCGTCGTGATCATCGGCGACGGTGCCGACGCTCCGATGACCGCCCGCCGGAACGCGGTTCTCGCGCTGATTCCGTCGACCGTTTCCGTCGTCGCCGAGGAAACCGGATTGGGCCGGGTGAACGCCGACGGCGAGGGGATCGAGCATTTCGGTTACGTCGACGGCCGGAGCCAGCCACTGTTCCTGGTCGAAGACATCCACGCGGAAAAGACGAAAACGGACGGGATCAATGTCTGGGATCCGACCGCTCCGCTGAACCAGGTGCTCGTTCCGGATCACGCGGCTCCCGATCCGGAAGTCCACTTCGGCAGCTACTTCGTTTTCCGCAAATTGGAACAGAATGTGCGGCGATTCAAGCAGTCGGAAGAGGCGCTGGCGGATCGATTGGGACTCGTCGGCGAAGACCGGGAACGGGCGGGCGCGATGATCGTCGGCCGGTTCGAGGACGGCACGCCGGTGACCGCGCAGCGGGAAGAGGGCGCGGAAAGTCCGGTACCGAACAACTTCGACTACGGAAACGACGTCGCCGGCGCCAAATGTCCCTTCCAGGCGCATATCCGGAAGACGAATCCGCGCGGCAGCGGCGGCGCGGAGCAACCGCCGCAGGAACGCCTTCATCTGATGGTGCGGCGGGGCGTGCCATACGGCGAACGGGCCGACGATCCGAACGCCGACCTGCCGCCGTCCGCCCGGCCCAGCGGTGGGGTCGGCCTGCTGTTCATGGCGTTCAATTCGGTACTGGGCAACCAATTCGAGTTCACGCAGGCGACCTGGGCGAACAACCCCGGGTTCCCGATCCCGCCGGTGGGAGTCAAGCCACCGGGCCTCGATCCGGTCATCGGCCAGGGCCCGCGTCCGGAATCCGAGTACACCACGGAATGGGCGGGCGAGCGGACGGTGACCGCGGATCCGATCCCGCAGGCGGTGACGCTGAAGGGCGGTGACTACTTCTTCATGCCTTCACTCGCCTTCTTGCGCGGGCTCGGCGGGAAGAACTGATCTGGCGGGCGCCGGTCATACTGGGGGTGGTCGGCGCCCGCTTTCTCCCTTCTCTCCGTCCGTATCGCGACGCGTAGTACTTTGTCCGGTGCGGTGAGCGACATCGAGCTTCGGGGAGGGAGCTGGAGATGAATCGGCATGAACGGCTGACGGCTTTATTGGACATGGTGGGAGAGCGGGAAAAAGTCGACGTCGAGGTTTCGGCGGGCGAACTCGGCGTCTCCCCCGCGACGATCCGCCGCGACCTCGATCATTTGGCGGGCCGCAATCTCGTGGTCCGCACCCGCGGCGGCGCCGTCGCGAGCAATGTCGCCTACGACCTTCCGTTGCGGCACAAGGCCGCGCGCAACGCACCCGAGCAGCAACGGATTTCCGCGGCCGCGGCCAGAATGGTCGACCCGGGAATGGTGGTCGGCCTCAACGGCGGCACCACGAGCACCGAGGTGGGCCGCGCGCTCGCGACCCGGCCGGACATGGGCGAGGCGACCGGCGGGCCGTCGCTCACCGTGGTGACGAACGCGCTCAACATCGCCCACGAACTCGCCGTCCGGCCCAATATCAAGATCGTGGTCACCGGCGGGGTCGCACGGCAGCAGTCGTTCGATCTCTCCGGGCCGCTGTCGCATCTGTTCCTCGACCAGATCTCGCTGGATCTGGTGTTCCTCGGGGTGGACGCCTTCGACCCGGTGCACGGCGCGCAGGCGCACCACGAGGGCGACGCGAGCACGAACCGGCTGATGGCGGCGCGCGCCCGGCAGGTGGTCGTCCTCGCCGACAGCGGGAAACTCGGTGGTCACGCCTTCGCGAAGATCTGCGCGACCACCGACGTCGACGTCCTCGTCACCGACGGCCGCGCCGATCCCGAGCGGGTGCACGCCTTCGAAGAGGAAGGCGTGCGGGTGGTCAAGGCTTGAGCTTGTCCAGCGCCAGCAGGGCCGCGCCGAGCCTGCCCGCTTCGTCACCGAGCTGCGCGATCCGCAGTTCGGGCATCCGCTGGAACTGCAGGTTCGCCGCCAGCCACGCCCGCACCGGTTCGAGGACGTAGTCGCCCGCGGTGAACAGCCCGCCGCCGAGGACGACGACTTCGGGCGCGAGCAGGGTGACCAGGGTCTTGATGCCGTGGCCGAGCCCCTCGAGCGCGTCGTTGACCACGGAGATCGCGGCCTCGTCACCGTGGCGGGCGGCGTCGACGACCTGCTGGGCGCCTTCGGCCGGACGTCCGGTGTGCTCGCTGTAGCGGCGCGCGATGGCCGACGCGGAGGAGATCGCTTCGAGGCAGCCCGTCGCGCCGCAACCGCACAGCAGCCGGTGACCGACGTCGATATGCCCGATTTCGCCGCCTTGCCCGCCCGCGGCGTACAGCTTCCCGTCGAGCTGGAGCGCGGCCGCGATCCCGGTGCCGACCGGGATGAAGGCGGCGTCGGTGCAGCCCTTGCCCGCGCCGACCCGGAACTCCGCGAGCCCGCCGGCGCGGACGTCGTGCCCGAACGCGAAGGGCAGCCCGAGCCTGCTGTCGAGCAGCTCGCCGAACGGCACGTTCCGGAAGTCGAGGTTCGCCGAGAACCGGGCCACCCGCTCGACGTCGTCGACGATGCCCGGGATGACCACGCCGACGGCGTCCGGCGTCCCGGTCCCCGCCTGCTTGCCCAGCGTTTCCACGATCCGCGCGACCTGGTCGGCGAGTGCTTCGCCGTCCGCCCCGCGCGCCGTCGGCTCGCGCAGGCTGGCGAGGTCTTTCAGGTCCGCGTCGTACAGGGCCGCCTTGATGGACGTGCCGCCGACGTCGAGTGCCGCCACCGCAGGTGTCATAGCTGGATTTTGGCATGCGGGGGTCCGATTGGGTTCGGTCACATTGACCGGACGCTCCACGGCGACCTACGCTCGACCAGTTAGACGACGGCACCCGGAACGCGGTGAGAATCCGCGCGGTCGCGCCACTGTGACCCCGAGCCATCGGGGAAGCCAGACCCGGAGCCGTCGTGTCACCCCTGAAGAGGCCGCGCTAGCCCGAGGAGGTCCCACCGCCATGTCCGAAGCGGTAGCCGCAGTACCCGTCCCCGTCCGGATCCCCGTCCGCGAGATCCTGCCCTGGGCGGTGCTCGTCATCCTCCTTTCGCTGATCACGCTGTACTTCGTCAGCGCCGAGCAGGGTGCGGTGTCGGTGTTCGCGAACTCGTACGTCCACGAGTTCGTCCACGACGGCCGGCACCTGCTGGCCTTCCCCTGTCACTAGGGCGGCAAGCGCCCCATGATGAGGACCTTGCTGGTCCGCGGCATGCTCGCGGGCCTGGTCGCCGGTGTCCTGGCGACCCTTTTCGCGTATTTCTTCGGTGAGCCTTCGGTCGACACCGCCATCGGGCTCGAGGGCACCGCCGCGCATTCGCACAGCGCGCCCGGCGCCCACGAACACGCCCCGGCCGACGCCGAGGCTGCGGAGGAAGAGCTCGTCACGCGCGGTGTGCAGAGCACCGTCGGCCTGTTGACCGGCGTCGGCCTGTACGGCGTCGCCGTCGGCGGGCTGTTCTCGCTCGCGTTCGCCTTCACCTACGGCCGCCTCGGCACGCTGCGACCGAGAGTGACCGCGGCCCTGCTCGCCGGCGGCGCCTTCGTGGTCGTGTTCCTGGTGCCGTTCTTGAAGTACCCGGGGAACCCGCCCGCGGTCGGCCAGGCGGGCACGATCGGGAGCCGGACTTCGCTGTACTTCGGCTTCGTCGCGCTTTCGCTGCTGATCGGCATCCTCGCCGCGGCGTTCGGCCGGAAGCTGGCCGACAAGCTCGGCGCCTGGCGCGGCGGCCTGATCGCCGCGGGCGGGTACGTCGTGCTGATCGCGGTGGCGGCGGCGCTGCTCCCGTCGATCGACGAGGTCCCCGACGGGTTCCCCGGTTCCACGCTGTGGTCCTTCCGGCTGGCGTCGGTCGGCACGCAGGTGGTGCTGTGGACCGCGCTCGGCCTGGCCTTCGGGGCGTTGGCCGAGAAGGCGTTGAAGCACAAGGAAGCCGTTCAGACTTAGGCTCCAGGCGGCACGAAAGGCAGATCGCGGCCGGGACCGTCCTCGATCAGGCGCAGCAGAGCCTCGGTGTCGACGTGCTCCTCGACAGCGTCGGCGAGCCTGTCGAGCATGGCTTCCCGCAGCGCGCCGAACCCCGGAGCCCCGGCGGCCGGCGACCAGTCCGCCACCTCGCCCAGCCAGGCGCGGCGGAAACCGTCGTTCTCGAAGGCCCCGTGCCACATCGTGCCCCATACCGCGCCCCGCCGGTATCCGTCCAAAAAGGACTCGGCGGGGCCGGTGGCGGTCACCGTGCCGTGGTGGATTTCGTACGCCTCCACGGCTTGACCGCGCCACTCACCCGACGGGCGGGCCAGCACCTTGTCGGCGCTGAACGAAACCCGGGTCGGCAGCAGCCCGAGACCGGGGACCGTTCCGGCGCCCGATTCGACGTCGTCCTCGATCTCGGCGGCCAGCATCTGGTAGCCGCCGCAGATGCCCAGCACCGGACGCCCGGCTTCGGCCCGCGCGCGGACGGCGTCCGCCAGGCCACGCGCACGCAGCCACGCCAGATCGTCCACGGTCGCGCGGGAACCCGGCATGATCACCACATCGGCGGAAAGCACCGTGTCCGGATCGGCGGTCAGCACGACCGAGACCCCGGGTTCGGCGGCGAGCGCGTCGACGTCGGTCGCGTTGGAGGCGCGCGGAAAACGCACGACGGCGACCCGCAGAGACCCGCCCGAGGCGCCCCAGCCCGCGGCGGCCAGCGCGTCCTCCGAGTCGATCCACACCTGGTCGAGCCAGGGCAGGACGCCGAACACGTGGCGGCCGGTGAGCTTCTCCAGCGTCTCCAGTCCCGGCCGCAGCAGGCCCACGTCACCGCGGAACTTGTTGACCAGCCAACCGGAAACCAGCGCCTGGTCCTCGGCGGACAGCAGGGCGAGGGTGCCGAACATCGCGGCCATGACCCCGCCGCGGTCGATGTCGCCGACGACGACCACGGGCAGGCCGAAGCGCCGTGCCAGCCCCATGTTGACGTAGTCGCCCGCGCGCAGGTTGATCTCGGCCGGGCTGCCCGCGCCTTCGCACAGCACGACGTCGAAACGCTTTCGCAGCGAGGCGAACGTGTCGAAGGCGATCTCCGCGAGCCCGGCCCGGCCCGTCGCGTACTCCCCCGCTTCCAGCGTGCCGAACGGTTTCCCGAGCGCGACGACGTGGCTGCGGCGGTCGCTCCCGGGTTTCAGCAGCACCGGGTTCATCGCGGCTTCGGGTTCGACGCGGGCCGCCCGCGCTTGCAGCCACTGCGCACGGCCGATCTCGGCGCCATCCGCGCACACCATCGAGTTGTTCGACATGTTCTGGGACTTGAACGGCGCGACCCGCACGCCCCGGCGCGCGAGCCAGCGGCACAACGCGGCGGTGACCAGGCTCTTGCCCGCGTCCGACGTCGTCCCCGCGACGAGCAGGCCGCTCACCGCGTGACCGCCACCGCGACCGCGAGCGCGGCGAGCCCGACCGCCCTCGACAGCCGGACCGCGCGGCGCACGTCCACCGGTTCCGGTTCACGGCCGTCACCGAGGACACCGCGGCGTTCGGTGCGGCCGCCGTAGCTGTTCGTCCCGCCCAGCCTGATCCCGAGCGCGCCGGCGAAAGCGGCCTCGACCTGGCCCGCGTTCGGGCTCGGATGGTGCTTCCCGTCGCGGCGCCAGATCCGGAACGCGGGTTTGGCGAAACCGCCCGCCAGCGGCGCCGACGCCACGGTGAGCGCCGCGCCGACCCGGGACGGCACCAGATTCACCAGGTCGTCCGTCCTCGCCGACGCCCAGCCGAAGTTGACGTACTTCGGCGACCGATACCCGACCATCGCGTCGAGCGTGTTGAGCGCGCGATACCCCAGCAGACCGGGGATCCCGGCGACCGCGCCCCACAACAGCGGCGCGACGACCGCGTCGGAGGTGTTCTCGGCGATGGATTCGGTGGTCGCACGCGCGAGTTGTTCGATGTCGAGCCCGGTGGCGTCGCGGGCGCACAGATGCGAAAGCCGCTGCCGCGCGCCGGGCAGGTCACCGTCGTCGAGCAGCCGGGCCATGCGCGTGCCCTCGGCCGCGAGCCCCTTGCCGCCCAGGACCACCCAGGTGGACGCCGCGGTGAGCGCGAACCGCGCGAACGGGCGCTTCCGGGTCCAGAACTGGGCCGCGACCCCCAATCCGGTGACGGTGCCCGCGCAGATCGCGGTGTACACGGCGCCCCGCGCCTTCGAGTCGGCGTAAACGCGCTGTTCGAGGGCTTGCGCGGCGCGGCCGAAGCCCGCGACCGGATGCCGCTTCCGTGGATCTCCGAACACGGCGTCGGCGACGTAACCGGTCACGAGTCCGGCTGCGGTGGCGGCTTGTCGGAGTGGCACGTGGCGAACGGTAGCGCGTGCACGAGAATGCGGGGTATGACCAAGCTGACGCATCGCCTCGCGAGGGCTCTGGAGAGCCTCGCGCGGGCACTTCGCCGCTATTCGCGCGACGACGGCAAGGTGCTGATACTGGGCGGCGTCCGCTCTGGGAAGTCACACCACGCCGAGCGGCTCGCGTCCCGCCACCCGCACCTGACCTACGTCGCGCCCGGGCTGCCGCCGAGCGCCGAAGATCCCGAATGGGCCGCCCGGGTGGCCGCGCACCGCGCGCGACGGCCGAGCCACTGGAAGACGGTCGAGACCACCGACCTGGCCACGGTGCTGCGCACGGCGACGCATCCGCTGCTCATCGACTGCCTCGGCACGTGGATCAGCCGGGTACTCGACGAGGTCGGCGCCTGGGAGCAGCGCAAGGGCTGGGAACGGCGGCTCGACGACCGGCTGGAGGACTTCCTGGCGGCGTGGGCGCAGGCCGACGTGCCGGTGATCGCGGTCAGCAACGAGGTCGGCAGCGGTGTGGTGCCCGCAACGGTGTCGGGACGCGTTTTCCGTGATGTGCTGGGCGCGCTGAACAACCGGGTGTCCGCCGTGTCCGACCGGACCGTGCTGGTCGTCGCCGGACGGATGCTCGACCTGCCTTAGGAGCCAGTGGGCGGAGCTGAGGTTTGTCCGGAAAGTAAGCACACGCGTGAACCCGCCCCGGCCGAAGGCCCCGCTATCGCGGTGGTAGGGCGCCCTGTCCGCATCCGTGACGTGGATGACCAGGAAGCGCCCTGCCGACGTCGATCGCGGACGCGGGTTCACCAGACACTTAGGAGCTCTCATGCGTATCGCCACCCCGGACGCCGCCGCCGAAGCCGCCGCGCGCACCAGACTGGACGGACTGGTCAAACCGCTGGGTTCACTCGGGAGGCTCGAAGACCTCGCCGCCTGGCTCAGCGCGGCGCACGGGGTCGTCCCGCCTCGGCCGCTCGACGACGTCCGGGTGGTCGTTTTCGCCGGGGACCACGGGGTTTCCGGGATGTCGGCGTATCCACGCGAGGTCACCGCGGCGATGGTGCGGGTCTTCCTGGCCGGAAAGAGCGGCGTCGGTGTGCTGGCCGGCCTTGCCGGGGCGTCGGTGCGGGCGCTGGACATCGCGGTGGACTGGGACGGCGCGGACGTGCCCGCCGAGGTCACCGCGCACAAGGTCCGCCGGGGTTCCGGTGCGATCGACGTCGAGGACGCGCTCGCCGAGGGCGAGGCGCGGACGGCGTTCGAGCACGGGCTGGCGATCGCGGACGAGGAGATCGACGGCGGCGCGGATCTGCTGATCCCCGGCGACATGGGGATCGGCAACACGACGATCTGCGCGGCCGTGGTCGCCTCGGTGCTCGGCCTGGCGGCGGACGACGTCGTCGGCACGGGCACCGGGATCGACGAGGACGGGCGCGCGCGGAAGGTCGCGGTCGTCGAGGCGGCGTTGACGAGGGCTGGGGCGCTGAAGGATCCCTTCGCGGTGTTGACCGCGCTCGGCAGCGCTTGTCTCGCCGCGACGGCGGGCTTCCTCGTGCAGGCCGCGGTCCGCGGGGTTCCGGTGCTGCTCGACGGCGTGTTCTCCGGGGCCGCGGCCCTCGTCGCCCGCGAGATCGCGCCAGGCGCCGAGCGGTGGTGGCTGGCCGGGCACCGGTCGACCGAGCCGTCGCAGGCGTACGCGCTGAAGGCGCTCGGGCTGGAGCCGATCCTCGACCTCGGGCTGCGGCTGGGCGAGGGCAGCGGCGCCGTGCAGGCGGTACCGGTGCTGAGGGCGGCGCGGGCGATCCTCGCGGACATGGGTCTGCTGGCGGATCTGGCTTGATCGCCGACGCGCTGAAGATGGCCGTCGGCACCCTGACCACCGTCCGGGTGCCGGCGCCGGGGCTGATCGACCGGCGGGTGGCGGGCGGCGCGATGGTGCTGGCCCCGCCGGCCGTCGTCCCGCTCGCCGCCGTCGCTTCGGTGATCGTCTTCCTGGGCGAGCTGATCGGCCTGCCCGCGTTCGCGACGGCCGCGCTCGCGCTGGGCGCGGTGGCGCTGGGCAGCCGCGGGCTCCATCTGGACGGGCTCGCCGACACGGCCGACGGGCTGGGCGCTTCGTACGACCGCGCCCGGGCGCTGGAGGTCATGCGGCGCGGGGATTCCGGGCCGACCGGGATCGCGACCCTGGTGCTGGTGCTGCTCGTGCAGGCGGGCGCGCTGGCCGGGGCGATCTCGGCCGGACACGGGATCGCGGCGGTCGCGGCCGCGGTCATCGCCGGACGCGGGGTGCTCTCGCTGTGCTGCGCGCGCGGTGTCCCGTCGGCCCGGCCGGAAGGGCTGGGCGCGACCGTCGCCGGTTCGGTGCCGGTGTGGGCGGCCGCGGTGGTGTTCGCCGTACTCGCGGGCGCGGCGGCGCTCGTACTTCCGTGGTGGCAAGGGCTCGCCGCGGTGGCGCTGGGATATCTGGCCGCGGCGGCGCTGCTGGCGCGGTGCGTTCAGCGGCTGGGCGGGATCACCGGGGACGTGCTGGGCGGCTGTGTCGAGGTCGCCGTCGCGGGAGTCTTGCTGGCTTCGTCGTTCTGAGGAGCCGCCAGCTTCTCGTCTATCTCCGGCAGCCAGAAACACAGCTCGAAGGTCTTCATCCCGGCCCAGAGGGCGAGTTTGCGGCTCTGCGAAACCAAAGTGAGCGACGCGAACATGAGCAGTACCGCGATCCCGGCGGCGATGAACGGATGTTTGCCCGCAAAGATGTCGACGATCGCGGCGACCGCGCCGAGCAGCAACGGCGGCGCGCAGTTGCGCACCATGAGCCCGGACGCGCGCAGCCGGGTGACGTCGACCGCGACCTCCTTGTCGTGCAGTTGGAGCGCGCACAGCAGGAGATGCGGGTTCTCCTTCAGGAACGCGCGATCCTTGGCCGCGGGCTTCCGGCGCACGAACTCCGCGGCCGCGTTCCGGTTCCGCCTGCGCGGCACGATCCGCTCCAGCGCTTCCCCGAGCGGATAGGCCAGATAGCCCAGCAGGAAGCTCAGCACCACGATCACGACGACCAGCACCACGGTCGGCACGCCGCCGATGCTCGCCGCGGTCAGGATGTGGAGTTTCGCCCCGAGATAGCCGAAGAACGCGACGTACAACGCGCCGGGGATGGTGTAGGCGAAGAGATCGAAGACGCCGATCGCGAAGTTCACTCGCTCATCCAACCAGAAGTCGCCATGGCCTTCGGCCGGGTTGGTGGGGGGGGGGGGGGGGGGGGGGGGGGGGGGGGCGCCCCCCCCCACCCCCCCCCCCCCCCCCCCCCCCCCCCCAACCGGGCCAACGCCGCCAAGAATGCGTCCACCGTGTCCCGGTCCCGCACGGCGATCCGCAGGTAGCGCGCGTCCAGCCCTGGGAAGGTGTCCCCCCGCCGGACGGCGAAGCCGTTCTCCCGCAGCCGTTCCCGGACGCCGTCGGCACCCGGGAGCCGCACGAGCACGAAAGGCCCGCGGGGCTCCCCCAGCACCTCGACGCCCAGCGCGGTCAGGCCCGAAACCAGGTACTCCCGATCCGCTTCCGCCGCCACGGCCAGCTTCTCGGCTTCCTCCAGCGCCGCCGGACGGCAGCACGCCTCCACGGCGACGGCGGCGAGCGACGACACCGACCACGGAGGCTGGACCGCGCGCAGACTGTCCACAACGGACTCATCCGCCAGGACGTACCCCGCGCGCAGCCCGGCGATCCCCCACGTTTTCGTCAGGCTGCGGAGGACGACGAAACCCGGTTGTCCCGCAACGCTTTCGGTCTCCCCTGGCACCGCGTCGAGGAAGGCTTCGTCGACGACGACCAGCCGATCCGGGCGGCCCAGCGCGAGCAGGTCCGCGGCCGGGTGCAGTACGGAAGTCGGGTTCGTGGGGTTCCCGACGAAGACCAGGTCCGCGTCCTCCGGGACGCCGCTCAGCCGGAAGCCGTCGTCGGGCGACAACACCACTCGGTGCACGGGGTGGCCGGCCGCGCGCAGAGCGGCTTCGGGCTCGGTGAACTGCGGGTGCACGACCACCGCGTGAGCCGGCCGCAACGCCGTGGCCAGCAACGTGAAGGCCTCGGCCGCGCCCGAGGTCACCAGCACCTGGGATTCGGGCAGCGAATGCCGGGCGGCCACCGCGGCCGTGGCGGCGGTGGCGTCCGGATAGGCGGCGAGGTCGTCCAGGGCGGCCGCCAGTTCGGCGCGCAGCCAAGCGGGCGGCGCCGGCAGGCGGACGTTGACCGCCAGATCGACGAGACCTTCGCCGACCTCGCGATCGCCGTGGTGCCAGAGGTCGTAGTCAGCCATGGGCGTGCACCGCGGCGGCGAACCGCTCGGCGAGTTCCGGGTAGCCCGCCCAGTGGACGTGCAGGTACGACGCGTGCAGTGACGCCGACGCGAAGCCGTCGGGGGTGCGGTCCCAACCCCAGGCCGGCGTCGGGCCGCTGCCGGGTTCGATGATCGTGCGGTGGAATTCGTGCCCGGTGACGCGTTGGCCCGCGACGGCGAGCACGCTGTCGGCAGGCGCGAAAGCCTTGCGGTACCCCAGTTTTCCGCGTTTCGTCATGGTGGCCGACGCGTCGAGGACGCCGGTCATCGGCATGCCGTCGATGTCCTGGCACAGGTACAACAGCCCCGCGCATTCCGCCACGACGGGCATTCCGCCGTCGACGGCTCGCGCGATCGCCGTCCGCAGCGGGAGATTCGCCGACAGCTCTTCGGCGTGCACCTCGGGGAAACCGCCGCCGAAGTACAGCCCGGCGCAGCCTTCGGGAAGCTCCTTGTCCTGCAAGGGATCCACCTCGACGACGTCGACGCCCGCGGCGGCGAGCAGTTCGACGGCCTCGGTGTAGCGGAAGGTGAACGCCGGACCGGCCGCCGCGGCGACCACCGAACGCCGTCCCTCATGGGAAAACGGAGGCCGCCAGGGATCCCCCGAAAGCCGGGATGCGGATCGAGCGACCTGCACGACCGCGCCGAGGTCCACACCTTCGCTGATCCAGGCGGCCAGCTCCGGCAGCAGCCGTTCGGACTCGCTCGCCCGCTCCGCCGCCGGGACCAGGCCGAGGTGACGGCTGGGTGCGTGGATCTCTTCGTTGCGGTACAACGTTCCCAGCAACGGGACGCCGGTCGCCTCCAGCGCGGTGACGATCTCGTCCGCGTGCCGCTGTGAGCCCAGTTTGTTGAGGATGACGCCGGCGAGCCGGACGCGCGTGTCGTACTGCGCGAACCCGAGGACGGTCGCGGCGACACTGCGCGACGCGGCCGAGGCGTCCACGACGAGCACCACGGGCGCGTCCAGCAACCGGGCGACGTGCGCTGTCGACGCATAGCCCTCGGTGCCGAGCGCCCCGTCGAACAGGCCCATCACGCCCTCGATGACGGCGATGTCTGCGCCGGCGGAACCGTGCCGCAGCAACGGGATCAGCCGATCCTCGCCCTGGAGGAACGGGTCGAGGTTGCGCGGCGGCCGTCCGGTGGCCAGCGCGTGGTAGCTCGGGTCGATGAAGTCGGGCCCGACCTTGTGCCCGGACACCTTCAGCCCCCGCGCGCGCAACGCCGCCATCAGGCCCGCGGCGATCGTGGTCTTGCCGTGCCCGGAGCCGGGCGCGGCGATGACCACGCGGTTCACCATTCGATGCCTCGCTGGCCTTTTTGCCCGGCGTCCATCGGATGCTTCACCTTCGTCATCTCGGTGACCAGGTCCGCCGCCTCGATCAGCTCCGGCGGCGCGTACCGGCCGGTGATCACCACGTGCTGGTGGCCGGGGCGTTCGCTCAGCGTCGAGACGACGTCGTCCACCTCGAGCCAGCCCCATTTGAGCAGGTAGCTGAACTCGTCGAGGACGTAGAAGTCGTGGGTTTCGGCTGCCAGACGGCGTTTGATCTCGGCCCAGCCCTCACGCGCGTTGGCGGCGTGGTCCTCCTCGGAACCGGATTTGCGCGCCCAGCTCCAGCCTTCGCCCATCTTGTGCCACTCGACGGCGCCGCCCTGGCCGGTGTCCTCGTGCAGCTTGCCCAGCGCGCGGAACGCGGCTTCCTCGCCGACGCGCCACTTCGCCGATTTGACGAACTGGAACACGCCGATCGACCAGCCCTGGTTCCACGCGCGCAGCGCCATCCCGAACGCGGCCGTGGACTTGCCCTTCATCTCGCCGGTGTGCACGGCGAGCAGCGGGCGGTTGCGGCGCTGCCGCGTGGTGAGCCCGTCGTTCGGCACCGTCTCCGGTTTGCCCTGTGGCATTACGCTGCCCTCCCGGAAATACGCGTGCGGACGGCGCCCGCGAGTGTGTCGGCGGCGACCTCGGCGACCGGAACGTGTTCCGCGCCAAGGTGTTCCGCCAGTTCGGCGGCGAGCCCGAGGCGCATTTTCCCGCTCTCGCAGTCCATCACGATCGAGGTCACGTTCCCGGCCAGCAGCCCGGCCGCCTGCTTCGCGCGCTGGACGGCGTCGGCGCCGCTGGTCGCGCGGCCGTCGGTGACGACGACGAGCAGCGGACGCCGCAAGGGATCACGGACCGCTTCGATCCGCAGAACCCGCGCCGCCTCAAGAAGCCCTTCGGCCAGCGGCGTACGGCCGCCGGTCGCGAGACCGTCCAAACGGGACGCCGCGGCGTCGACGCTGATCGTCGGCGGGAGCGCGAGTTCGGCGCCGGAGGCGCGGAAGGTCACCAGGCCCACCTTGTCACGACGCTGGTACGCGTCGAGCAGCAGCGACAGCACGGCGGTCTTGACCTCGCGCATCCGCTGGCGCGCGCCCATCGAGCCGGACGCGTCGACGCAGAACAGCACCAGGTTGCCCTCGCGCCCTTCCCGCCGCGCGAACCGGAGATCCTGGGGCCGCACCACGAGTCCGGCGCCACTGCGGCCGCGGGACCGCTGGTGCGGCGCGGCCGCGCGCACGGTCGCCAGGAGATGCGGATGCCCGTCCTTGGTCCCGGCCGGCTGGACGCCGATGGTCCGCCCGTTGTCGGTGATCGCCCTCGACCGCCGCCCGGCGGCACCCTCACCGGTGCCCTTCACCTCGAAACGCCTGGCACGGAAGGCTTCCCCGGCGCCGGCCGGCTTCTGGTCACCGCCTTGGCCGCCGCCCGACGGCTCTTGGCCGCCTTCCGAAGGCGGAGCTTCACCTTCCGGCGGGGCGCCCGAGCCGGGACCGTCGTCGTCGGGACCCGGGCCTTCCGGCTCGGCATCCTGCAACGCCTGCTCCAGCTGCTCCTCGGAAATCCCGGGCGCGTCGAAGGGATTGCGGCGACGGCGATGCGGCAGCGCGAGCCGCGCCGCGACCCGGACGTCGTCGGTGGTCACCTCGGTACGCCCGGCCCAGGCGGCGTGCGCGACCGCGGTCCGCGCGGTCACGATGTCCGCGCGCATCCCGTCGACCTCGAAGGACGCGCAGACCTCGGCGATCTGCCGCAGCGCGTCGTCCGGCAGTTTGACCGAGGGCAGAAGTCGTTGCGCCGCCTCGATGTCCGCGGCGAGTTCGGCGTCGGCCGCGGCGTACTGGCCGGCGAAACCGTCGGGGTCCGCCTCGTAGGCGAGCCGTCGGCGGACGACCTCGACCCGCAGTTCGGGATCCCGGCTGGACGCGACCTCGACGGTGAGCCCGAAGCGGTCCAGCAGCTGCGGCCGAAGCTCGCCTTCCTCGGGGTTCATCGTGCCGATCAGGACGAACCGGGCCGCGTGCGACACCGACACGCCCTCGCGTTCGACGGTCGCGCGGCCCATGGCGGCGGCGTCGAGCAGCGTGTCGACCAGGTGATCGTGCAGGAGGTTGACCTCGTCCACGTACAACAACCCGCGATGCGCGGCCGCGAGCAGGCCGGGCTGGAAATCGGTGACGCCGTCGGCGAGCGCGCGCTCCAGGTTCAGCGAGCCGATCACGCGGTCTTCGGCCGCGCCGACCGGCAGCTCCACGAGCCGCGCGGGACGGCGGTGCGCGGGCGACCCTTCGGCATGCGGGCCATCCGGGCAGGCCGGATCGGGCTCGACGGGATCGCAGGAGAACCGGCACGCGTCCACCACGTCGACGCCGGGCAGGAGACCGGCCAGCGCGCGCACCATGGTCGACTTCGCCGTGCCCTTCTCCCCGCGCACCAGCACCCCGCCGACGGCGGGCGAGATCGAGGAAAGCACCAGCGCCAGGCGCAGATCCGGCATCCCCACAACGGCGGTGAACGGGTACGGCTTCACAGCACTCCCTCATCGTCGACGACCTCCGGCCGATCATCGCATAGGAATTCCGTCATCTAACGTGACCGAGGTGCGCGAAAAATCACCCCTGACGGTCGTCGGGATCGGGGCCGACGGCTGGCCCGGCCTGTCCGAGCGGGCCAAGGAAGCACTGCTCGGCGCCGACGTGGTCGTGGGCTCGCCGAGACAGCTCGCGTACCTGCCCGCCGGGATGAAGAGCGAACCCTGGCCGAGCCCGCTCCTGCCCGGCCTGGACGCCTTCCTCGCCGAGCGGGAAGGCCGCGTCTGCGTGCTGGCCAGCGGCGATCCGCTGCTGTCCGGCATCGGCACGACGCTGATCCAGCGCGGCTACGACGTCGAGGTCCTGCCCGCGCTGTCCTCGGTGACGCTCGCCCGCGCGCGGCTCGGCTGGTCGGCGGAGGAGACCGAGGTGGTCACCGTCGTCGGCCGCGCGATCGGCCGGGTGAACCGCGTACTCACGCCCGGGCGGAAGATCCTCGTCCTCGGCGCGAACGCCGAAGACCTGCTCGACCTGCTCAAAAACCGCGGTTACGGCAAGAGCCGCGTCACCGCGCTGTCCGACCTCGGCGGCCCCGACGAACGGGTCGGGCCCGGCTCGCTGACCGTGTTCGCCATCGAGGCCGACGGGCCCGCGCTGCCGCTGACCGGCCTCCCGGACGACGCCTTCGAGCACGACGGCCAGCTCACCAAACGCGACCTCCGCGCGTCCGCGCTGGCCAGGCTCGCGCCGACGCCGGGCGAACTGCTGTGGGACGTCGGCGCGGGCGCGGGCAGTGTCGGGATCGAGTGGTCCCGGGTCCATCCCGCGAACCGGGCGATCGCGATCGAGCGGTCGCCGGAGCGGGCCGCCCGGATCACCCGGAACGCGCACGCGCTCGGCGTCCCGGAACTCGACGTGGTGACCGGCGCGGCACCGGACGCCCTCGAAGGACTGGCCACGCCGCAAGCGATCTTCGTCGGCGGCGGGCTGACCGTGCCCGGCGTCCTGGACGCCTGCCTCGCGACCGGCGCGCGGATCGTCGCGCACGGCGTGACCCTCGAATCCGAACAGGCCCTGGCCCGCGCGTACGGCGAACACGGCGGGGAGCTGATCCGCGTCGCCGTCGAACAGGCCGCGCCGCTGGGCGGGTTCACCGGCTGGACCCCGGCGCGGGTCGTCACCCAGTGGAGCAAACCTTGACAGTGCACTTCATCGGCGCCGGACCTGGCGCGGCCGACCTCATCACCGTGCGGGGCCGTGACCTGCTCGGCCGCTGCGAAACCTGCCTGTACCCCGGCAGCATGACACCCACGGACCTGCTCGCCTACTGCCCGGACGACGCGGTGCTCGTCGACACCGCGAACCTCGACCTGCCCGCGATCGTCGAGCGCATGGTCGAAGCCCACCAGAACGGCCACGAGATCGCGAGGCTCTGCTCCGGCGATCCGTCGATCTACAGCGCGGTCGCCGAACAGATGCGCCGTCTCGACGCGGCCGGTGTTCCGTACGACGTCACGCCGGGTGTACCCGCGTTCGCCGCCGCGGCCGCGCTGCTCAACCGGGAACTGACCGTGCCCGAGGTCGGCCAGAGCCTGGTCATCACGCGCGCCCAGGCTCGGTCCACCGCCATGCCACCGGGTGAAACGCTGGCGAACTTCGCGCGCACCGGAACCACTCTCGCGCTGCATCTCGCGATCAACCGCATCGAGCAAGTAGTCGACGAACTGCGGCCGTTTTATCGAGACGAGTGCCCGGCGGCGGTGGTCGCGCTGGCCAGCCAGCCGGGTGAAAAGGTGCTGCGCGGCACGCTCGGCACCATCGCGGCGCAGGCCCGCGAGGCCGGGATCAGCCGCGCCGCGATGATCTTCGTCGGGGAAGTCCTTGCGGCCGAAGGGTTTCCCGACAGTTTCCTGTACTCGGCCACCAGGGATCGCGCTAGTCAACCGGAGTCGTTGTGAAAAGCCTTCGCTGGGGCCTGCTGGCCGCCGGGACCATCGCCGCCGAGTTCGCGGCGGGGGTCGAAGAGAGCAAACACGGTGTCCTCGAAGCCGTCGCCGCACGATCCGGTGACCGGGCGGCCGAGTTCGCGAGCCGCTTCGAGATCCCGAAATGCTACGGCGCCTACGAAGACCTGCTCGCCGATCCGGACGTCGACGCGATCTACATCTCGACACCGCATCCGCTGCACGGCGAATGGGCGATCCGCGCGGCCGAAGCGGGCAAGCACATCCTGTGCGAGAAACCGTTGACGATGTCCGTCGCCGAAGCCGAGAAGGTCATCGAAGCCGCCCGTGCGCACGACGTCTTCCTCATGGAGGCGTTCATGTACCGGCTGCATCCGCAGATCCGGCGGCTGGCCGAGCTGATCTCCTGCGGCGCCATCGGCGAGGTCCGCGCCGTGGACGTCTCCTTCAGCTACAACTTCGCCGTCCCGCGGCTCACCGATCCGGCGCTGGGCGGCGGCGGGATCTTCGACGTCGGCTGTTACTGCACCTCGCTCGCGCGGCTGGTCTCCCAGGCCGCGACCGGACAGGACGTCGTCGAGCCCGAAGAGGTGCTCGGGATGGCGAGGCTCGACGAGAACGGCGTCGACGAAGTCGCGTTCGGGCTGCTGCGGCTGCCGGGCGGGATCCTCGCGCAGCTGGCCTGCGGTTTCCAGCTGACGCAGGACGACCACATCCGCGTGTACGGCTCGGACGGGCAGCTGTACGTGCCGAAACCGGCGTGGATCCACGAAATGCGCAAACCGAAGACGTCGCAGATCGTTCTCACGCCGGAAGGCGGCGAGCCCGAGGTGATCGAAGTCGAAGCGACACAAGGCCTTTTCGCTCGCGAAGCCGACCATGTCGCCACGCATCTCGCCGACCGGCAAGCCCCCGAGCTCACCTGGGCGGAGACGCTCGCCAACCTGCGCACGCTGGAACGGTGGCGCGCGGCCGTGACCCGATGAAGCTGCTGATCCTGGGCGGTACCGGCGAAGCACGCGAGCTCGCGAAGGAACTGGTAGCACGCGGCGAGCACGTCGTGTCGTCGCTAGCGGGCCGCGTCGCGCGACCGAAGCTTCCTGACGGCGAAGTCCGCGTCGGCGGCTTCGGCGGTCCGGAAGGTCTCGCGCGCTGGCTGACCGAGAACGACGTCGACGCGGTGATCGACGCCACGCATCCCTTCGCCGAACGCATCGGCGCCAACGCGGCCGAAGCCGCACGCGCGACGGGCACGCCGCTGCTCAGGCTCGCCAGGCCCGGCTGGACCGAACAGCCCGGCGACACCTGGCACTGGGCCGACGACCTCGGCCACGCCGCACGGCTGCTCCCGGCGCTCGGCGACCGCGTGTTCCTCACCAGCGGACGGCAAGGCCTCGACGCCTTCGCCGAGCTGGATCTCTGGTTCCTGATCCGCTGCGTCGACCCGCCCGAGGCGCCGCTCCCCCACCGTCACGAAATCCTGCTGGACCGGGGCCCGTACACGGTGGAGAACGAACGCGCGCTCATGGAGCGGCACGGCGTCGAGGTCCTCGTCACCAAGGACAGCGGCGGCGAGATGACCGCGGCGAAGCTCACCGCGGCTCGCGGACTCGGCCTCCCGGTGGTGGTCGTGAAACGGCCGCGACGACCGGAAACGGCCAGCGTAACGACAGTTCAGGGCGCTATAACCTGGTTGGGCGGCACGGTGAAGGGCAGCCCTGCGTAAGCCGTTCGGACCAGACCCGTTAGCGTTGCGCCGATGCGTTTGATCGCTGTCACGCTGGGGTTGCTGTCCGCCTTGTGCGCATTGGCTTTCCCCTTCCTGCCGGTGGTGCAGGACACAGCGGAGGTCGTCTGGCCAACGGGCGGCGACACCCGCTCCGTCAACGCGCCCTTGACCGGGTACTGGGCGCAGGACCTGCGCGTCGACCTGCCGTGCACGACCGTCCGTTCACTGGACGCGCGTTCGCAGGGGCAGGCGCTGTTGTTCTCCACCGTGCCCGACGGCCGCACCGATCCGCGCGCGGGCAAGGGGGTCGGCCTGCAGCTGCGCATCGACAACGGCGTGCTGCTCGCCTCCAGCCAGGGGCAGCAGATCGTGCAGCAACCGCTGCCGGAGAACAAGTGCGACATCAAGCTCCGTGCGGACGCGAACCAGATGACCGTCACCGTCGCCGAGACCGTGGTGTTCCACGCGGAGGGTGACGTCCGGCCGCGGCTGGTCGGGATCTACTCGTCGATCAACGCGGGCAAGGACCCGATCGCCGGTCTGCACGTTTCGGTCGTCCCGGACACCCGCTACCAGACCTCGCCGACCGTGTGGAAGTGGATCGTCGGCGTCCTCGCGGCGCTGTCGTTCATCGGCTGCCTGATCGCGGTGTGGCGGATGGACTCCGGGTTCGCCCGCCGCGCGCCGCGCTGGGCGCCGGTCGGCTGGTGGCGGCTGACCGCCCGCGACGCGACGGTGATCGTCGCGCTCGGCGCGTGGGTCTTCATCGGCCCGGTCACCTCGGACGACGGCTACATCCTCACGATGTCGAGAGTGGCCGAAGAAACCGGCTACCTGACGAACTACCACCGCTGGTTCGGGGTCGCCGAGGCGCCGTTCGGCTGGTTCTACCACGTGTATCAGCTGATGGCGCACGTCAGCACGGTGCCGCCGTGGATCCGGCTCCCGTCGTTCGTGCTCGGCGTGCTGAGCTGGCTGCTGATCAGCCGTGAGGTCATGCCGCGCCTGGGCACGCAGGTCCGCACTAGCCGCGCGGCCGGCTGGGCCGCCGCCGCGGTGTTCCTGGTCTGGTGGATGCCGTTCAACAACGGGGTCCGGCCGGAACCGGTCGCCGCGCTGGGCTCGCTGCTGGCGATCTGCGCCGTCGAGCGCGCGCTGGTGACGCGCCGTCTGCTGCCGTTGTGCCTCGGGCTGACCGCGGCCGGGTTCACCCTGGCCGCGACGCCGACCGGGCTGATCGCGGTCGCCCCGTTCCTGGTCGCCGCGCGCCCGCTGTACAAACTGGTCCGCCAGCGCGCCGAGAACGGCTGGCTGCCGGTGCTCGCGCCGGTGCTGGCCGCCGGGCTGCTGGTGCTGGTCGTGGTGTTCGCCGACCAGACCTTCGCCACCGTGCAGGAAGCGACCCGGATCCGCACCCTGGTCGGCCCGAACCTGTCGTGGTTCCAGGAACTCGCGCGCTACCAGCTGCTCTTCGAAAGCCTGCCGGACGGCTCCGTGCCACGCCGGTTCCCCGTGCTGCTGGTGCTGCTGTGCACCGGCACCTGCCTGGTGGTGCTGCTGCGCCGCGGCCGGATCCCCGGCGCCGCGCTCGGCCCCAGCCGCCGCCTGATCGGCACGGTCGCGCTGTTCTTCCTGCTGCTCGCGCTGACCCCGACCAAGTGGACGCACCACTTCGGCGCGTTCGCCGCGGTCGGCGCGGCCATGGCGGCGTTGACCGCGCTGGCGACCAGCTCGACGGTGCTCAGGTCACGGCGCAACCGGGCGGCGTTCCTCGCCGGGCTGCTCGTGGTCGGCGCGTTGGCCGCGACCGGGCCCAACTCGTACTGGTTCGTCTCGAAACTCGGTGTGCAGTGGACCGCGGTGGCGCCGTCGATCGGCGGGATCCCGCTGTCGACGATCCTGCTGATCGCGGCCGCGATCTCCGGCGTGTACGCGTTCGTGGAGAACGTCCGCGCGCACCGGCCCGGCCTGCAGGCGGGACCGCAGGAAGGGCGGAGCCGGTCGCTGCGGCTCGGTTCGCTCTCGCTGGTGGTCGTCTGCGGTCTGATGGCCACGGGCGAGTTCGTCAGCATGGCGTGGGCGATCCACAACCAGGCCGGTTCCTACAGCCTCGGCGCCGCGAACTTCGGGCATCTGTCCGGCAAGAGCTGCAACCTCTCCGACCACGTGATGGTGGAACGGGACGCCGCGACCAGCATCCTGCGGGCCCAGCCCGAACAGCGGACGGTCCCGGTGAAGAAGGAGGAGCCGCCCGCCGGGCAGACCCCGCCGCCGCTGCCCGATCCCGAGAAGGACAACGGCCGCGTGCAGACCGGGTTCCACACTCGCGCGATCGACGACAAGGATCCGCTCGCCGAACCGCCGCACGGCTTCAAACCCGACGAAGTGCCGATGTGGAGCAGCTTCCTCGACCCCGAAACGCGGGCCGGACGACTGCGCAGCGACTGGTACGCCCTCTCCGAAAAGCCCGCCGACGGCCAGATCGTGGTCGCCACCGCGGGCGCGGCCCGACGGCCGACGTCGGTCAGCCTCGACTACGGCGTCAACACCAGCGAAGGCGTGAAGGTCGTCCGCAGCCAGTTCGTGCTGCCGCCCGGTGCCGGGACCAACGGCTGGAACGACACCCGGATCAACCTGCGCGACCTTCCGGCCGAGACGACGTCCGTGCGGATCAACATCGTCGACAACGACCTCACCGAGGACGGCTGGATCGCCGCGTCCGCGCCGCGTGTGCCGACGTTCACCACGCTGACCGAGAAGATCGCGGGCAAGCAGGTGTACGTCGACTGGCCGGCGTCGTTCGTGTACCCGTGCGTGCAGCCGGTGACCTCGCACGACGGCATCTCGAAGATGCCCGACTACCGGATCACCGCCGGCGCCGTCGCCGACGAGGCGAACTGGGCGTCCAGCACCAACGGCGGCCCGATCGGCTGGCTCGAAGAGGTCGCGGCCGAACCCGAGGTGCCCAGCTACCTGATCGGCCAGCCGAGCCAGTCCTGGGGCCAGCTGCTGCAGGTCGAACCGTTCACCGAGGGGATCGCGCCGACGATCGTCCACGGCGAGAAGGTCGTCCCCGGCTGGTGGTCGCCCGGTCCCGGCCCGCGCCAACCGAACGGCAAGGACCCGACACGCTAGTGGGCTGAAAGCGTCCTTCACCGCATGTGACGCGGTGAAGGACGCTTTCGTCACGTCTCATGCGGGGAAAGCGTCCTTCAGCGCCTCCGGCAGCGGGCCTTCGTGCAGGACGCCGAGCCGCTGCGTAGCGCGCGTAAGCGCCACGTAGAGCTCAGCGGCACCGCGCGGCCCGTCGGCCAGGATCCGTTCCGGGTCCACGACGAGGACGCCGTCGAACTCGAGCCCCTTCGTCTCCGAAGCGGGCACTGTGCCCGGCACCCCGGGCGGCCCGATGACGACGCTGGTGCCTTCACGCCCGGCCTCGTCCTTGACGAACTCCTCGATGGCGCCGGCCAGCGAATCCGCGTCGACGTGCCGCGCCCACGGCCGGACACCGTTGGAGCGCACCGATTCCGGCGCCCGGACGTCCGGCGCGAACTCGGCGAGCACCGACGCGGCGACGGCCATGATCTCCGCCGGGGTGCGGTAGTTCACTGTCAGCGAGCGGTAGACCCAGCGCCCCGGCACGTACGGCGCCAGCATCGCGTCCCACGAACGCGCCCCGGCCTCGGACCGGCGCTGCGCCAGATCGCCGACGACGGTGAACGATCGGTTGGGACACCGCCGCATCAGCACCCGCCAGTCCATTTCGGACAGTTCCTGTGCCTCGTCGACCACGACGTGCCGATACGTCCAGTCCCGGTCCGCCGAGGCACGCTCGACAAGGCTGCGCGTGTCGTGCTCGACGAACCGGTCGGCGAGTTCGTCGGCGAAGAGCAGGTTCTCCGCCGACAGCATGATGTCCTCGTCCATCTCCTCGCGGTCGAGCTTCATCGTGTCGAGCACACCTTCGGCGTACTCGGCCTCGGCCTTCTTCTCTCGCGCCAGCGCCTTTTCCGCCGCCAGCTCCACCCGCTTGTCGCGGCCGAGCAGGTCGACGAGTTCGTCGAGCAGCGGCATGTCCGACACCGTCCAGGCTTCCCCGTCGGCACGCAGCAACGCCTGGCCGGCCCCCGCCGCGCGAAGCCGCTCCGAGGACGAGAGAAGCGACCCCAGCAGGCTTTCGGGCGTCAGGATCGGCCAGAGCGCGTCGAGCGCGGCGGTGAACGTCTCGCTCTCCGCCAGTTCCTTGAGCAGGTCCTTCCGCAGCCGCTCCCATTCGTCGCGGTCGTCCCGGCTGAGCCAGCCGCGGCCGATGCGCGCGATCGCCCGTTCGGTCAGGACGTAGGTGACGATGTCGGTGAACGTCCCGCGCGCCTCGTTGTGCGGCAGGCCGCTCTTGCGCGCCTCGTCCCTGGCCCATTCCGCGGTCTCGGCGTCGATCCGGACGGTGACGTCGGCGAGGTCGATCAGCACCGGCTCCTCCGGCAGCCGCTGCCGGTCGGCGACGGCGGCCTTGAGGACGTCCAGCATCTTCAGCGAGCCCTTGAGCCGCGTGGCCTCCGGACCGTCCTCGGCGGTGATGTGCTTGCCGGGGACGAAATCACCGGTGGTCATGAACACCACGTCGGTCTCGCCCAGCGACGGCAGGACGCGGCCGATGTGGTGCAGGAACGCCGGATTCGGCCCGACCACGAGCACGCCGTGGCGCTCCATCCGCTCGCGCTGCGTGTAGAGCAGGTACGCGACGCGGTGCAGAGCGACCACGGTCTTCCCGGTGCCCGGACCACCCTCGATCACCAGCACGCCGGGGTGTTCGTGCCGGATGATCTCGTCCTGCTCGGCCTGGATCGTCGCGACGATGTCACGCATGCCCTCGCCGCGCGGCGCGTTGACCGCCGCGAGCAGCGCCGCGTCACCGTCCGCGTCGCCGCCGGGACGGCCGAACACCTCGTCAGTGAAGCCCAGCACCTCACGCCCGTGCGTGTGGAACTGGCGGCGACGGCGCATCTTCTCCGGCGTCGCGGCGGTCGCGGTGTAGAACGGGCGCGCCGCCGGGGCCCGCCAGTCGAGCAGCACCGGTTCGTAGTCGTTCTCCTCGTCGAAGAGACCGATACGGCCGATGTACGACGTCTCCCCCGCGAGACTGTCCAACCTGCCGAAGCACAAACCGTTGTCGACGACGTCCAACCGGCGTGACTCCCTGGCCAGCGCGCGCACCTCGACGTCGCGTTCCATGGCCGTCCCGCCCGTTCCGCCCAGCGCGGCCTGGAACTCCCCCTTCACGCGCGCGCGTTCGGCGTCCAGGCGCGTGTAGAGCCCGGCGACGTACTCGCGTTCGGACCGGAGCTCTTCTTCATGACCCTGAGTTGACACAGACTCCCATTTCACCAGGTTTCGGCTACGGCGAGTGAGTCTGAAGCATGACCGGGGTCTTGTGGCAAGTCCCCCCATGCGCTATATGTTTATTACGGAGGGAGTTACTCCGTCTACTTCTCGGCCCCGTCGGGCCATACGTCCACGCAGTTCGACAGGTTGCGAGCGCGCGTGCTCTGGACGTGTCGCGAAAGCCACTTTCGCGACGTGCGATGTCCCGAAAGTGGCTTTCGCGACGCCGTACCCAGGCGGGCGGGGGGGGCTGTTTCGGGGGCGCCATAGCGGCAGTCGCTCATCCAAACCGTGG
>NZ_JBIWKX010000019.1:0-53309 GCF_044765885.1 Amycolatopsis sp. NPDC102389
GGCGGCGCGCCGGCCCGGCGCCCCCCGCGGGGCTGCGGGGGCGGGCTCGGGCGCCCCCCCCCCCCCCCCCCCCCCCCCCCCCCCCCCCCCCCCACCCCACCGAGGCCTCACCGCCGCGCTCTTCTCGTACGGATCATTGCGGTTCGGTTGCTTTGAGATAAATGAAAGCCCCCGGCGGCAATGACTTCCCCGGTTCCGGCGACCTGCCCAGGACACGCCGGAAATGGGGAAGCGCCGATGATCAAGAACCGGGTACTCACTCGCGTATTCATCGCGCTGTCGGTTTCAATCCTGCTTCTCCCGGGCTGGGTGGGCGCACCGCGAGCGATCGGGGCGCCCACACTGCCGTCCGGCTTCGTCCTGCGTGACCAGCCGAGCGGTCAGGCCGCGTTCGACCTGACCGATTTCGCTTATCTGCCGGACGGTTCCGTGCTCAGCATCGGCAAGAGCGGCAAGGTCGCCTGGGTGCCGGTCACCGGTCCGTCCCGGACTGTCGCGAACCTTCCGGTCCACGATAACGGGGATCTCGGCCTCGTCGGTCTGGCCGTCGCACCGGACTTCGCCACGACGCGCCAGATCTACCTCGCGTGGTCGTTCGACACGAGCGGCGGCGCGTTCACCATGCGGGTGGCGCGCTGGACGGTGACCGGCACGGACGTCCCCACCGGTCTCGCGAACCAACGGGTGCTCGTCGACCTTCCCGGGTTCTACGACGTCCACGGCATCACGGGGCTCGTCACGGCGCCCGACGGCACATTGTGGATCTCCATCGGCGACGCCGCCGACTTCACCAGGATGGATCCGGGCGCGTTGCGTTCACTCGACCTCGATCAGCTCTACGGCAAGATCTTGCACGTCACCCCGGACGGAGCCGGCGTCCCCGGCAACCCGTACTACTCCGCAAACGCGCCGGATGCCCATCGCTCCAAGGTGTTCTCCAGCGGCTACCGCAGCCCGTTCCGGTTCTCCCTCGACCCGCGGCTCGGCCTGCCGGTCGTGGGTGACGTCGGCTGGAACACGTGGGAAGAGGTCGATATCGTACGGCCGGGGGCGAACCACGCGTGGCCTTGCTGGGAAGGAAACGCCCCCACGCCAGGGTATTCCGGGCTGGCGGGCTGCGCGGGTGTGGTCAACACGCCGCCGGTCACCGCGTACCACCACGGATCCGGTGCGGACGAAGGGAACAGCGTCACCGCCGGGATCGTCTACAGTGGATCGTCCTATCCGGACGAATACCGGGGCGCCTTCTTCTTCGGCGATTACGTCACGCAGAAGATCTGGACGATGACGTACGACAGCCAGGGCAGGCTCGTCCGGGCACCGGAGCGGCCGCCGAGGTTCACCGGCGTCGGCGGGCCGGTCAAATTCGCGGCCGCGGCCAACGGCGACATCGTGTACGCCGACATCCACACCGGAAACCTGCGCCGCCTCAGCTATCCGGGGACGAACGCGGAACCGGTCGCGGTGGCGACGTCGAGCACCGAACCGTCGACGCGGACGGTGACCTTCGACGGCAGCGGTTCCTACGACTTCGACGGCGATCCGCTGACGTACCACTGGGATTTCGGCGACGGCACGAGCCAGACCGGCGTCCGCGTGACCCACACCTACGGCACCGAGCTGACGAGAGCGACGGCGCGGCTGACCGTCACGGACCGTCTCGGTGCCGACGACGGCACCGACGTCGTCGTGGTGCCGGGCAACCATTCGCCGATGCCGGTGATGACGGATCCCGGCTCCCGGACGTTCGCGGTCGGGGAACCGGTCGTCGTCGGGGTGACGGCGACCGACGCCGAGGACGGCGTTCTGCCGGTCTCGTGGACCACGCTGATCCGCCACTGCCCGGAAGAAGCGACCTGTCACGCGCATCCCGGTTCGCCCGGCGGCGGACCGGCTTTCACCGTGCCCTTCACCGACCACCAGGACTCCCGCGTCGAAATCACCGCGTCGGTGACCGACAGTGCCGGGGTGACGGCGAGCAAGACGTACGTCGCCATGCCGCGTGAGCACCGGCTGACCCTGACCGGTTCCGTGCCCGCGGCCTTGAGCATTCCGGCCGAGGGCGGGGTCAGCACCGCGATGGTGACCGAAGGCGCGACTTTCGAGGTCGTGGCGGAGGAGATCGCCGCGGACGGCGTTTCGACGTTCGCGAACTGGTCCGACGGGCGCACTTCGCGCACGGTGACCATCACCGTTCCGGCGAACGACCTGACCCTGATCGCGAACTACCTCACCCCGATCGACAAGCGCTACCAGGCGGAACCCGCGCTGCGGCAACGACTCGGCGCGCCGTCCGGGCCGGAGGTCGCCGACGGGACCGTGCGCTACCGGCCGTACGTGAACGGCAGGCTCTACTGGAGCGCCGAGACCGGCGTGAAGCAGATCGAGGGCGAGATCCTCAAGAAGTACCTCGCGCTGGGCGGGCACCGGACGTTCGGGCCGCCCGCGACCGACGAGACCGCCACGTCGGACGGCCTCGGCCGCTTCAACCACTTCCCGAACCGGCCCGGCACTATGCAGGCGTCGATCTACTGGACGCCGTCGACCGGCGCGCATCCGGTGTACGGGCGGATCCGGGTCAAATGGGCGGCGCTGGGCTGGGAGGCCGGCCCGCTCGGCTACCCCACGACCGACGAACTCCCGACCCCCGACGGGATCGGCCGGTTCAACCACTTCAGCAAGAAGGCGTCGATCTACTACACGGTGCCGACCGACGCGCACGCGATCTGGGGCCGCATCCGGGTGCGGTGGGAGGCGCTCGGCTGGGAGACCGGCCCGCTCGGCTACCCCGCCACGGACGAATCCGCTACGCCGGACGGCGCCGGCCGCTACAACCATTTCACCAAGGCGGGCTCGATCTACTGGACGATGGCCACCGATTCGCACGCGATCTACGGGGCGATCCGGCAGCGATGGGCCGCGCTCGGCTGGGAGCGGTCGTACCTGCGCTACCCCACGACGGACGAGTTCGGCATCCCCATCGGACGGCAGAACAGCTTCCAGGGCGGCTACGTCACCTGGAACCGGAGCACGGGTCAGGTGATCGACCGACGGTGGTGATCACAGTTCGATAAAGGCACTCGAAAGTGTGAAATGCCCACGTAGGCCCCATCGATGAGACGTTCGACTGGGGAAAGGGGCCCTTGCATGCCTTCGAGATTCCGTGCGCTCTGTCACGCCCTCGTGACGTTGCTGATAGTGACCTTGCTGGTGCCGTTGACGTCCACTCCGGCGTCCGCGGTGCCCGTGTTGCCGCCCGGCTTCGTCCTGCGTGACCAGCAGAGCGGGCAGGCTCCATACGATCTGACCGACTTCGCCTACCTGCCCGACGGCTCGATGCTGACCACCGGAAAGCAGGGCAACGTCGCCTGGGTGTCCACCACCGGGCAGACCCAGAGCATCGCCACCCTGGCGGTGCACAGCAGTGGTGACCTCGGCCTGGTCGGAATCGCGATCGCGCCCGACTACGCCACCTCCCGCACGATCTACACGGCCCGCGCGGTCGACGTCGCCGGCGGGATCGCCCTGCGCGCCTCGCGCTGGACGGTCACCGGCAGCGCCCAGCCGACCGGGCTGACCGGCGAAAAGGTGCTCATCGAGGGCGCCGCCAACACCGACATCCACGGCATCACCGGTGTCGTGGCCGCCCCCGACGGCACGGTGTGGGTCTCGACCGGCGACAGCTCCCGGTTCCAGGGCGCGGCCGACCCGTTCGCGCTCAACGTGTACGACCTCGACAAGATCTTCGGCAAGATCTTCCACATCACCGCGGACGGCGCCGGCGTGCCGGACAACCCCTACTACACCGCGGCGAACCCGAACTCCTTGCGCTCAAAGGTGTTCGCGAGCGGCTTCCGCAGCCCGTTCCGGTTCACCCTCGACGCCGCCACCGGCCTCCCGGTGGTCGGCGACGTCGGCTGGGGCACCTGGGAAGAGATCAACTTCGTCCAGAAGGGCGCGAATCTCGGCTGGCCCTGCTTCGAGGGAAACCAGCCCGCGGACGGTTTCTCCGCGATGCCGCAGTGCGCCTCGGCTGTGAACACCCCGCCGATGCTGGCGATCCGCCACGGGCAGGGCATCGACAACGGCAACAGCGTCACCGCCGGCATTGTCTACAATGGAGAGTCGTACCCGGAGGAATACCGGGGCGCGTACTTCTTCGGCGATTACGCCACCGAGAAGATCTGGACGGCCAAGTACGACACGCAGGGCAGGGTCGTCCGCCCGCAGGAGACGCCGCCGAAGTTCACCGGTATCGGCGGTCCGGTCAAGTTCCTGGCCGCGGCCAACGGCGACATCGTCTACGCCGACATCTACAGCGGCCTGCTGCGACGGCTCAGCTACACCACCGGGAACAAGGCGCCGGTCGCGGTCGCCACTTCCGAGACGAACCCCGAAACCCGCACGGTCGCCTTCGACGGCAGCGGTTCGTACGACTTCGACGGCGACCAGCTGACCTACGAGTGGGACTTCGGTGACGGGACCACCGGCACCGGCGCGAAGGTCAGCCACGCCTACCCGGCGGGCGCCGAGAAGTTCACCGCCAAACTGACGGTGAAGGACGGCCTGCAGGCGGCCGGGAGCACGGATATCGCCGTGGCGCCCGGGAACCACTCGCCGAAGCTGACCATGACCGACCCCGGTGAGCACCTGTTCGCCGTCGGCGAGGAGGTCAAGGTCGGCGCGACCGTGACCGACACCGAGGACGGCGACCTTCCGGTCACCTGGACCACCTTGGTGCGGCACTGCCCCGAAAACGCGGTCTGTCACGCGCATCCGGACCAGAGCGGCACCGGCCCCGCGTTCGCCATGCCGTTCACCGATCACACGGACTCCAACCTGGAGTTCACCGCGACGGCGACCGACAGCGCCGGCGTCAAAGTCTCGAAGACCTACATCGCGAAGCCTCGCGAGCACCGGCTCACGCTGACCAGCAACGTCGCCGCGGCGCTGGGCATCACGCCGGAAGGCGGGGCCTCGTCGGCGATGGTGGTCGAAGGCGCGACCGTGGAGGTCCAGGCGGCCGAGGTCGCTTCGGACGGCGCGTCGACGTTCACCGGCTGGTCCAACGGGGCCACCGGGCGGCTGACGAACATCACCATGGGCACCGCCGACCAGACGATCACGGCGAACTACATCACCCCGATCGACAAGCGCTACCGCGACGAACCCGCGCTGGCCCAACGACTCGGCGCGCCGACCGCGCCCGAGGCCGTCGACGGCACGGTCCGCTTCCGCACCTACGAGCGCGGGCGGCTGTACTGGTCGAAGGACACGGGCGTGAAGCAGATCGAGGGCGAGATCCTCAAGAAGTACCTCGCCGCCGGCGGTCACAAGGAATTCGGCCCGCCCGCGACCGACGAGATGACCACACCGGACACCATCGGCCGCTACAACGACTTCCCGATGTGGCCCGGCAAGATGCAGTCGTCGATCTACTACACGGTGAACACGGGCGCGCATCCGGTGTTCGGCCGGATCCGGGTGCGGTGGAAGGCGCTGGGCGCGGAGGCCGGTGAAATCGGCTACCCGACCACGGACGAAGGCATCACGCCCGACCGGATCGGCCGCTACAACCACTTCAGCAAGAACGCGTCGATCTACTACACGGTGCAGACGGACGCCAAGGCCATCTGGGGCCGGATCCGCGTCCGGTGGGAAGCGCTCGGCTGGGAGACCGGGCCCATGGGGTATCCGACCATGGAAGAGGCGACGACGCCGGACGGTATCGGCCGGTACGTCCACTTCACCAAGGCCGGGTCGATCTACTGGACGATGCAGACCGACGCGCACGGCGTCTACGGAGCCATCCGGCAGCGCTGGGAGGCGCTCGGCTGGGAGGCCGGGTATCTGAGGTATCCGACCACCGACGAGTTCGCCGTTTCCGGCGGACGGCAGAACAACTTCCAGGGCGGATACGTGTTCTGGAACGCGTCGAATGGGGCGGTGACCGACCGTCGCTGGTAAGCGGTAATCGCGCGTGAAGGCCCCCTTTCCTCGGCTGAACCGAGGAAAGGGGGCCTTCACGCGCTTCGGGGTCTCAGTGCAGCAGATCGGCCGGTGACGTGCCCGTCGATGTCAGCGGCAGGCCGAGCGCGACGCGTTCGGTGAGCCAGGCGCTCGGCCGGTAGCGCTGGTCGCCGGTGCTCGCGACGAGACCGCGCAGGACGCGCAGCACGAGATCGGCGCCCGCTTCGTCACCCCAGGTCAGGGGCCCGCGCGGGTAACCGAGGCCGAGCCGGACGGCGGTGTCGATGTCCTCCGGCGTCGCGAGCCGTTGCCCGGCGATGAAACAGGCGGTGTTGACGATCGAGGCGAGCAGCCGTTGCGCGATCGGCGCGGGGCCGTCACGGACCACGGTCACCGGCAGGCCGGTCGCGGCGAGCGCGCCCCAGGCGGTGCGCCCGGCGGCCGGGTCGAGCGCGGGGTGGACCGAAAGCGTCAGGCGTTTCCCGTAGCCGCCAAGAGGATCGACGCCGACGACCCGTTCCGCCGGGAGGCCCGCCGCGAGCGCCGTGTCCACAGTGGACGAACCGATCGGGCTGACGATCAGGACCGTGTCCGGGTAGGCGGAGTGCACGACCTGGATGCCCGCCGCCGACAGCAGCGTGCCGAGGCGTTCGTCGTCGACCCACACCGGGGTGCTCGGGGCTTCCGGCGCGGCCGGTTCCGGTTCGACCTGTTGCTGCCCGTCGACATAGCTGTAGAAGCCTTCGCCGTTCTTGCGGCCGAAGAGCCCTGCGGCGACCCGGGGACGCGTCAGCCACGACGGCCGCAACCGCGGTTCGCCGTGGAAGCCGCTCCAGATGCTTTCGAGCACGGCGTGCGAGACGTCGAGACCGGTGAGGTCCAGCAGCTCGAACGGGCCGAGCTTCAGGCCGAGAACGTCACGGGCGACGCGGTCCACTTCGGCCGGGCTCGCGATCCCCTCGGCGAGGATCTGCAACGCCTCGGTGCCGAGCCCGCGGCCGGCGTGGTTGACCAGGAAGCCCGGCGCGTCGCGGGCGAGGACGGGTTCGTGCCCCCAGCCGCGGACGAGTTCGGTCACGGCGGGCGGCAGCCACGTGGCGGTCCGGGCGCCGGGCACGACCTCGACCAGCCGCATCAGCGGGACCGGGTTGAAGAAGTGGAGGCCGAGCAACCGGCCGGGATCGGTCAGCGCGGCGCCGATCTCGGTGACCGAAAGCGAGCTGGTGTTGGTGGCGAACACGGTGTCCGGGCCGCAGACCCGTTCCAGCTCGGCGAACAGCGCGCGTTTGATCTCCAGATCCTCGCGGACCGCTTCGACGACCAGGTCGACGCCGTCGGCAGGGGCCAGCGGACTCTCGGCCGCGATCAGCCTGCCCTTCGCGGCGTCGGCGGCTTCCTCGGTGATCTTGCCCTTCGAGGCGAGCTTGCCCAGCATCGCGCCGACGTGGTCGATGGCCTCGCCGACCGCCTCGGGCCGGGCGTCCGCGAGTTCGACCTCGAGCCCGGCCGTCACGGCGAGCTGGACGATGCCCCGGCCCATCACCCCGGTTCCGATGACCCGGATCCTGCCGACCTGCTCCGCCCACTTCTCCACCGCGAGCCGCCTTTCCCTCGATGTCGTCCCGTCGTGACGCTAGCCGCCACACCGATATCTCGCCCGGATGGGTGATCCGTGCCCCACTCGGCGTAAGGCCACCGAGCCGGCGAGGTCCCCTCCGCGAAAACCGAGTGTTCCGCGCACCACCCCCGAAGGGAAAGCTCCCATGGCCACCGTCCCCGCCGCCGCAGCCGTCCGGACCACGCCGTTGCTCCTCGTCGCCGTCCTCTTCGGCGCCGTCGCCGCGTTCCTGGCGAGCCAGGCGTTGTGGCCGCTCACCGCACTGGCCGTCGTGGTCGCCGCCGCCGTCCTCGCGGGCGGAGTGTGGCTGTCCGGCCGGAAGGCCGGCTCCGAACTCTAAGATCGCCGTGTGACGGCGAAACGCTTGACGCGGGAGGAAAGCCGCGAGCAGACCAGGCAGCGCCTGCTCGCGGCGGCCGCCGAGCTGTTCTCCGAACGCGGGGTCAACGGCACGTCCGTCGAGCAGATCGCCGAACGGGCGGGCTTCACGCGTGGTGCCTTCTACGGCAACTTCGACGGGAAGCACGAGCTGGTCGTCGAACTGCTGCGCCGCCGGACCCAGCGCGAGGCCGAGGAGGTCGCGGCGTTGCGTGAAGGCGTCGGCTCCTTCGCCGAGATGATGGACCGGCTGCGCGCCTGGAACGTCGAGCGCGCCGAACACCTCGCCGGCTGGCTGACGCTGCGCACCGAGCTGGCCCTTTACGCACTGCGCAATCCCGATGCCCGTCCGCTCGTCGGCGAAGGCGAGAAGTCGACAAGGGCGCTGCTGGAGACTTCGATCCGGGCCGAGCTCGCCGCGCGGGGCGCGGAACCGCCCGCCGATCCGGCCTTCCTCGCGTTGATCCTGCACGCGCTCGAGGACGGTCTCCTGTTGCAGCGCTTCCTCAGCCCGGAGGGGACGGGCGACAAGGACGTGGTCGACGCCGTCCAGCTGTTGATGCGCTCGTGGACCGCGCTCAGCCGGTCATCTTGATCCCGGTGAACTCGGCCATCTGACGGATCCCGTGCGCGAAGAAGGCGTCCGCCGGGTCGACGGAGCCGACGTACTGGCCGAACAGCTCGAAATTGATCATCCCGAACAGCTGGGTCCAGGCCATGATCAGCCGGGAGGCGGTCTCGGGGCCGAGGTTGACCTTCAGGATCTCGGTGAGTGCGTCGAGCTGGTGGAGCAGCTCGACCGGCATCTCACCGACCTCGGTCTCGACCCGGAGATTCGCGTCGCGCAGGACCGCGACCAGTGCGAACGCCACCCGGCCCGCGGGGGCGACGGTGTCCTGCGGAGCCTGGTAGCCGGGGATCGGCGAACCGTAGATCAGGGCGTACTCGTGCGGGTGAGCCTTCGCCCAGGCGCGGACCGCGTGCCAGATCGACTCCCACCGTTCCAGCGGGGCCTTCTTGGGGTCGTCGGCGGCCTCCGCGGCTTCTCCGACGGCGTTGTAGGCGTCGACGATCAAGGCGGTCAGCAGCTCCTCGCGGCTGGAGAAGTACCGGTAGAGCGCTGACGAGACCATGCCCAGTTCTCGCGCGACGGCGCGGAGTGAGAGGCCGAGCGCACCGACTTCGGCGAGCTGGCGACGGGCTTCGTCCTTGATCTCACGGGTGAGCTCGGCGCGCGCACGTTCGCGCGCGGTCTGAGTGGCGGCCATGCTCTCACTGTAGAGCATTGCACCTAAACGAGAGCAGTGCTCTTGACATGATGCACCGCTCTGGTGTTCACTGCTCTTAACAGAGAGCACTGCTCTCGCAGACTTCGAGGAGACGAGATGACCACCACCCCCGCCGTCGCCGCCAGCACTGCCACCACCCGCTACCTCAAGCCCGCCAAGGCGACCAACGCGTTCAACGAGTTCGTGCTCAAGCTGACGAAGCTCGGCGTCAGCGTCCTGGGCAGCCGGGTGCTCTCGGTCCGCGGTCGCAAGAGCGGCGAGCTGCGCTCTGTCCCGGTCAACCTGCTGAAGCTGGACGGCGAGCGCTACCTGGTCGCGCCGCGCGGTGTCACGCAGTGGGTGCGGAACCTGCGCGTCGCCGGTGAGGGACAGCTCACCGTCGGACGCCGCACCGAGGCGTTCACCTACACCGAGCTCGCCGACGACGAAAAGCCCGAGATCCTGCGCGCGTACCTCAAGCGCTGGAAGTTCGAGGTCGGTGTGTTCTTCGATGGTGTCGACGCGAAGGCGTCCGACGAAAAGCTGCTGGAGATCGCGCCCGGCTACCCGATCTTCAAGATCGCCTGATCACGCGAGTTACGCCTCCAAGCACGCGAGTCACGCCTCTGATCACGCGAGTTCGGCGTTGAGGCCGAGGAGAGACACCTAGCCGGTCTTGTCGTCACCAGCGGCCCGGCGCGTACGACGGGCGGTGGCCGCCACCAGCACCACCCCGACCAGGAACGCGACGAGCCCGATCAGGAACCACAGCTTCTGCCCGGTCATGAAGCTGCCGGTCAGCACGCCGGCGCCCTGGAGCACCCAGACCCCGCCGACCAGCAGGAAGACCAGCCCGATCGTGAGCGTGACCCAGCGTTTCATCCACAGCTCCCCGCTTCGACGTGCCCTGTGGCGATTCTGGCACCGGGAGCCCCGTCCGGCGAACCGATCACCGGCCGCCGACGAGACCGTTGCGGTAGGCGTAGACGACGGCGTGCACCCTGTCCCGCAGCCCGAGCTTCGCCAGGATCCGGGAAACGTGGGTCTTCACCGTCTCCTCGCCCACGTGCAGGCGCTCGGCGATCTCCGCGTTGCTGGAGGCGTCGGCGACGAGCAGGAGCACTTCGCGTTCGCGTGAGGTGAGCCGTTCCAGTTCCGCGGGTTCGGCGGCCGCGGGTTCGATGCTGCCGGCGAAGGTCGACACCAGCCGCCGGGTCACCGCCGGGTCGATCAGCGCGTCGCCGCGCGCGGCCACCCGCATGGCCGAGACGAGTTCTTCGGGGGCGAGGCTCTTCAGCAGGAACCCGCTCGCACCGGCCCGAAGCGCGCGGTAGACGTACTCGTCGGAGTCGTACGTCGTCAGCACGAGGACACGGGTGTCGTTGCCGGGCGCGGACATGATCGCCTCGGTCGCGGCGAGACCGTCCAATTTGGGCATCCGGACGTCGAGCACGGCGACGTCCGGGCGCAGCGCGGCCGCCTGCGCGACGGCCTCGCGTCCGTCCGCCGCTTCACCGACGCATTCGAAATCCGCCTGGGTGTCCAGTACCGCGCGCATCCCGGACCGGAACATCGCGTGGTCGTCGGCCAGCAGAACCCGGATCACTGTGCCTCCAAAGGAAAACCGACTCGAACCCGCCAGTGCCGCCCGTCGTCGAGCGGTCCGCATTCGGCCTGTCCACCGAACAACGCGACCCGCTGCCTGATCCCGGCGAGGCCGCGTTTCGTCGAGTCGGCGGACGTGTTCGGACGGCCGATCTCGTTGGTGATCGTGAGGAGCACCTCCGTCTGCCGGTAGGCGAGGTCGATCTCGACGATCCCGCCGGAGCCGTGCCGGAGCGCGTTCGTCAGCGCCTCCTGCGCGATGCGGTACAACGCGATGTCCACCGACGCCGGGAGTTCCCTCGGCCCGCCATGACTGATCAGCCGCGCGGGCAGCCCGGCGGTGCGGAGGTTGTCGAGCAGCTCGTCGAGGTTGTCCAGCCCCGGCTGCCGCTGGACGTCGCCGTTCTCCTTGCCGTGCAACAGATCCAGCAGGCGGCGCAGATCGGCCATCGCGGCCCGGCTCGACGATTCGACGGCCGAGAGCGAACGCCGTACGGCCGGTTCGCCCTCCGGCAGCCCGAGCCGCGCGGCACCGGCGTGCACGCCGATCGCGCTGACGTGGTGGGAGATGACGTCGTGCAGGTCGCGGGCGATCGTCGTGCGTTCTTCGACGACGGCACGGCGGACCGCCTCGGCTTCGTGCTGCCGCCGTTGTTCCTCCGCGCGCTGGAGATCGGCGATGTACGCGCGCCGCGCGGTCGTGTAGCGGCCGACCATCCACGGCAGCAGCCCGCTCACGCCGACGTCGATGAGCACGAGCCGCCAGTCCCGGTCGCCCCGGTCGGCCGGGATGAGGATGCAGGCGAAGAGCCCGGTGAGGATCGCGGCCAGCGCCGCCAGCGCCGGTTTGATCGAAAGCCAGGCGCCCGCGCGGTATCCCGCGATCAGCACGCCCGCGTTGGTGGCCTGCAAATAGTGGTCGTACGGGTACAGCAGGAGCGGCGCGGCGATGAGCAGCGCGCCGTGCGCGGCGGAAACCCAGCCGGAATACCGCGAAGGCCCGGCGAGCGCGGCGTTGGCGATGATCCCGCCGATCAGGACCAGCCATGCCTGCCAGCCGAGCGAGAGCGGCGGTCCCGAGATGAGGAACAGGCCGGCGTCGGCGACGAGGCAGACGGCCGCGACCGCCCAGGCCTGTCTCGCCAGCGAACCACTGATGTCCCGCACGGGCACAACTCTGCCCTATTTCGCTGGACAGGGGTTCTTAAGATCGAAACCCATGGGGACCGCGACGACGCCCGTGCTCTGGACGACCGGGGCGCCGGGAACGGGGAAATCGACCACCGCCTGGGGTTTGTACACGCGCCTCGTCGAATCCGGCGGCGACGTCGCGTACGTCGACATCGACCAGCTCGGCCTGATCGGCCCGCCACCCGGCGGCGGGGACGCCGCGCACGCGATCAAGGCGGCCAACCTGCTGCGAGTACTGGAAGTCCTGCGAGGCACCGCGCAGGTCGTGGTGTCAGGCGTGGTGGACCCGGCGAAGCCGTATATCGAGGGCCGGGACTTCGACCTCACGCTCATCCGCCTGACGTGTGAACGCGACGAACTCGAGAGCCGCTTCCTCGGCCGCGGCTCACCCGCCGCGGCCCTGCCCGACCTCTTCGCGGTGGCGGACGCCTACGACCGCACCGGTTTCGGCGAACGGATGGACACCACCGGGCAACGGCCCGAGGAAACCGTGGAAGCGCTGTTTCACCGTTGTGTGGTGGACACCGGAACAGTACGGCGTCCGGACCCCGAGCCCCCGCTGCCCGGTCCGGTGACCGTGGTGACCGGCCCGACGGCGGTCGGCAAATCGACGGCCGCCTTCAGCGCGCTGCGGGACCTCTGGGCGCGCGAGATGCCCGTCGCGTACGTCGATCTCGCGCAGTTCGGGTTCGTGAACCCCGGCCCGGATCCGGCACTGGAGGCGGCGAACCTCGCGGCCGTCTGGCGCGGCTACCGCGAAGCCGGAGCGAAGCGGCTGATCGTCGTCGCCAGGGAATTCCGCCCGGAGCACCGGCGGGTCTTCGAAGAGGTCGACGTCGTGCACCTCGACGCGGACGACACCACGCTCACCGAGCGGGTCGGGCGCCGGGCGAAGGGCGAGTCCGCGCTGCTGGCGGGCGACGAACTACGCGGCGCGCCACCCGGGGTGCGGGACCGGGTGGCCGCCCG
The DNA here is from genome assembly GCF_044765885.1 of Amycolatopsis sp. NPDC102389. Classification (NCBI taxonomy): domain Bacteria; kingdom Bacillati; phylum Actinomycetota; class Actinomycetes; order Pseudonocardiales; family Pseudonocardiaceae; genus Amycolatopsis; species Amycolatopsis sp. NPDC102389. The sequence goes on from NZ_JBIWKX010000019.1 coordinate 13,000, forward strand.
CGCGGTCGCCGAGGCGGCCCGGATGCGGCGTTCCGGCGGAGACCGCGTCGTCCTCGACACCTCCGGACAGGAACCCGCCGAGACGGCCGCCGCGCTTCTCGCCGTCCTGGGTCAGTAGCGCCGCTGGCCGTCCTGTCCCGGTTGGCCCTGACCGGGCGGCCCGCCGCGCTGGTTCTGCCCGGGTTTGCCGATACTCGTCGCCGTCGCGGTGTCCCCGGTGACCTTGGCGTTCACGAGCACCGTCTCGCCGACCTTGGGCTCGCCGGTCTTCTTCGTCGACGCGTCGATCGTATAGACCTGCTTGTAGCCGTCCTTGCTGGTCAGGCTGACGGACGTCGCGCTGATCTCGGTGATCTCGCCGGTCTGCGTCCGCTCGGTGCTGTAACCGCCATTGCCGTCGGAGACGACGAAGTCGCCGTGCAGCGCGTCGCGCGGCATACCCCCGCCGGGGCCGATCAGCACCCGGCCGCCGCCGGGGCCGCCCATCATCCCGCCCTGTTCGGCGCCGTTCGCGGCGGTCCCGGCCCAGATCGCGGCCCCGCCGCCGGCGGCGATCACCACCGCCACCCCGGCCGCGATCGCGGTCTTGCGGCCCGACCAGGTCTTCTTGGGCTCGCCCGCCGGGGCGGGCGCGCCCCAGGCGGCGGGCTCGTCCGCCGGGGGTTCGGCGGGTTTGGTCGGTTCGGTCATCTGGTCGCCTCCGTATGGTCGGTTGCGGCCATGGTCGGCGCCGTCGCTGTGCGGGAGCTGTGCCGCCGGTGGGCACGCGCTGTGTTTCGCTCCCCGGCAGGGTGATCGTTCACAGGAAACGCACAGGCGGGACACAGAGAAGCCTCATCGGGACCGCCCAGGATGGCAGCATGACCAGTGTGAACGTCCCTTCGTCCGGTTCCGCGAAGGCCGGCCTGCGCCGTGCCGACGGCAGCCCCGTGCGGGTGCTGGTCGTCGACGACGAGGCGACCTTGTCCGAACTCGTGTCGATGGCGCTGCGCATGGAGGGCTGGGACATCCGCACCGCCGCCGACGGCACCGAGGCCGTCCGCGTCGCGCGCGAATTCCGGCCGGACGCGGTGGTGCTGGACGTCATGCTGCCGGATATGAGCGGCCTGGAAGTCTTGCGCCGCTTGCGTTCCGAGGTACCGAACCTGCCGGTGCTGTTCCTGACCGCGAAGGACGCGGTGGAGGATCGGATCGCCGGGCTCACCGCGGGCGGCGACGACTACGTCACCAAGCCGTTCAGCCTGGAGGAGGTCGCGCTGCGGTTGCGCGCGCTGCTCCGCCGCACGGGCGGGGTCGCCGGGCCGAGCGGGTCGACGCTCGTCGTCGGCGACCTGACCCTCGACGAGGACAGCCGCGAAGTGCACCGCGGCGGCGATCTGGTGCCGTTGACCGCGACCGAGTTCGAACTGCTGCGGTATCTCATGCGCAACCCGAAGCGGGTCCTGTCCAAGGCGCAGATCCTGGACCGGGTGTGGAGCTACGACTTCGGCGGCCAGGCCAATATCGTCGAGCTGTACATCTCCTACCTCCGCAAGAAGATCGACGCCGACAGGGAACCGATGATCCACACGATGCGCGGCGCCGGGTATGTCCTCAAACCCGCGGGGTAGGCGGCCGTGGTCCCTGCGACGACGGCTGATCGCGCAGGTCGCGGGCCTGCTCGCGCTCGTCTGCCTGGTGGTCGGCGTGGTGACCGAGCTGGCGTTGCGGGACTTCCTGATCGACCAGCTCGACACCCGCCTCGCCGAGACCAGCGAACGCGCCGGCCGTCCGCCGCCACCGGGCCGTCCCGGCGGGGAAAGGGTTCCCGAGGGCCTTCGGGCGTATGGGCAGAGCACCGGTTCGTTGTTCGTCAACGTGTTCCCGGACGGACGTGTGCTCGCGGCGGTTTTGCGGTCCAGCTACGACGCGAAGGTCACCGATCCGTTCCCGCACGACGAGATCAGCCATGCCCAGGTCACCACTCTGCTGCGGTCGACGACGGGTGACAAGCCCACCGACGTGGACCTCGGGTCGCTCGGGGAGTACCGCGTGGTGGCGAAACAGTCGGCCAACGGCGGGATCGCGATCACCGGACTGCCCACCAAGGACGTCACGGACACCTTGTGGAACCTCGGTTTCATCTTCGGCGGGGTCGCCGTCGGCGGCATCCTGCTGGCGGGCGCGCTCGGCGCGGTGACCGTGCGGCGCACCATGAAACCCCTCGACCGCTTGGCCGCCACCGCGACCAGGGTCGCCGAGCTCCCGCTGGACCGCGGCGAGGTCGCGCTGTCCGAGCGAGTGTCCGAAGTGGACACCGATCCGCGGACCGAGGTCGGGAAAGTCGGGTTCGCGCTCAACCGCATGCTGGGCCATATCTCGAACGCGCTTTCCGCCCGGCAGGCCAGTGAAAGCCGGGTGCGCCGGTTCGTCGCCGACGCCAGCCACGAACTGCGGACGCCGCTCGCGGCCATCCGCGGCTACGCGGAACTCACCCGGCGGTCCGGCTCCGAGGTGCCGCCGGACATCGCGTTCGCGATGGGCAGGGTGGAGTCGGAATCGACGCGGATGACCGGCCTGGTCGAGGATCTGCTGCTGCTCGCGCGGCTCGACTCCGGCCGCCCGGTGGTGCACCAGCCGGTCGATCTGTCCAGGCTGGTCGCGGACGCCGTCGCCGACGCGCACGTCGCCGGGCCGGAGCACAAATGGCTCTTGGAGGTCCCGCCGGAACCGATCACCGTCCTCGGTGACGCGGATCAGCTGCACCAGGTGGTGATCAACCTGCTCGGCAACGCGCGCACGCACACGCCGGCCGGCACCGAGGTCGCCACCTCTTTGTCCATGGTGGACTCGACGGTGACACTGTCCATTGTCGACGGTGGGCCGGGGATCCCGCCCGGGATCCTCCCGGAGGTCTTTGAACGCTTCGCCCGCGGCGACGATTCGCGGTCACGGGCCGCGGGCAGCACCGGGCTCGGCCTGGCGATCGTCGCGGCCGTCGTCGCCGCGCACGGCGGTCGGGTCGGGGTCGTCAGCCGTCCGGGGCACACGGAGTTCCGGGTCGTGCTCAGGGCTTCCAGTCACTGTTAGCGCCGCAGAGGATGACGCAGGGCAGCTCGCCCTCGGTCCGCCCGGCCAGCCACGCGGCGAACGGCACCGCCGCGGCCGGTTCGACGGCGAGCCGGAACTCGTCCCAGAGCCGGTCCCGCGCGGCGAGCAGTTCCGCGTCGCTGACCAGCACCGACGTCACCCGATCCCGGAGCACGGCGAACGGGACGCCGCCGACCCTGGTCGCGCCCAGCGCGGACGCGGCCACCGAGTCGATCTCCACGTCCACCGGCTCGCCCGCCTCCAAAGCGGCGCCGAGCGCGCGGCATCGTTCCGGCTCGACGGCGAACGTCGGCAACCCGGCCAGCGACGTCCCCGCGACCAGCCCGCCGCCGCCGACCGCGACCAGGAACGCGTCGACGTCCGGCGCGTCCTGGACCACTTCGGCCGCGACGGTGCCCTGACCGGCGACGACGGCGGGATCGTCGTACGCGTGCAGGTACCGCGTCCCCGGCTCAGCGGCGGCTTCGAGCGCCTTCGCTGCGGCCTCGGCGTACGTCGCTCCGTGGCGGATGAGCTTCGCGCCCGCAGCCTCGATCCGGGCCGTCTTCGCCTCCGGAGCCGACTCCGGCACGTACACCGTCGCGGGCAGATTCAGCAGCGAAGCCGCCGTCGCCACGCCCAACCCGTGGTTGCCGCCGGACGCCGTCAGCACGCGCTCCGGCAACGGGCCGCTCGCCAGCGCGTTCACCGCGCCCCGCAGTTTGAACGACCCGCTCCGCTGCAGATGTTCCAGTTTGAGGACCAGTGGCCGCCCGTCGACCTCGGCGCGCAGCACCGGCGTCCGCCGCACGAACGGATGAACGGCCTCGGCGGCCTTCAGGACATCTTCCCAGGTCGGAGTACTCATACCCCCCACTGTCCTCCATGCTGGGGCGGGAGTGACTACACTGGTCCTCGGATCCCGCGCGGCGTCCATCTTGTGAACCTCCCCAGGGCCGGAAGGCAGCAAGGATAAGCAAGCTCTGACGGGTGCGCGGGATCCCCTTTCATTTCTGGGGTCAGAAGATCCCGAACACATCCTTCGGCGGCACGGGCGAAGGCAGGGCTTCGGCGTCGGTGATGGGTTTCGCCTTGCCTTGCAGGTCACGGAGGTCATCGCCCGCGACACAGCGCGCCGGGTACGCCGAGGATGCGGCCCGGCGGCTCAGATCCTTGACCGGGAGTTCGACGCGGGAAGCGGCGACCACGATGTTCCCGAAGCGGCGGCCCCGCAGGACGCCCGGCTCCGCGAGCAGGGCCAGGTGCGGGAACGACGTCGCGAGTGTCGCCAGGAAACGGCGGAGAAACGGCAGGTTCGGCCCGTCCGACACGTTGGCGACGTAGGTTCCGGCCGGGCGGAGGACGCGCGCGATCTCGTGCGTGAACTCGACGGTCGCGAGCCCGCCGGCCAGGATTCCGCGTTCGAAAGCGTCCACGATCACCAGGTCGGCCGAAGCGTCGTACCGGCCGGAGACGCCTTCGCGGCCGTCGCCGACCCGGACCTTCAGCCCCTTCAAGCCCAGCTGCTCGCGGACGAGCGCGACGAGTTCACCGTCGGCGTCGAAGACCAGTTGCCGTGAGCGCGGCCGTGCGGCGGCGATGTAGCGGGGCAACGTGCAGGCCGCCCCGCCGACGTGAAGCGCGTCTAGCGGGCCTTCGCCGAGGCAGTCGACGACGTCGGCGATCCTGCGGATGTAGTCGAACTCGAGATCCGTGGGGTCGTCGAGGTTGACATGCGACTGGGCGACGCCGTCGACCGAGATCATCCAGGCGTTGGGACGGTCGGCGTCCTGGAGCAGTTCGGCGGTGCCGAAGCGGACCGGATACCTGCCTGGGGTCGGTGCTGGTCTCACCGTCGGACCTTCCCGGTATCCATCCATGCCCCCGCCGCCGCCCTCAACGGAGACGCTACGCGCCACTGTTAGATTCAACGCGTGGCTCTAGCTCTATACCGAAAGTACCGTCCGGCTACCTTCGCCGAGGTCGTCGGGCAGGAGCATGTGACCGATCCGCTGCGTACGGCGCTGGCCGCCGGCCGCATCAACCACGCCTACCTCTTCTCCGGCCCGCGCGGCTGCGGCAAGACGTCCAGCGCCCGCATCATGGCGCGGTCGTTGAACTGCGCGAAGGGTCCGACGCCGGATCCGTGCGGCGAGTGCAATTCGTGCCGCAACCTCGCGCCCGAAGGCCCCGGCAGCGTCGACGTCACCGAGCTCGACGCGGCCAGCCACGGTGGTGTCGACGACGCGCGCGAGCTGCGGGACAGGGCCTTCTACGCCCCGGCGGACTCGCGCTACCGCGTCTTCATCATCGACGAGGCGCACATGGTCACCACGCAGGGCTTCAACGCCCTGCTGAAGATCGTGGAAGAGCCGCCCGAGCACCTGATCTTCATCTTCGCGACCACCGAACCGGACAAGGTGCTCCCCACCATCCGGTCGCGGACGCACCACTACCCCTTCCGGCTGATCCCGCCCAGCTCCATGCGCGAGCTGCTGGAACGCAACGTCGCCGCCGAGGGCGCGACGGTCGAGCCCGCGGTGTATCCGCTGGTCATCCGGGCAGGCGGGGGTTCGGCGCGGGACACGCAGTCGGTGCTCGACCAGCTGCTGGCGGGAGCCGGGCCGGACGGCGTCGACTACTCGCGCGCGGTGTCGCTGCTGGGTGTCACCGACGTCGCGCTCATCGACGGCATGGTCGACGCGCTGGCCGCGGACGACGCGGCCGCCGTGTTCGGCACCGTCGAGCGGCTCGCCGAGGCCGGGCACGACCCGCGCCGGTTCGCCACCGACCTGCTCGATCGCCTGCGTGACCTGGTGATGCTGCGTTCGGTGCCGGACGCGGGTGAGCGCGGCCTCGTCGCCGCGCCGGACGACGAGCTCAAGAAGATGAAGGAGCAGGCGGGAAAGCTGGAGCCCGCCACGCTCTCGCGCTACGCCGACATCGTCCACAATGGACTGTTGGAGATGCGGGGCGCGACCTCGCCGCGGCTCGTGCTGGAGCTGCTGACGGCGCGGATGCTGCTGCCGTCGGTCGCCGAGGGCACCGACGCGTTGCTCGCCCGGCTCGAACGGCTCGAGCGCCGTGCCGCTTCGGCTCCGGCGCCCGTCGCCGGTGCTCCGGCCCAGGTCGCGCAAGCCGCTCCGGTGGCGCAGTCCGCGCCCGCGCCCGCCGCTCCTCCCTCGGGCGAGCCCGTCCGTGAGTTCCAGCGGCCGTCACAGCGATCCGCCGCGCCCGCTCAGCAGGCGGCACCGGCTCCCCAACCCGCCGCGCGGCCCGAGCCGGTCGCCGAGCGGCCCGCCCCGCAACGTCCTTCCGCGCCGACACCGCCGCCTCCCGCCGCGCCCGCAGCTTCGAGTGACGCGGCGCCCGCATCGGACGTGGACGGGATCCGCGCCCGGTGGCCGCAGGTGCAGGCCGCGATCCGCAAGATCCCGGGCGGCACCGTCACCGGGGCGATGCTCACGCAGGCGAGCGTGGTGAACGTCGAGGGCAACGCCGTCACGCTCACGCACAACGCGGAACCGGTGATCCGCCGCCTTTCCGAACCGCTGCACACGGAGCGCATCGCCGCCGCCTTCAAGGCGGTCTTCGAAGGTGACTGGCAGATCCAGTGTGTCCACGGTGCCGCGCAGCCCCGGCAGGCCGCCGCGCCGAAGGCCGCGCCGCCGCCATCCGCGCCCGAGCGATCCTTCACCCGCCGGTCCGCCGAAGCGCCCAGCGCCCCTCCTGCGGCCCCCGCGCCGAAACCGGAGCCCCAGCGGCCGAAGGTGACGACCAGCGAGCCGGACATCCCGCTCCCGCCCGAGCCGGTCGAGGAGGACGAGGACCTCTACAACGAGGACGCGAGCCCCGCGCCGCCTCCTCCGCCGCTCCCGCCCGAGAAGGATCCGGAAGAGATCGCCCGGAAGCTGCTCGCCGATCACCTCAACGCCCGTCCGCTCGACGAGCGCAAGTAGTCCTCTGAATGCGGTCCTTGCACACGCAACGACCGCATCCAGAGGACGAAACGCGGGGTCAGCGGGTCCTTGCACACGCGACGACCGCATTTCAGGGAGCGGTCGCCTCGTCGAGTTCCCCGGTGAGCAGTGCCGTGCCGAGCCGGGTGAGGTGGTGCAGGATGGCGCTGCCCTGCCGGACGCTGGTGACGAGCCCGGCTTCGCGCAGCACGGCCGCCTGTTTGCTGGCCGTGCCGATCGAGGTGCCGAGGCAGACGGCCAGCTTGCTGGTGGTGCGCGGGACGCGCAGCGCGCCGAGGCTTTCGGCACGGGTCCGGCCGAGGAGCGCCACCAGTTCCGGGGACACGTCCACCGGGCGCGCGTTCGTCACGCTCGCGGGGTAGAGCAGCACCGGCGGCAGCGCCGGATCGATGAAGGTGACCGGCGTGTTCGCGCAGAACCGGCTCGGGATCAAGGTCAGCCCCCGGCCGCCCAGCTGGACGGTCCGCTGCCGGGGGTACGCGATCTCCAGTACCTCGCCGTCCCAGCCGCGGACGCCGGGGACGCCGCGCAGCATCGCTCCCGCGCCCTCGGTGGCCAGCGTGCGCACCCGCCCGGCCCGGTCGGCGGCGACGGTCTCGCGCATGGTGTGCCAGAACGGCGCGATCACCAGGTCGTACGCGTCGCGCAGGGCGCCGACGACGCCGTGGACCTCGTCGCGATCGCCGTCGGCGAGCCGTTTCACCCAGGTCGGGGCGGTGCCGGTGAACACGGTCCGGAGGTCGGCGCACAGCCGCCCGCGAGGGGTGCACGCCACCGCTTCGAGCCCGCTTTCGAAGGAGCCCGCCGACGTGGGCGGGGTCAGGAAATCGGGAAAGTTCCCCTTCGGCGGGACAAGGGTGAACAGCGTCTTCAGAGATCTCGCCGCTTCTTCGTTCTGGCGCAGGTCCAGCTGGACCCGCCGCCGCCAGGCCGACGGGCGGTCCTCCCTCAGCTGATGCGAACCGAGGACCAGCTCCCACAGCGGGTCCGGCGCCTCGGCTATCCGGATCCCCTGGAGGTCCTTCCGATCGAAGATCATGCGCAGAGTCATGCCTCGTCCCCCTCAAGACGGCATTTTCTTCTCCGGCGGTAACTCAAACGTGCCGGACGCCCTGAGACAAGCCGATCGGACCAATCCGGGAGGGTGGGACGAAGACCCGGCCCTGACCTGCGGAGACGCGGGCGCGTGAGATGTTTCCGCGACGTCCGGGCGCGGTGATGTTTTCGCTGGGACGAAAAGGTGTGTCCCGTGCGCGGAGCATCGGTGACGCTTCGTGGGCAACACCCGGGGGAGGGACCCATGGCAGGAGGAGAACACGGCCGGGCCTTGGCGGAACTGCTGGAGGGGCTGAAACGGCGTAGCGGTCACAGCTACGAACGGATCGGTGCCAAGGCGCATCTGAGCCGATCGACCGTCCACCGCTACTGCAGCGGGGTCAGCTTGCCGGCCGCGTTCGGCCCGCTGGAACGGATCGCGACGGTCTGCGAGGCCGAGCGCGACGAACTGTCGAGGCTCTTCCGGCTGTGGGAACGCGCGGACGCGGCACGGGGAGAGGTCGCGTCCGCGCCTCCCGCCGCGCATCCGGTTCCGGAGCCACGGGGGCGGAGCCGGATCGGGTGGTGGCCGCTGCTGGCCTCGCTCGTCATGGTCACCGTGGTCGGGGCGAGCGCGATACCCGCGACGGAACCGGCCGCGCCGGCGCTCCACGCCCGGATGTGGACGGATGTCCCGTCCGTTGTGGACAGTGCGTTCTTCGGCGTGACGGCGAACAGCGAGACCGGGCTGATGCCCACGTTCGGCGTCGGCGCCGTCCGGCTCTGGGACTCGGGAACCCGCTGGCAGAACCTCGAACCGGACCGCGGCAGGCCCGTTTGGTCCACTTTGGACAGGCTGGTCGACGGCGCGAACCGGGCGGGGCTCCCGGTGCTGTACGTCTTCGGTGGCACCCCTGGCTGGGCGGCGCCGGGCGGGCCGCCGTCGGCCTATCCGGACGGCTCCCGGGCGGCGCCGCCCGACGACCTCGCGGACTGGGACGCCTTCGTCGGGGAAGTGGTCGAGCGGTATCGCGGCCGGATCGAGTCCTACGAGCTGTGGGACATGGCCAACCACCCGAAGTACTTCACCGGCCCGGTCGAACGGCTGGTGGAGATGGTCCGGCGGGCGAGCCGGATCATCAAGGCGGGTGATCCCGGCGCCGTCGTGGTCTGCCCGTCGATGGGGCAGCTCACCGATCCCGCGTACCGGCGGGTCCTGGAACGGTTCGGCGAACTCCGCGGCTACGAGAGCTGTGACGCCGCCGCGGTCAAGCTGCACCCGGCCCGGATGGCGGATCCGCCGGAGACCATGCTCGCCGTCGCGGACGAGGTCGAGCGGAGTTTCCATCGCACCAACGGGCACGCGAACCTGTGGAGCACCGGCACCGATTTCGACGTCCCGTTGCAGCCGGCGGTGGACCCCCCGGTCGCCGCGGACTACGCCGCCCGCTTCTTCCTGACCGGCCTCTACGCACGCTTCAAGCGGATGTACTTCTACAACTGGGGAAGCGACCGCGTGCCGATCGTGCTCCAGCCGGCGGGCGGGCCGCCGACCCGCGCCGCCGCCCACGTCGAACGGCTCGGCCGCTGGCTCGACGGCGCGAAGATCCGGTCCTGCGGCGAGGGCACGCGGGCCGGGCTGCCGGAGAACCTGTGGCAATGCCGGTTCGTCCGGGACGGCGCGGAGTTCCGGGTCGCGTGGGCCCCTTCGGGTACCGCGCGGCTGTCCGCGCCGGGCTCGGCGGAACGTCTCGACGGGACACGGCCGGAGATCGAGACGGGCTCCGTCGAGGTCACCGGCAGCCCGGTGCTGTTGAAGCCCTAGGTCCAGGTGGTGGGGGGGGGGGGGGGGGGGGGGGGGGGGGGGGGGGCGGCCCCCCCCACGCCCACCCCGCCGCCCCCGCCCCGCCCCCCCCCCCCCCCCCGCGGGGGGGGGGGGGGGGGCGGGCCCCCCCCCCCCCCCCCCCCCCCCCCCCCCCCCCCCCACCTGGACCCGCCACTTTCCGGCGCTGCTGGGCCGCGTGTACTTGGGAGGGTGTGAAGGTCAAGTTTCCTCGGTTCAGCCGAGGGAAGGGGGCCTTCACGCGCAGCCTCTGTGACTACTGGTGCGCATGGGGCGTACAGGGCGATCATCGAGTCCGTGAAGGCCTCCTTGAGGGACTCTGGGTCCCTCAAGGAGGCCTTCACGGCACAGCGGACCAGGGTAGAACCCGAAACGCCACTCACGACCCGGCGAGGTAGTCCTCGATGGCCTTCGCGATGACGGCGGCGTACTGCTGACGTCCCTCTTCGCTCGCCATCGCCGCGGCTTCGGCGGCGTGGCGCATGTTCCCGCATTCGACGAGCGCGGCGGGCCGGGTCGAGAGGTTGAGCCCGCCGAGGTCGGCGCGCGGGGCGAGCCCGTTCGAGCCGAGGTACGTCGACGTCGGGAAGCCGCCGGTGCGGAGGCCGTCCCGCAACGCGGTCGCGAGTTTCACCGAGGGCTCGCCCTGCTCGGCGTTCAGCGGTGGCGCCGAGTAGGCGACGTGGAAACCGTGTGCCCCGGCGGAAGTCGAGCCGTCCGCGTGGATCGACACGACCGCGTCCGCCCCGGCGTCGTTCCCGATCGCGGCGCGTTCGTTGACGCACGGCCCGACGCCGGTGTCGTTCTGCCGGGTGAGGACGACGCGGATTCCCTTGGCCACCAAGGCCTGAGAGATCCGCTGCGAGACGTCCCAGGTGAACGCGTGCTCGGAATAGCCGGAATTCGTAGAAGTTCCGGTGGTATTGCACGGTTTCGTCTTGCCACGCCCCGCCGGGACCTGCTTGTTGATCTCGCCGGGCCTGCCGGAGTTCCCGCCGTTGTGGCCGGGATCGAGCACGACGACCTTGCCGGTCTTCGGCTGACGGCTGCTCGAAGACGGCGCGCTCGAAGGTGGAGCGCTCGTCGTGGGGCTCGGCTGCGGAAGCGTGGTGAGGACCGTGGTGGTGCCTGGCGGGGGCGCACTCGACGGTGGCGACGCCGGGGTGTCGACCCCGCACGCCGTGAACAGCGTCAATCCGATCGCCACCACAAGGCCCATCCGTCGTCGCACGGCGCCCACGGTGCCACACGAGTGACGGCTAGGCTGGTAGGCGGCACGGGATTTTCCAGGAGAGGACCGATCGGATCATGGTGCAACCCGGTGGCGGCTTCGACCTGTCGCAGATCATGCAGCAGGCACAGCAGATGCAGCAGAAGCTGGTCGAGGCCCAGGAAGAGCTGGCCAACACGGAGGTGACCGGCACTTCCGGAGGCGGTCTGGTCACCGCGACCGTGTCCGGCGACAGCCAGCTCAAGTCGCTGGCCATCGACCCCAAGGTGGTCGACCCCGACGACGTCGAGACCCTGTCCGACCTGGTCGTCGCGGCCGTCCGCGACGCTTCGGCCAACGCGCAGAAGCTCACCGAGCAGAAGCTCGGCCCGCTCGCCGGCGGTCTCGGCGGCGGGATGCCGGACCTCGGCGGCTTCCCCGGGCTCGGCGGCTAGCTTGTACGAGGGTGTCGTCCAGGATCTGATCGACGAGCTCGGGCGACTGCCCGGCGTCGGTCCCAAGAGCGCGCAGCGGATCGCCTTCCACCTGCTGGCGGCCGATCCCGCGGATATCTCGCGCTTGCAGGAAGTGCTCGGCAAGGTCAAGGAAGGCGTGCAGTTCTGCGAGGTCTGCGGCAACGTCTCGGAGCAGGAGACCTGCCGGATCTGCCGCGACACCCGCCGCGACCTCACGGTCATCTGCGTGGTCGAGGAGCCGAAGGACGTCCTCGCCGTCGAGCGGACGCGCGAGTTCAAGGGCCGCTACCACGTGCTCGGCGGCGCGCTGGACCCGTTGTCCGGCATCGGGCCCGAGCAGCTGCGCATGCGGGAGCTGCTCGCCCGGATCGGTGGCGCGGAGATCAGCGAGATCATCATCGCGACCGACCCGAACACCGAAGGCGAGGCGACCGCGACGTATCTCGTGCGGATGCTTCGCGACTTCCCCGGCCTGACCGTGACGCGGCTGGCGTCGGGGCTGCCGATGGGCGGTGACCTGGAGTTCGCGGACGAGCTGACGCTGGGCCGGGCCCTCTCGGGACGCCGGGCTCTCTAGCTTCCAACGCGTGAAGGCCCCCTTCCCCCGGCTCAGCCGAGGGAAGGGGGCCTTCACGCGCGAAGCGGAAAACGTCAGCAGTAGCCCAGGCGCGCCAGGGTGTCGACGATGATCTCCGACGGGTGGAACTTGTCGACCCACGACTCGCCGCGGCGGTTCTGGTAGGTGTCGAGGAAGTTCTGCAGCTTGTCCCCGCGCATCTCGGTCAGCACGACGGTCTCGCCGAGGTGCTGCGGCGTCTCGGTGCGCTCGCGGTGCACGGCGCACGGCAGGCCGAGGTAGTAGCACTCGGCCGAAAGGCCGCCCGAGTCGGTGACGACGTACTCGGCGCGCGCGACCAGCGGCAGGAACTTCAGGTACCGCATCTTCGGCTGGATGATGAAGTTCTTCTCGTCGAAGAGGTTCGCCAGGCCGAGCGCGCGGATCTTCTCGCGCTCGGGCGCGCCCGCCATGTAGAGGATCGGCATCTGCTTGCTCTGCTCGCGCAGGATCTCCAGCGCCTCGCGGTACTTGTCCGCGCGCGAGACCAGCTCGAAGCGGTGCAGGGTGGCGAGGCCGAACTTCTCCGGCAGGCCCTCGACGTCGAGCGGCCCGTTGATGGCCATCCGCATGGCGTCGATCGCGGTGTTCGCCTCGGTGTCGACGACGACGCCGCGCGCGTTGCGGAGGTTGTTCACCTCACGCGCGCTGGGCGCGAAGTGCATGTCGACGATCTTCGCGGCGATCTTCCGGTTCAGCTCCTCCGGCAGCGGCGACATGATGCTGCCCGACCGCGCGCCCGCCTCGACGTGCCCGACCCGCGACTTGAGGATCCGCTTCCCGATGAGCGAGCCGTACGGCGTGGTGAAGGTGTCACCGTGCACCAGCACCAGCGGCGGACGCCCGTCCTCGACCAGCGCGGCCTTCAGCTCGGCGCGGCGGCTCCACGCGGTGCGCAGCACCTGCGCGGCCCAGCCCGGCACCTGCGCGGGCGACTCCAGGTTGTGGGCCTTCTCCTTCGGCACGAGCCAGACGTCGGGCTCGGGGAGGTTCAGATCGGCGAGAACGTCCGAGACCTCGTCGACGTGCTGGGCGGTGAACCAGATCTTCGGCCGGACCCCGCGTTCGAGGATGCCGTGGTAGACCGGCGCGATTTTGATCAGTTCCGCCGTGGTGCCGAGAATGAAGGAAATCACCGGAAGAGCCATTCTGTCGGGGTCTGCGGTGCCCGAAGGATACTGGTGGGCCGCGCAAGGTAGCCTCGCCGGGGTGAGTGCGAATTCGCTCCTCCCGGCCCTGTCCGTCGTGATACCGGTCTACAACGAGCAGGACTGGATCGATCGCAGTGTCGGCGCGCTGATCGCGTCGGCACAGGCGGCGAACTGGCCGGTCGAGGTCGTCGTGGTCGACGACGGCAGCACCGACGGCACCGGCGACAAGCTCGCCAAGCTGCAGGAGCTGTACGGCATCGCCGTCCTCACCCAGCCGAACAGCGGCCGGTTCGAAGCCCGCCGCGCGGGGATCGCGAAGGCGTCGGGGCGGCAGATCCTGCTGCTCGACAGCCGCGTGATCGTGGACTCCGGCTCGCTCACCTTCCTCCGCGACCAGCTCGTCGACCATCCCGAACGCACGGTGTGGAACGGTCACATCAACGTCGCGTCCGAACACAATCCGTATGCGGGATTCATGGCGGGGCTGGTCAAGATCCCGTGGCGCCGTTATTGCGCGAACCCGCGGTTGATGTCGTTCGGTATCGACGAGTTCGACGTCTTCCCGAAAGGCACGGGATTCTTTTCCGCGCCGAAGGACGTTCTCGAGGATTCGTCCAACGCGTTCGAGTCGCTCTTCGAAGACGTCCGTTTCGCCAGTGACGACACGGGTGTTCTGCGCTGGATCGCGGAACGCCACCGTATCTTCCTCGCCCCGGAGTTCTCCGCGACCTACCACGGCCGCGATTCCTTCAAGAAGTTCGTCGGGCAGTCGTATTTCCGCGGCACCACGTTCGTCGATTCGTATCTCGCGTCGCCCGGTCCCGCGCGCAACGGCCTGTTCGCCGCGATGGCCGTCGGAGTGCTCGGCCTCGGTGTCGCCGCGAAGCGCCCGAAGACCGCCGTCGCGCTGGCCGCCGCGGGGTCGACGGCCGCCGGCTTCGCGGTGACGAAGTTCGGCGCGACCAAGGCCGAGGCCAAGGCCGTCGCCCAGCTCACCCCGGTGTTCGCCGCCGGCTTCGGCGCCGGGGCACTGCGGGGTCTCTTCATGGCGCTGCGAGCCCGGCTGCGTAAATGAGCACTTCGGTGAGCAGCGAAAAACTGGCGAAGGACACCGGGAAATCCGCCGGGCGGATCGGCGTCTACCTGCTGATCGCGATCGCGCTCGGCTATGTCCTCACCGTCGTGTGGGGCAGGACGCTGTCCAAGGCCGACAACGCGGTCCTGCTCTCCTTTTGGGGCATGTTGATGGGGCTGGGCGCCGCCCTGTCCCCGCTCGAGCAGGAGATCTCACGCCAGTCCGCGCACGCCGCGCTCGCCGGTCGCAAGGCGGGCCGCCCGGCGGTGATCGCCTTCGTCACCAGCGCGATCGCCGTGGTGCTCGTCGGACTGGTCACGCTGCTGCCGCCGATCACCGACAAGGTCTACGGCGGCCAGTTCGCGCTCGCTGTGATCGTGCTCGCTGGCGGGCTTTCGTTCGCCTTCCAGTTCGCCGCGCGCGGTCTGCTGATCGGCCAGGACCACGTCCGGTCCTACTCGTGGCTGATCCTGGTCGAGGCCGCCGTGCGGATCCTGGTGGTCGCCGCGCTGGTGGTCGCCGGGCTCACCCAGCTCTACTGGTTCGCCATCGCCGCCGCGACCGGCTCGTTCGCCTGGCTGCTGTTCGCCCGCGGCGCCGCCAAGCTGGTCGACCCCAAGCTCGAAACCGACGTGCCCGCGAAGCCGGTCGTCACGAACATGCTGATGCTCCTCGCGGGCGCCGGGCTCACCGCGAGCGTCATCACCGGCTACCCCGCGCTGGTCAGCCTGCTCGCCCCCGGCGGTGACAAGGACAAGCTCGGCGTGCTCTTCCTCGCCCTGTTCGTGGCCAGGACGCCGCTCACGCTGATGGCGCCGGTCCAGGCCCTCGCGGTCCCGACCGTGGTGCGCCTCTCCAGCACCGAGGAGGGCAAGCACCGGCTGCGGAAGCTGCTCGCGCTCGGTTCGGCGGGCGCGCTGGCGCTCGGGGCGCTCGGCGCGCTGATCGGCTGGCTGATCGGCCCGTGGGTGGTCCGCCTGGTCTACGGCGCCAAGAACGACCCCGAGGCCTGGTGGATGGCCGGGCTGGTCTGGTCCTCGGTGCTGCTGGCCGCGATGCAGCTGCTCGCCGCCGTGCTCGTCGCGCAGGCCAAGGCCACGAAGGTGCTGATCACCTGGGCCGCGGTCGTCGTCGCGACCGCGCTGGTCCTGCTGTTCTTCCCGGGCGACACGGTTGTGCGCGCCGTCGTCGGCCTCGCCGCCGGTCCGACGGTCGGGCTGCTGGTCGTGATGGCTTTCGTGGTGAGAGGCACGCCCGAGACGGGCAACGCGAAGCCGTCCGATACGTCTCGATAGTGTGGCCGCGTCATCGCGCGCCGCGAGCGGATGGCGTCTTGACGCCGAATAGGGTTGGACAGCGAATTCGATGAACGTTCTTTTGGTCTTGCTGGCGTTCTGGCTGCCGGGGCTCGTCTTCGGCGCCGCGATCAGGCTGCGCGGCTGGACCCTCGCCGCCGCGGCCCCGCTGCTCACCTTCGGCCTCATCGCCATCGGCATCCCGATCCTCGGCCGGTTCGGCATCCGCTGGACCATGCTGAACGTCGGCCTCTGGGTCCTGCTGCTGTCCCTCGTCGGCTTCGGCCTTTCGTTCCTCGTGCTCCGCTTCACCGCGAAGCGTCACCCGGAATGGGCAGAGGACGAAGACGACGACGAGACGAAGCGCTCCCTTCGCGACCACCTGCTGATCGGTGCCGGTGTCCTGGTCGGTCTCGGCGTCGGCACGGTGACCTTCCTGCGCGGCTCGCATTCGCTGGAGAACGTCCAGCAGGGCTGGGACGCCCCGTTCCACGGCAACCTGGTGCGCTGGATCGCCGAACACGGCGACGCGCGCGCGTCGACCGTCGGCACCATCGCGAACCTGCCGAACCAGACCGACTACTTCTACCCGGACACCTATCACGCGCTGCTCGCCCTGATCTTCGGCAAGGGCGGCCTGACGATGATGCCGACGCTGAACCTGGCGGCGCTCATGGTCGTGCTGACCGTCCCGGTCGGCGTCGCGGCGATGTGCCGCGCCTGGCGCATGCCGGTCCTCGCGACCGCCGCCGCCGCGGCCGTGTCCACCTGGTTCACCGCGTTCCCGTACGACTCGCTGTGGCGCGGCCCGCTGTGGCCGTACGTCGCCGGGGTGGCGCTCGTGCCCGCGATGCTCGCGCTCGCCCGCCTGCTGCTCAAGCCGAACGGCGTCGCCGGGCCGGTCGCGATCGGCGTCGGCGTCGCCGGGCTGGCCGGCCTGCACACCAGCCTGATCTTCGTGATCATGGTCTACTTCCTGCTTATCCTGCTCGCGGTGCTGTTCCGCTTCGAGAAGATCGGCTGGCGCCGAAGCGCCGCTTCGCTGGTGGCCACGGTCGGGCTGGCGGTCGTGCTCGGCGTGCCGCAGGTCCTTCCCGCGCTCTACAACGCGGGCGGCGTGACGAGCGCGTTCTGGGCGTCGGAGACCAGCGTGTCCGGCGCGCTCGGGCAGACGATCACGTTCTCGCCGATGGCGGCGTTCCCGCAGTGGTGGATCGGCATCCCGGCGATCATCGGTGTGTTCTTCCTGGTCAAGCACCGGCGGATGCTCTGGATGGTCGGCGCGTACGTGGTGCTCGGCGGCCTGTTCGCCGCGACGATCTCGCTGGAGACCCCGCTCATCCACACCCTGACCGGCGTGTTCTACAACGACCACTGGCGGATCGGCGCGCTCGTGCCGCTGGCGGGCGCCGTCGCGTTCGGCGAGTTCGTGCACACCGCGTCGGGCAAGTTCGCCGAGAAGCTCGGCGAGCGCAAACCGAACCTGAACCCGGTCACCGCGGCCATCGCGGGCGCGCTGGTGGTCGGCCTGATCGTCACGGTGCTGAGCCGCGGCGGCTACATCGGCCGCAACTCCGCACGGCTCGCGATGAACTACGGCGCGGACGGCCCCTCGGTCAGCAAGGGCGAGGAAGAGGCCTACGCCTGGCTCGGGAAGCACGTCGTCCCCGGCGAGCGCGTCATGAACGACAAGGCCGACGGCTCGGTGTGGATGTACGCCCTTTCGGGGGTTCAGCCGGTCGAGTGGACCAACTACGGCGCCGAGTTCACCACCAAGGCGGGCTGGCTCAGCGTGTTCCTCAACGACATCAACCGCGAGCCGCGCGTGCGCGAGGCGCTCACCGACCTCAAGGTGCGTTACGTGCTGGTCGGCAAGGGCAAGGTGGCCCCCAACGCGCAGTCCGCGGTGGGGCTCCAGCGGCTCGACATCACTCCGGGTTTCAAACGCGTCTTCCACAACCTCGACGCGTCGGTTTACGAAATCGAAGGTCAGCAAGGTGTGGTCGCCGACGGCGCCCCCGCCGGGTCCGACACCGCTCACGGCCAGTAAGAAGATAGAGTGATCCAGTGTCCAGTACGTCCGTGACCACCCGCCGCGTACTCATCGTGATGCCCGCTCTGAACGAGCAGGCCAGCGTCGGCGCGGTCATTTCCCAGGTCAAGCAGTCTTTGCCGGGTATGGACGTGCTGGTGGTCGACGACGGTTCGTCCGACGACACGGCCAAGCTCGCCCGCTCGGCGGGCGCGGAGGTGGCCCGTCTGGCGGTGAACCTCGGCGTCGGCGGGGCGATGCGCACCGGTTTCCGGTACGCGGCCGCCCGCGGCTACGACGTCGTCGTCCAGGTGGACGCGGACGGCCAGCACGACCCGGACGAGGTCGCCGCCCTGCTGGACGCGCTCGACGACGCCGACATCGCGATCGGCTCGCGGTTCGCGGGCAAGGGTTCGTACAAGGCGAGCGGCCCGCGGAAATACGCGATGGTCGCGCTCTCGCTCGTTTTCTCCCGGCTCGGGAAGACCAAGCTCACCGACGTGACCTCCGGGTTCAAGGCGATGGGCCCGCGCGCGATCAAACTGTTCGCCGCGTACTACCCGGCCGAATACCTCGGCGACACGGTCGAATCGCTGGTGATGGCGATCCGCGCCGAACTGAAGATCAAGGAAATCCCGGTGATCATGCGGGAACGGGCCGGTGGCACACCGAGCCATTCGCCGGTGAAATCGGCCGTCTACCTCGGCCGCGCCGGACTCGCCCTGCTGCTGGCGCTCGTGCGCCGTCGTCCCGCCGTCGACTCGTCGGATTCGGCGTAAAAGGAGCTGATTATGGCTGGCTGGCGCATTCTCAGCATCGTCGTCGCCTGTCTGGTGCTGTTCGTCGTCCTCGAGATGATGCGGCGGCGGAAACTGCGGGAAAAGTACGCGGGGGTCTGGCTCGTCCTCGCCGTCGGCGTGGTCGTGCTCGCCCTCGTTCCGCAGGCCGCCGACTTCCTGGCGCGGATAACCGGCGTGCAGACGCCGTCGAACTTCGTATTCCTCTTGGCCGGTGTGGTGCTGGCGCTGGTCGCGTTGCATCTGTCCACCGAGGTCGGGCATCTCGAAGAAGAGGTCCGGACCTCCGTCGAGGAGATCGCGCTGCTCCGCTGCGAACTCGCCGACGCCCAGCGTGACCTGGAAGAACGCGTCGCCGCGCTCGAAGCACGGACGGCCACGCCCGACAACGTCAAAGGGCTCCCCGAAGTGAGCCCCGCACGCGTCCGCTGATCGACGCCCTTTTCGCCGCCCCGCCGAGGTTGGGCGCCGTCCGCGTGCTCGCCGTCGACGGCCCTTCCGGCTCCGGGAAGTCCACATTGGCCGGGAAGATCGTGGCCGGACTCGGGGGCCGCGGTGCCCGCGTGGCGCTGGTGAGCACCGACGAGTTCGCCACCTGGGACGAACCCGTTTCGTGGTGGCCTCGGCTGGAGGCCGGCGTGCTGGAACCGCTGCGCGCGGGACGGCCCGGCCGCTACCGCCGAGTGGACTGGTCCACTGGCGCCCCGCTGCCGGGTGAAGAGGTCGAGATCCCGGTCCCCGAGGTTTTGGTGCTGGAAGGCGTTTCCAGTGGCCGCGCGCGGATGCGGCCGTCGTTGTCCCTGCTGACCTGGCTCGACGGCGGGAGCGAGGCCGAACGCCTGGACCGCGCCGCCTCCCGGGACGGCGAGGGGTCCCGTGTGGAGCTCCGGCGCTGGCAGCTGTTCGAACGCGGGTGGTTCGCCGTCGACGGGACCAGGGCCGTGGCAGATCGTGTGGTCACCTCTCGTGAGTGGTAAGTGTCGTTAGAACGTCACTTACCACTCACGACACAGGACCGATGGCGCGACCCGCGGTCTGGCTTCCCGGCCGGCGTTGTCCTGTTTTGACCGGCACCCATTGGTTGTAGTGGTGGACACCCATTTGAGTCAGTGACCCGGCACTCTGCGCGTTAGTGGTCCGGAATTGATTACACTCCGTCCGGAATTGCGGACACTTTGCGGTCGTATTGGCCGTCGTGTAGCGCGATCGTAACCTCGCGTGCTTAAGTGCGGGCTGAGTTCCCGCTAGTGTCGGCGGGCACACCGATCGTCCGTGGAGTTCGAGTTACCGACCGACCGGACGGTGCCTAAACACCAAAAATCTCCTCAAGGGGTGCCAGATGCAGCAACTGCGGGTGACCCGAGCACGCCGTGTGGCCCTGATCGGGCTTGCCGGCGCACTCGCGGTCTCCATTTCCGCCTGTGCCGAATCGAAGCGTGAAGAAGGCGCAGGGGGTGGCTCGGGAGGCACCATGGTCTTCGGCGCCGCCGGTAACCCGAAGACGTTCGACCCGCTCTTCAACGACGACGGTGAGACCTTCCGCATCATCCGCCAGATGATGGACACCCTGATCATGAACAAGCCGGGGACCGCGGACCTCGAGCCCGGCCTGGCGGAGAAGTGGGAAGGCAGCAACGAAGGCAAGACCTGGACCTTCAGCCTGAAGAAGGGCGTGAAGTTCCACGACGGCACCCCGTTCAACGCCGAAGCGGTCTGCTTCAACTTCAACCGCATGTTCAACATGAAGGGCGCCGCCGCCCAGAGCCAGATGATCTACTACGGCGACGTCTTCGAGGGTTTCGCCAAGAACGAGGGTGACGCCTCCGGCGACCCGGTGTTCAAGGACTGCCAGGTCAAGGACGAGTCGACCGCCGTCCTGAACCTGAACAAGGCCAAGGGTGCCTTCCCGGCGGCCTTCACGCTGCCGTCGTTCTCGATCCAGAGCCCGGACGCGCTGAAGAAGTACAACGCGGACCAGGTCACCCAGAGCGGCGACTCGTTCTCCTACCCGGAGTACGCGCTGAAGCACCCCACCGGTACCGGCCCGTTCAAGTTCGAGAGCTGGGACCAGGCCAAGGGTGAGATCACGCTCTCCAAGGCCACCGACTCGCCGACCCAGACGGCCAAGCTCGACAAGCTGGTCTTCAAGGTCATCCCGGACGAGAACGCCCGCAAGCAGGCGCTCAAGGCCGGCGACATCCAGGGCTACGACTACCCGTCGCCCGCGGACTACGGCCTGCTGCGCAACGACGGCGAGCAGGTGCTCATCCGCCCGTCGTTCAACATCCTGTACCTGGGCATCAACCAGAAGAACAACCCGAAGCTGAAGGACCCCAACGTCCGCAAGGCGCTGGCCTACGGCCTCAACCGTGAGCAGTTCGTGAAGTCGAAGCTCCCCGAGGGCGCCGAGACCGCGACGCAGTTCGTGCCGAAGGCGATCGACGGCTACAACGAGAACGTCACCAAGTACCCGTACGACCTTCAGAAGGCGAAAGACCTGCTGAAGGCGGCCGGTGCCGAGGGCATGACCCTGAAGTTCTACTACCCGACCGAGGTCACCCGGCCGTACATGCCGAACCCGGCCGACATCTTCACGTCGCTGTCCGAGGACATGAAGGCCATGGGCATCAAGGTCGAGCCGATCGCCAAGCCGTGGAACGGTGGCTACAAGGACGACGTGCAGAAGGCAGGCAAGCAGGACGTCCACCTGCTCGGCTGGACCGGTGACTACAACGACGCCGGTAACTTCGTCGGTACCTTCTTCGGTCGCGAGAAGCCGGAGTTCGGCTTCAACAACCCGGAGCTGTTCTCGGCCATCTCGGCCGCGGACGCCGCGCCCGCCGGTGAGCAGCACACCAAGGCGTACCAGGAAGTGAACCAGAAGATCATGGAGTACCTGCCCGCCATCCCGATCTCCTACGGCCCCCCGGCGATCGTCGTCGGCCCGAAGGTGAAGGGCCTGGTGGCCAGCCCGCTGACCGACGAGCGCTTCTACACCGTCACGGTCAACTGATCCTCCACCACTAGTGGCTCAGGGGGTGGGCGCTACCGCGCTCACCCCCTGAAGTCCATTCCCGGGCTGGCAACAAAGGAACGCACGTGCTCCGTTTTCTCGTGCGTCGGCTGCTACAAGCGATACCGACGCTCTTGATCCTGTCCATTTTGATCTTCGCCTGGCTCCGGTCCCTGCCCGGTGGCCCCGCCGGCGCCCTCCTGGGCGACAAGGCGACCCCGGAGAAGATCGCCGACCTGAACAAGCTCCTCGGCCTCGACGATCCGATCTTCGTCCAGTACTTCAAGTTCCTCGGCCGGGCCATCACCGGCGATTTCGGCAACTCGCTGGTCTCCGCCCAGCCGGTCATGTCGGAGATCGGGAACTTCCTCCCCGCCACCCTCGAGCTCGGCTTCTGCGCGATGCTCATCGCGGTGGGTCTCGGCATCCCGTTCGGCTACCTGGCCGCCCGCTTCCACGGCGGGGCCATCGACAACGTCATCATCGTGCTCTCGCTGATCGGCGTCGCCGTGCCGGTGTTCTTCCTCGGCTACATGATGCAGGACGCGCTGGCCGCCCCGCTGGGACTTCCCTCGCAGGGCCGTCAGATGGCCGGTCTCGACGCCACCACCGTCACCGGGTTCGCGGTCTTGGACGGCATCATCACCCAGGAATGGGACGCCGCCTGGGACGCGATCACCCACTTGATCCTGCCCGCGTTCGCGCTCGCCACCATCCCGCTCGCGGTGATCGTCCGGATCACCCGCGCGTCGGTGCTGGACGTGCAGAACGAGGACTTCATCCGCACGGCCAACTCGAAGGGCCTCACCCAGCCGATCGTCCGGCGCCGTCACGTGCTTCGGAACGGCCTGCTGCCGGTGGTCACCGTCATCGGCCTGCAAACCGGCGCGCTGCTCGGTGGCGCCGTGCTGACCGAGCGGGTGTTCAACTTCCGCGGCCTCGGTTTCCTGCTCGCCGAAGGCATCGAACGGCGTGACTATCCGCGTCTGCAAGCGTTGCTGCTGTTCGGCGCGCTGGTCTACGTGCTGGTGAACATGCTGGTCGATATCTCGTACGGGCTCATCGACCCGAGGGTGCGTGTCCGATGAACACTCTGCTGAACAAGAAGAAAGAGCCGATCGACAAGCTCGCCGCGACGTCGGCGAAGGGGCACAGCCTCGGCGGAGAGGCGATCCGCCGGATGCTGCGGAGCCCCGTGGCCATCACCGGCGGTGTGATCACCGGCCTGTTCCTGCTGCTGGCGATCCTGGCGCCGTTCATCGCGCCGAAGGACCCCTACGAGCGGTATCTGCAGAGCGAGGTCATCCTCGGCCAGGGCATCATCCCCGGCGCGCAGGCCGGTTTCCCGCTCGGTGTCGACGACTTCGGCCGCGACTACCTTTCGCGGCTGCTGGTCGGCGCGCAGAACACGCTGCTGGTCGGTGTGCTCGCGACGGTCATCGGTGTCGTGATCGGCATGATCATCGGCGGGCTCGCCGGCGCGTTCGGCGGCTGGGTCGACACGGTGCTCATGCGCCTCGTCGACGTCATGCTGTCGGTGCCGTCGCTGTTGCTGGCGATCTCGGTCGCCGCGCTGTTCCAGAAGCCGAGCCAGTGGACCGTGATCGTGGCCGTGTCGATGGTCGGTGTGCCGATCTTCGCGCGATTGCTGCGCGGTTCGATGCTCGCGCAGAGAAACAGCGACCACGTGCTCGCGGCGACGTCGCTCGGCGTCAAACGCGGGGCGATCGTGTTGCGGCACATGCTGCCCAACTCACTCGGCCCGCTCATCGTGCAGGCCACGCTGACGCTGGCGACCGCGATCCTCGAGGCGGCGGCGCTGTCGTTCCTCGGTCTCGGCGACCCGGACCCGAACCGGGCGGAATGGGGCATCATGCTGAGCCGCAGCGCTCGGCAGTTCCTCGACATCCGTCCCGAGCTGGCGTACTACCCGGCCATCGCGATCATCATCGTCGCGCTCGGGTTCACGCTGCTCGGCGAGTCCTTGCGGGAAGCCCTCGATCCGAAGAACAGGCGGTGATTTTCTGATGGCACTCCTCGAAGTACGCGACCTCAAGGTCGTTTTCCAGCGACGCGGCGAGAAGCCGTTCACCGCGGTGGACGAGGTCAGTTTCGACGTCGAACCCGGCCAGACGGTCGGTCTCGTCGGCGAGTCCGGTTGCGGCAAGTCCGTGACCTCGCTGGCGATCATGCGGCTGCTCGCGAAGCGCGGCAACCAGGTCAGCGGTTCGGTGTCCTTCGAAGGCACGGACCTGCTTCGCCTGTCGGACAAGGAAATGCGGGACCGCCGCGGCCGCGATCTCGGCATGGTGTTCCAGGACCCGCTGTCCTCGCTGAACCCGGTCATCCCGATCGGGCTGCAGATCACCGAGGTGCTGGAGCGGCATCGCGGGATGTCGCGCAAGGCGGCGTCGGTGGAGGCGGCGGAACTGCTGGACAAGGTCGGCATCCCCGACCCGACGCGGCGGCTTTCCGAGTACCCGCACCAGCTTTCCGGCGGGATGCGGCAGCGGGCGCTGATCGCGATCGCGCTGGCGTGCCGTCCGCGGCTGCTCATCGCCGACGAGCCGACCACCGCGCTCGACGTGACGATCCAGGCGCAGATCCTCGCGCTGCTGCGGGAACTGGTGCAGGACACCGGGACCGCGCTGATCATGATCACGCACGACCTCGGTGTCGTCGCCGGTCTCTGCGACCAGGTCAACGTGCTCTACGGCGGCAAGATCGTCGAGCGGGCGGAGCGGCACGCGTTGTTCGCCGAGCCGCGGCATCCGTACACGCACGGCCTGCTCGCCTCGATCCCGCGTCTCGACGCGGGCCGCGGCGAGAAACTGATCCCCATCAAGGGATCCGTCTCCGACAACATCCCGTGGGACGGCGGCTGCGCCTTCGCGCCCCGCTGCCCGAACGCTCTCGGCGTGTGCCGGGAGGTTTCACCGCAGCTGACCCCCGATCGCGGTGGGCTGCTGCGCTGCCACAACCCGGTGATCCCGGCCGTGGCCGCACAAGGAGGGGTCCGATGACGCACGCGGTAGCGCCGCAGGAAGTACTGCTCGAGGTCAACGACCTCAAGGTGCACTTCCCGATCAAACGCGGCATCGTGATCGACCGGACGGTCGGGTACGTGTACGCCGTGGACGGCGTCGATCTGGCCATCCGCAAGGGTGAGACCTATGGCCTGGTCGGGGAATCCGGCTGCGGGAAGTCCACTTTGGGCAGGGCGATCCTCCGGCTGACCGAACTGACGAACGGCAACGTCGTCTTCGACGGCACCGACGTCGCCGGCCTCAAGGGCGAGGACCTGCGCAAGGCCCGTCGCCGGATGCAGATGGTGTTCCAGGACCCGATGTCCTCTTTGGACCCTCGGCAGTCGGTGGAATCCATTCTGACCGAAGGAATGCGGGCGCACGGCCTCGCCAAGGACAAGGAGGCGACGGCCAAGCGGCTGCGCGAACTCCTGGCCGCCGTGGGTCTTCCGGAGTCCTCGCTGCAGAAGTACCCGCACGAATTCTCGGGCGGCCAGCGTCAGCGCATCGGCATCGCGCGGGCGCTCGCGGTGGAGCCGGACCTGATCGTCGCCGACGAACCGGTGTCCGCGCTGGACGTCTCGGTGCAGGCGCAGGTGGTCAACCTCCTGGAGGATCTGCAGGAGAAGCTCGGGCTGACGTACCTGGTGATCGCGCACGACCTCGCGGTGGTGCGGCACATCTCCGACCGCATCGGCGTGATGTACCTCGGCTCGCTGGTCGAAGAGGCCGACGCCGACACGCTGTACGAGAACCCGCTGCACCCGTACACGCGGGCGCTGCTCTCGGCCATCCCGGTGCCGGACCCGACGGTGGAGGACACCCGGGAGCAGATCCTGCTCGCAGGTGACCTGCCCTCGCCGGCGCGGCCGCCGTCCGGCTGCCGGTTCCACACACGGTGCCCGTGGAAGCAGCAGAGCCTGTGCGACACCGACCGCCCGCAGCTGCGGGAGATCGGCGCCGGGCACCGGGTCGCGTGCCACTACGCGGAGGACATCCGTGACGGGCGGATCAAACCGCACGAGGTCAAGGCGGAACTCGTCGGTGCCGGAGAGCTGAACCCCGACGTCGGCGGCCTGCCGGACGTCGGCTCGGCGGCGGAGATCCTCTAGCCGGTACCGAGGTCACGTGGCCGTTCGGTCCAGGTGGTGGGGGGGGGGGGGGGGGGGGGGCGGGGGGGCCCCGCCCCCCCCCCCCCCCCCCCCCCCCCCCCCCCCCCCCCGACCCGGGTGACCAGGCATTCACCGCCGCTTTCGGGCAGACTCGGTGTCATGCGGGTCACAGTGCTGGGAGCGTCGGGGCGGACGGGGATCCACGTGGTCCGGCTTCTGCGGGGCCGGGGACATCAGGTGCGGGCGGGTCTGCGCAGCCGCCGCCGCGCCGAGCAGGTCGCCGGGCTCGGCGCCGAAACCGTGGTCGCGGACGTCACCGCCGACGCGGACGACCTCGTCGAGGCGCTCGCCGGTTCCGAAGTGGTGATCAGCGCGATCGGCGCGCCCGATCCGGACCAGGCGTCGGTCGACCTCGTCGACCGCGATGGTGTGATCACCGCGATCCACGCCGCCGAGAAGGCGGGAGTCTCGCGCTTCGTGCAGCTTTCCGCGCAGTTCGCGGACTCACCGGATCAGGGCGATCGCCTGGTGCGGTCGATCCTGATGGCGAAGCAGATCTCCGACAGCGTCCTGCGTCGTTCGAGCCTGAACTGGACGATCGTCCGTCCCGGCACGCTCACCGACGACCTGCCCACCGGCCACGTCAAGCTCGCCGGTCACCTCGAACCGGGCCGCGTCTCCCGCGCGGACGTCGCCGCCGTCCTGGTCGCCACGCTCGAAGAGCCGCTCACCGAGAACCAGGGTTTCGACGTCATCGGCGGTGAGATCCCGATTCCGTCGGCGCTGGCGTCGTTGGGCTGAGCGCCTTCTTCCGCTCCCGCGCGGCCCGCAGGTTCGCGACGTTCCCGCAGGTGCGAACGTCGTGCCAGACGCCGCTGTTGTTGCGCGAGACGTCGTAGAAGGCCGAACGGCAGCCGTCGAGACGGCACAGTTTCAGCCGCGGCCAGATCCCGGCCTGCTGCGCGAGCAGCGTCTCCGTCCACAGCGCCGAAGCGAGCCACTGCCGTCCGGTGCCGGACGGGAACAGCCGGACGACGCCGTCGCGCAGGGCCAGGTCCGCCTTGATCGGCTTTTCCACCACGATGTCGTCGCCGTCCACGAGCGAAACGAACGACTCCCGCAGGTCGCGAAGCGCGCGAACGTCGCTCTGGCCCAGCGTGATCTCGGGCACCTCGGCGTCCCGGGCCCGCGACCATTCCGCCAGTGCCTCGGCGGCCCAGGGGCGCGCCAGGTCGGCGTCGCTCAGCAGGTCGAGGCCGTAGGTCTGGATCGCCTTCGTGTTGAGGAAGTCCTGAACGAGCGCCAGCCCCGAGGGGGCGGTGCGTAACCGGTACCGGTCCGTCGCGGTCCATGACATAGGTCAAGCGTACTTGACTCTGTCCTCGGCCGTCGCCATGCTGATGACAGAGGCAAAAGTCGAACACTTCTGTCAAGGGAGCAAGTCATGACCTCCATCGAAGGCGCCGTCGTCCTGGTCACCGGCGGACAGCGCGGGCTCGGCAAGGCGTTCGTCGCCGAACTGCTCGACCGTGGCGCCGCCAAGGTCTACGCGACGGCCAGGGCGCCGCGCGCGGAGACCGATCCGCGGATCGTCCCGCTCCCGCTCGACGTCACCGACCCGGAATCCGTCCGCGCGCTGGCCGGGCGGGCGAGTGACGCCACGATCGTCTTCAACAACGCCGGCACCCTCGGCCTCGGTTCGCTGCTCACCGAAGACGTCGACGCGCACCGCTCGGTCTTCGAGACGAACGTCTTCGGCGCGCTGCGGATCGCGCAAGCGTTTGCGCCGCTGCTCAAGGACGGCGGCGCACTGGTCAACGTCCACTCTGTCCTGTCGTGGGCGGCGGGCTCGGGGTCCTACGGCGCGTCGAAGGCGGCCTTCTGGTCGCTCACCAACTCGCTCCGCATCGAGTTCGCCGAGCAGGGCACCCAGGTCGTCGGCGTGCACCTCGGCTACACCGACACCGACATGACCCAGGGTCTCGACATCCCCAAGAACGACCCGCGCGACGTCGCCCGCCAGGTCGTCGACGGCCTTGAAAAGGGCGAGACCGAGGTGCTCGCCGACGACCTCACCCGCCAGGTCAAGGCCGCGCTCGCCGGACCGGTCGAGCACCTCGGCACCAGCCGGATCGGCGCGTAGAAAACGGTTGGCGTGCGGCCTCGCGCCCGAGGTAGTTTCGCCGCCATGTGTGCTTCCGCGTTCACCAGGATCCGCCGCGCCTAGCGGCGGATCCCGCGCATTCAGCAAGGAACCGCCGCCCGAGCGAGCCATCGCCGGGCCTGCCTCGTGCTGCCCGGCTCACCTCGAAGCCGCGGAGATCCCTTGCGCACACAACGTCCTGGCCGTCACGAACTCGGCCAGAACTTCCTCATCGACCGGACCGTCATCGAAACCGTCGTGAAGCTCGTCGATTGGACGGACGGGCCGATCATCGAATTCGGCACGGGCGACGGCGCGCTCACGCTGCCGCTCGAACGCCTCGGCAGGCCACTGACCGGCGTCGAGATCGACGCCCGCCGCGCCGCCCGGCTGGCGCGCCGCGTCCAGTCGCCGACGAAGATCGTCACCGCGGACTACCTGCGGTTCCCGCTGCCGAAGACGCCCCATGTGCTGGTCGGAAACCTGCCGTTCCACCTGACCACCGCGACCCTGCGCCACCTCCTCGCCGCTCCGGGCTGGACGGACGCCGTCCTGCTCATGCAGTGGGAGGTGGCGCGCCGCCGGGCCGGGGTCGGTGGCGCCACCATGATGACCGCGCAGTGGTGGCCGTGGTTCGACTTCCGGCTGGCCAGCCGGGTGCCCGCGGCGGCGTTCCGCCCGAGGCCCGGCGTCGACGGCGGTCTGCTCACCATGACGCGCCGCGAGCGTCCGCTCGTCGACGACGCGGATCGTCGGCGCTACCAGGACTTCGTGCGGCGGGTGTTCACCCGTCCCGGCAAGGAGGTCGTGCCCAAACGCCTCACCGCACACCAGTGGGCTGAGGCGTTTCGGCTTCGGCGAGGAAATCCGGCTCGCGCACGCGGCGCTTCGTCGAACCGAACAGGACGCCGCCGATGACCACGGCCGCCGCGACGATCTCCACCAGCGAGGGGCGTTCGTCGAGGACCAGGAACGCCATCGACAGCCCGACGACCGGCACCAGCAGGGAGAACGGCGCGACCACACCCGCCGGGTTGCGGCGCATCAGCGACGTCCAGATCCCGGAGCCGACGATCGTGCCGAACAGCACGACGTAGGCGAGGCCGCCGAGCCCGATCAGCCCGGTGCTGGTGCCCAGCGTGCTCAGCGAGTGCCCGATCTCGGCCGGGCCTTCCATGACCAGCGACAGCGCGAACATCGGCAGCGGCGGCACCACCGACATCCACAGGACGAAGTTCAGCGGGTTGTCCGGTGCCGCCTGCCGGGTGCTCAGATTGCCGAAAGCCCAGCTCAGGGCGCCGAGCAGGGTCAGGATCACCGGCAGCAGGGCGGCGTTCCCGGCCTGCTGCCAGGCGATCGTCGCCATCCCGGCGACGGCGAGCAGGATCCCGGTGAGCTGCCGTCCGGACACGCGTTCGCGCAGGAAGACGGCGCCGAGCAGAACGGTGAACGGGGCCGACGCCTGCAGCACCAGCGACGCGAGGCCGGTCGGCATGCCGGTGTCCATCGCGATGAAGAGGAACACGAACTGCCCGGTGCCGAAGCCCAGCCCGTAGCCGAGCAGGTGGCGGATCTTCACCTTCGGCCACGGCACGAACAGGATCGTCGGGATCGCGATGACCGCGAAGCGGAGCCCGCCGGCGAAGACGGGCGGGAACTGGCCGAGGGTGGCGTGGATGGCGAGGAAGTTGCAGCCCCAGAGGACGGCGACGAGCAGGGCGAGCAGACGATCGCGGGCGGGCATGTCTTCACTCTTACGGGGAACGACCATTTAGGACCAGCGAGAATATTTGCAGCGACCGTTCAGTTCGGCTTCACATATGCTGGCGGGATGGACATCGGCCGGTTGCGGACCCTGCGGGAGTTCGCCGACCGCGGCAGCGTGACGGCGGCCGCGAAGGCGTTGCACTGCACCCCGTCCGCGGTTTCCCAGCAGCTGCGCGCCTTGCAGAGTGACGTCGGTCTCGCCCTGACTGAACCGGCCGGACGAGGTCTGCGGCTGACCGACGCCGGGCGCGCGCTAGTCGCCCGCGCGGACGACGTGCTCGCCGCTCTCGAGCGCGCGGAGTCCGAATTGGACACTTACCGCAGCGCCCCGCGCGGCCGGGTCCGGGTGGCGATCTTCCAGTCCGCCGGGCTGATGCTGCTGCCCGGACTGTTGCACCGGACGGCGGAATTCGACGGGCTGGACGTCATCGTGCGCGACGTCGACATGACCCCGCCGGAGGTTCCCGGGCTCGTCGCGGATTACGACATCGTGGTGGCACACCGGGACGAGCACGCGCCGTCATTGGGCTCGGACCGGCTGGAAACCCGGCATCTGCTGCGGGAACCGCTCGACGTCGCGCTCCCCGCCGGGCATCGGCTCGCGAAACGGCGCCGCATCGAGCTCGCCGAGCTGGCCGACGAACGCTGGATCAGCGTCAACGCCGGCTTCCCGGTGGACGACATCCTCCAGTCGCTGATCATCCGCACCGGGGTGCGGCCGCAGGTCGTCCAGCGCATCAACGATTTCCGCATCACCGAACGGCTCGTCGCCGCCGGGCACGGGATCGCGCTGCTGCCCCGGTACACAATGGACACTCGGCGCGGCAGCGGCCTGGTGTGCCGCCCGCTCTCCGGGATCAAGGCGGCCCGGCATGTGGAGGCGGTCTACCGGCTCGGCGCGTCTTCCCGGCCCGCTGTGGCGAAAGTGCTCGACGCGCTCGCCGACGAGGTCGCGGCGCTCACGGGCGAGCGTGACTCTTCAGGTGGTCCAGCGCGATCTTGAGCGCGTCGGCGATCGGCGTGATGTCGTGGCGCAGGTGCGCCATCAGCAGACCGCCCTGCACGCAGGTCATCGCGGCCTGCGCGAGCCGCGCCGGGTCGGCGTCCTCGGCCAGTTTTCCCTGTTCCCGCAACGATTCCAGGCCGCGCTGGAGATAGGACTCCCATTCGCGGTAGGCCTTGTCGAGCAGCGGCGCCATCTTGGGGTCGTCACCGAGTTCGCCGGTGAGGTTGCCCAGCGGGCAGGCGATCGGCCCCTTGGGGGTGGTCTGGATGGCCAGGATCTCGCTCGCCCACTGGTCGAAATCGGCCCAGTCGCGCAGCTCGAAGATGGTCGGCTGGTTGCCGAGGATGTTTTCGAGGAAGCGGGTGATGACCGCTTCGACGAGCTGGTCCTTGTTCTTGAAGTAGTGGTACATCTGCGATTTCCCGGCCCCGCTCGCCGCGAGCACCTTGTCGACGCTGGTCCCGGCGACGCCGTTGACGTACATCAGCTCCGCCGCCGCGTCGACGATCGCGTCCCTCGTCATCCGCCCCTGCGGCGTCTTCGCCGGTTGACCACTCATGTACCGAATAGTACAGTCGGCTTCACTGTACCGATCAGTACAATCAAAGGAGCTGACCATGGGGGATCTCAACACCGACCTCGCCGAGCTGCGGGAATCCGTCGCGAGCCACGTCCCGGCCGAGGTCGCCGAGGTGCTCAAGGCCGACCGTGCGACGTTCATGGGAGTGGTCGCCGAAGCGGCCGCGAAGCCGGGAACGGCGATGCCGGATCTCGCGTTGCCGGACGCCGGTGGCGACCGGGTGCGGGTGGCGGACGGGCCCGCGGTCGTGGTGTTCTATCGCGGCGCGTGGTGTCCGTACTGCAACCTCGCCCTGCGCACGTATCAGCAGGAACTGTTGCCGCGGCTGGAGAATCTGGGCGTGAAGCTGATCGCGGTCAGCCCGCAGCTGCCGGACGGCTCACTGTCCACGAAGGACCTGGAGTTCGCCGTGCTGTCCGATGTGGACAACGAGCTCGGGCGCGCGCTCGGCATCACGTTCCGGCTGGCCCCCGAGACGAAGCCGGCTTTCGACTCGCTCATCGGCGACGTCGAGAAGATCAACGGCGCGGCGGAGTGGGAACTGCCGTATCCGACCGTCCTGGTCGTGGACGGCGAGGGCGTCATCCGGTACATCGACGTGCACCCGGACTACACGACCCGCACCGATCCGGCCGACGTCCTGGCCGCTGTGAAGGCCCTGTAGTCGCCGCCGTCCTTTGAGCCGAATGCCGTGAAGGCCTCCTTCCCTACCCTCAAGGTAGTGAAGGAGGCCTTCACGGAACGCCGGAAACTACCGGTTCGCCCGGTTCACCGCCGAGACGACGGCCCGCAGCGAAGCGGTCACGATCGACGGGTCGATCCCGATGCCCCAGTACACCCGGTCGGAGATCGCGCACTCGATGTACGACGCCGCCCGCGCGTCGTCGCCCGGCGAGAGCGTGTGCTCGCTGTAGTCCAGCAGCCGCAGGTCGAACCCGACGGTCGACAGCGCGTCGAAGAACGCCGCGATCGGGCCGTTCCCGCGGCCGGTGACCTCGTGCTCGTCACCTTCGACCCGCACGGTGGCGGTGATGTCGTACTCGCCGTCACCGTTGTCCCTGACGTGCTGGCGTACCAGCTCCAGCGGCGTCTTCAGCTCCAGGTACTCGGCCGAGAACGCGTTCCACATCGTGGCCGGGTCGACCTCGCCGCCCTCGGTGTCGGTGTGGCGCTGGACGACCTTCGAGAACTCGATCTGCAGCCGCCGCGGCAGGTCGAGCTGGTGCTCGGCCTTCATGATGTAGGCGACGCCGCCCTTGCCGGACTGCGAGTTCACCCGGATCACGGCCTCGTAGTTGCGGCCGATGTCCTTCGGGTCGATCGGCAGGTACGGGACCTCCCACGGGTGCTCGTCGACCGGCGTGCCCGCCTTGTCGGCGGCGGCCTTCATCGCGTCGAGGCCCTTGTTGATCGCGTCCTGGTGGCTGCCGGAGAACGCGGTGAACACCAGGTCACCGGCCCACGGGCTGCGTTCGTGCACCGGCAGCTGGTTGCAGTATTCGACGGTCCGCTTGATCTCGTCCATGTCGGAGAAGTCGATCTGCGGGTCGACGCCCTGGCTGTACAGGTTCATGCCCAGCGCGACCAGGTCGACGTTGCCGGTGCGCTCGCCGTTGCCGAAGAGACAGCCTTCGATCCGGTCCGCGCCCGCCTGGAAGCCCAGTTCGGCGGCGGCGATGCCGGTGCCGCGGTCGTTGTGCGGGTGCAGCGACAGGATCACCGAATCGCGGCGCTCCAGGTTGCGGTGCATCCACTCGATCGAGTCGGCGTAGACGTTCGGCGACGCCATCTCGACGGTGGCCGGCAGGTTCAGGATCACCGGCTTCTCGGGCGTCGGCTGCCAGATCTCGGTGATGGTGTTGCAGACCTCGAGCGCGTACGACAGCTCGGTGCCGGTGTAGGACTCCGGCGAGTACTGGAAGCGGAAGTCGGTGTCCGGCTGCTTCGCCGCGTAGTCGACGACCAGCTCAGCGGCCTGCGAAGCGATCTTCGTAATGCCGATGCGCTCCTCGCGGAACACGACGCGACGCTGCAGGATCGACGTCGAGTTGTAGATGTGGACGATCGCGCGCGGCGCGCCTTCGAGCGCCTTGAAGGTGCGCTCGATCAGCTCCGGGCGGCACTGGGTCAGCACCTGGATGCTGACGTCGTCCGGGATGGCGCCCTCGTCGATGATCTCGCGGACGAAGTCGAAGTCCGTCTGCGACGCCGCCGGGAAGCCGACCTCGATCTCCTTGTAGCCCATGCGGACCAGCAGGTCGAAGAACTTGCGCTTGCGCGCGGGCGACATCGGGTCGATCAGGGCCTGGTTGCCGTCACGCAGGTCGACGGCGCACCACAGCGGCGCGGTGTCGATGCGCTTGTCCGGCCAGGTGCGGTCGGGCAGCGAGATGTCCTCGACCAGGTCGTACCAGGGGCGGTAGCGGTGTACGGGCATCGAAGTGCCGCGCTGGGTGTTCCACGAAGCCTGCTCGGAAGGGGCAGGACGGGTGGGCTTGCGGATGCTCATGAGGGGACGGTTCTCCTGAAGAATCGGGTGCGACGACCGGCACCACGAAGCCCCGCGACGGGGAGCCGGTCCGATCAGGCCCCGTCGCGGCAGCGAAGCAGGAGAGCTCGAGCCACGACGCCACCTTAACCGCGCGATCTCCCGAAAGGAAACCCGGGCCGCGATCGAACCGTGACCACAGTGGCGCCCATTCGGGTTACTCACGGGTAGCAATCGGACCAGGCGGCGTGCCACACTGCCCGGCATGGGCGAGCACGCTGAAGAGAAGGAAACCGCTGATCAGGAGACCAGGCGCAAGGTCGACTGGCGAGCGGGCGGCGGTCGCGCGGCCGGGATCCTGGCGAGCGTCGTCCGCTGGGCCGGGTTGATCTTCGCGGCTATCCTGGTGCTGCACGTCGTCTTCGTGATCGGCGAGGCGAATCCGGACAACGGCATCGTGTCGTTCGTCCGCGGCTGGGCGGACGGGCTCCTGCTGGGCTTCAAGGATCTCTTCATGCCCGCGGACGCCAAGCTCCGCGTGCTGATCAACTACGGCATCGCCGCGGTCTTCTGGATGGTCGTCACCGGAATCCTCGCCAAGATCATCCGGCGCGTGGGCGGTTCCGCCTAGCCCCGGAGCACTACGCTCGGAAGATGCCCGGCCCCGGCCGTCATCAGACGGCTTACGAGATCGTCGCCATCGGATCTTCGGCAGGCGGAGTCAAGGCGCTGCTCGCGGTGCTGGGTGCCCTGCCCGCCGGTTTCCCGGTGCCCGTGGTCATCGTCCAGCACCTCGACCCGCGTCACGACACGATTCTCGCCGACATCCTCGACCGTCAGTCGAGGCTGCGGATCAAGCTGGCCGAGACCGGGGACCTCCTCGAGCCCGGTGTCGTCCATGTGGCACCGCCGGACCGGCATCTGCTGGTGGATTCCGGCGGGAAGCTCAGCCTGTCGATGGTGGACAAGGTCAAATTCGTCCGGCCATCGGCCGATCTGCTCTTCGAATCCGTCGCCGCGGTCTACGGTCCGGCGGCGCTCGTCTGCGTTTTGACCGGGACGGGTTCCGATGGCGCGGCGGGGGCCGGAGTGGTGAAGTCGCGGGGCGGTACCGTGATCGCCGAGGATCCGGAGACCGCCGAATTCGAGGGTATGCCCCAGGCCGTGACGAAGTCCGTATCGGTCGATCTGGTGCTGCCGCTGGACGAGATCGCCGGTGCGCTCGTGGGCCTGGTCGAGGGAACGAGGACGTTATGAGCACGCCGGACGGCGAAATAGACCACGGCGAGGAACTCGAGGACCTGCTGACCTTCATCAGGGATTCCCGTGGTTTCGATTTCACCGGCTACAAACGGACTTCGCTGGCCCGCCGGATCCAAAAGCGGATGCAAGCCGTGAAGATCGACGGATACGCCGAATACCGGGATTTCCTGGAGATCAACGCCGAGGAGTTCCCGCAGCTCTTCAACACCATTCTGATCAACGTCACCAGCTTCTTCCGGGATCCCGAGGCCTGGACGTTCCTGCAGAAGACCGTCGTGCCCGAACTCGCCGCGAAAGTGGCCGAACACGAAGAGATCAGGATCTGGAGCGCCGGCTGTTCGAGTGGCGAGGAGGCCTATTCGCTCGCGATGGCCTTCGCGGAGCATCTCGGCATCGAGGAGGCCACCCGGCGGGTCAAGATCTACGGGACGGACGTCGACGAAGAGGCCTTGCGCGAGGCGAGGACGGGACTGTATTCGTCGAAGGCGCTGGAGCGGCTGCCCGACGAGATGAAGAAGAGGTATTTCGAACCGAGCGGGAATCTGTTCGCCTTCCGGCGGGATCTTCGCCGCCGGGTGATCTTCGGCAGGCACGACATCACGCGCGACGCCCCCATCTCCAGGGTCGATCTGCTCGCCTGCCGCAATACCTTGATGTACTTCAACGTCGAGGCGCAGGCGAAGATCATCGAACGTTTCCATTTCGCGCTGAACGAGGGCGGCCACCTGTTCCTCGGAAAGGCCGAAATGCTGCTTTCCGACGGTGTCCGGTTCGACGTCGCCAACATCCGGAACCGGGTGTTCAAACTGCGCATGGGCGGTACCACCGTGCGGCCGGCGCGCTTCGACGTCCGGGCGGGAGCGGGGGTGCGGGACGCCAATCGAAGGCGTCACGTGAGTGAACTCGCCTTGGCCTCTTCGCCCGATTCGGTGCTGGGCATCGACCGCGACGGCACGGTCGCCCTGATCAACGGCTCGGCGAGGCTGCAGTTCGGGCTTTCCTCGCACGACGTGGGCAGGCCGTTCCACGATCTGGAGGTCTCCTACCGGCCGATCGAGCTCCGGTCCGTCGTCGACCAGGCGCACAGCGAGCGCCGCAGCATCCGGATCGACGCCGTGCGGCGGCAGAAGACCACCGAAGAGACCCAGTACTTCGACATCGTCGTCCGGCCCTTGCTCACGCTCGACGGCGAGGACATCGGTGCCGCGATCACGTTCATCGACACCACCGAGGCCACCAGGCTCCAGCATGAGGTGAAACGCGTGCAGGAAGATCTGGCCACGGCTTACGCGGAGCTCCAATCGACGAACGCCGAACTCGAAACGGTCAACGAGGAACTCCAGTCCAGCATCGAGGAACTCGAGACGACGAACGAGGAACTCCAGTCCACGAACGAGGAACTCGAGACCACGAACGAGGAACTCCAGTCGGGCAACGAGGAACTCGAAACGATGAACGAGGAGATGCGCATCCGCACCGCGGAGCTGGACGAGACGCGCATGTTCTTCGAAGGAGTCCTGTCCAGCGTCGAAGCCGGGGTGGTCGTCCTGGACGGCGATCTCCGGGTGCGCAGCTGGAATCGCGGCGCGGAGGAACTGTGGGGCCTGCGGGCCGGAGAGGTCTATCTGGAGGAGTTCTTCACCCTCGACTTCGGCCTGCCGCTCGCCGGGATCCGCGACAACGTCGAACTCTGCAACGAGACCGGGCAACGGGCCGCCCAGGTCGAGGTCGACGCGGTGGACAGGAAGGGCAGACGGCTCGTCGCCGCGGTCAGTTGCTCGCCGTTGAGCGGACCGGGCGGCGGAGTCGTGGTGATGACGGAAAAGCGGTCGGGCGACTGAATCAGCGCCCGCGTTCGGCGCGCTTCACGCGTTTGGGGAGCGCGCCGACCAGATCGGCCGCCGTCATGCGGCGGCTGACCAGCAGTTCGCACAGCTCGCTGATCCGGCGGTTGTGGCCGCGCGCGTAGTGGCGCAACACGCGGAACGCGTCCGCCGGGTCGATCTCCAACCGGGCGGAGACCAGGCCTTTCGCCTGTTCGATGATCACCCGGCTGTCCA
Organism: Amycolatopsis sp. NPDC102389; assembly: GCF_044765885.1. Classification (NCBI taxonomy): domain Bacteria; kingdom Bacillati; phylum Actinomycetota; class Actinomycetes; order Pseudonocardiales; family Pseudonocardiaceae; genus Amycolatopsis; species Amycolatopsis sp. NPDC102389. The sequence goes on from NZ_JBIWKX010000019.1 coordinate 50,037, forward strand.
GCGCTCCCTGCAGCTGCTCGGAAGTCCTGGTGAGGCCGGTGATCGCGCGGTGATTGAGCATGCCGATCGTCGCCGCGTCGGCGAGCGCGACCGCGATCCGCAGGTCTGCCACCGGCAGCGGTGCGGATTCCGTGGTCAGGATCGTGACCTCACCGAGCACGTCTTCGCGGCGGCTGAACGGGAACGCGTGCGCCGACCGGAAGCCGAGGGAAAGAGCGGCCGGGGCCAGCCGTTCCCAACGTTCTCCCGCTTCGTCGAGAAGTACGTTGACGACCGGTGTTTCGTCGGTGTGGCAGTCGATGCCAGGGCCCTCTTCGGGGAGAATACCGCCGAGCGGCGGCTTTTCGAGCCGATCGTCGGTGTGCACCACGAACGGCCGGTCGGCGCGACCGGCCTCCACGGTCAGCCGGATCGAGGACGAGCCGATCAATTCGGCGTAGCGATTCGCCACACAGAGCCAATAATTCTTCGGATCGAGCGCGGGTGCCAAAGTGTCGGCCAACTCCACCAACGTGTCGGCAACCCATCTTTCGCGATTCTGCATCAGAATCCGGCCTTCCTGCGGACTTTGTCCGATGGGCACTGGGCAATCAACGCTAGTCCTCCACCGGACGACGGGGAACCCGTAGGGGCTCAGCCGTTCGGGTCAGTTCGGGGGAACCGGTGCGGGCGTAGGCTCACCCCATGTGGGACGGCACCGGTGGTCGATTCGACCCTCCGGCCTTGCGCAGGCTGATCGAAACCGAGCGCGGGCGGGCGGAGCGCGCGGCGGCCGTGGCCCGGCGGCACGAAGGCCTGCTGGAGACGGCCAGCGCGTCGATGCGCCCCTTCCACCAGCGGATGGCGGCCCTGCACCGCGACACCGAACGCAAGCACCGGGCGTCCGCGAACCTGCACGCCGGCTACCTCGACGCCGTCGGGCGCTGGGCGGATCGGCCGGAGCGAACACCCGGCCTGCCCCCGACTTTCATGACGGCGGTCGCCGAATCGTCCGGTATCCCGAGCCTGGCGGTGGCGCTGTTCACCGCCGGTGGGCGCAACGCGTCGGTCGTGGTGTCCGATCCGATCGCCGCCCGAGCGCACGACCTCGAATACGTTCTCGGCGAAGGGCCGTCTCGGGACGAGCCCCTGAGACCGGGGATCTGTTTCGAGCCGGAACTCATGAGCCGATGGCCCCAGTTCGGCCCCGCCGCACGGGAACTCGGGGTGCGCGCGGTGGTTTCGGCTCGCTTGGGCGTGGCGGAAGCGCCGATGGGCACCCTCACCGCGTACCGGCTCGAGCCCGAACCCGGCCCCGACATCGCCCGTTCCCTCGAAAGCCTGGCCGAGGCGCTGACCACCACCGCGCTGAACCCGGACGTGCGGCTCGACCGTGACGACGGGCTGCCCGTGCACCCGCTGTTCGGCGATGTCGATCTCCGGGTGGTGATACACCAGGCCACGGGCGTGGTGATGGCCGGACGCGACTGCACGGCTTCGGACGCGCTGGCGCTGATCCGCGCGCATGCCTTCGCGCGGGACATGAGCGTCAGTGAGCTGGCTCGGGCCATCGTGGCCAGGACGTACATGCTCAGCTGACACCGAGCCGTTCGTAGGCTTCGACGGCGGCCTTCGGGTCGTCCGCCTGGAATTTCACGACGCGGACGCTCTCGGTCGCGCCGAGCGGCCGGGTCACCGTGATCGGCTCGCGCAGTTCGGCGATCAGGTTGGTTTCGTAGAAATTGTCGTGGCTGAGCCAGGTTTCGTCGCGAAAGGGCTTCGCTTTCAACGGATCGTGGCTCTCCTTCACGTGCCGCAGGCTGACCACGTTCTCGCGAGGAATCCGTACGTCGTAGAACGAGCTGTAGCGCACCCGCACCTCGCGCGACGAGATCACGTGCGGCCGGACGACGGTGCCGGTGTAGACCCCGAACACCAGCAGCACCGAGTACACCCCGAGGACGAGCAGCAGAACGTCCACGACGAGACCGAAGTCGATCAGCCAGAACAGGCCCGCTTCGACGGCGCTCACCGCCGCCAGCACGATGAAGATCGGCTTGCCGTTCGCGCCGTACGGCACCGCGACGGCGTCCCCGTCGATTCCGTCCCGCCGGCGTCTCAGATACAGCCAGAGCCCGGCCATCGTGCGGGATTCGTTGCGGAGAACGCTGCGAAATGCCCCCATGACCCCAGGTTAGCGATCGAATCGGGTCAGGATCTTCAGCGCGTCGGAGGAGGCCGGGTCCTTCGGCGTGTAGATCTCCAGCCGGTGGTCGGGGCTGTCGGGCTGGAGCCACACCTGATAGTCGACGTCGACCGCGCCGACCGTGGGATGGCTCAGCCGCATGGCGCCGACGGTGCAGTCGGCGACATCGCCGGTCGCCCAGAGCGTCGCGAACTCGTCGCTGCGCATCGAAAGTTCGCCGATGAGCGCGGCCAGGCGTGCGTCGGTGGGGTAGCGGCCCGCGGTCAACCGCAGATAGGCGACGTGGATCGGCGCGAGTTCGGCCCGGTTCCGGTGCAGCTCGCGGGTGAGCGGGTCGAGGAAGAACATGCGCGGCAGTGACGGCCGCCGCTCGGGATCGCCCGGCGCGTCGAAATCGAGGTGCCCGGCCATGAGCGCGTGCCCGGCGTGGTTCCACGCGAGCACGTCGCCGCGGCGGCCGAAGACGAGCGCGGGCACGGCCTCGCCGAGGTTCTCCAGCAGCGCGAGGACCCGGGGATGCGGGTCTTCGGGGCCGGGATCGGACAGTTTCGGGAGCGAGGACCGCCGGGCGAGGTTGTGCAGGTGCGCCGCCTCGACGTCGTCGAGCCGGAGCGCGCGGGCGAGCGCGTCGAGCACCTGCCGTGAAGCGGTCTCGGCGAGGCCCTGCTCCAGCCGCGTGTAGTACCCGGCGCTCACCCCGGCGAGCTGGGCGAGCTCTTCGCGGCGCAGCCCGGGTACGCGGCGCGAGGTGCCATAGGTGCGCAGGCCGATCTCGGCGGGCGTCACGCGGTCGCGGCGGCTCTTGAGGTACACGCCGAGGCTTTCCATGGCTCCGAGCTTAAATTCCTTGACGGCCGCGTGGGTGTACCCGCGAGGTGTACCCACGGCACGGGGATGGCTGCCGCGGCGGCGTCGGCACACCGGAGAGATCCGGGGTAAGGCAAACGTGGCGTTCTTGGGCGGGCGGATGGTGGGATGAAGGCTCCCTTCGCCGCGTCTAATGCGGTGAAAGGAGCCTTCGGCCCTGGTCAAGCTCGGGTCGGGGGGGGGGGGGGGGGGGGGGGGGGGGGCCGGGGACCGCAGCACAC
>NZ_JBIWKX010000019.1:53319-121398 GCF_044765885.1 Amycolatopsis sp. NPDC102389
GGCCCGGCGGCGGGTCCTTGGGGGGGGTGTGGGGGGGTTTTTCCCCCACCCCCCCCCCCCCCCCACCCACGACCCACCCGCACCGACCATGCCACGTTTGCCTTACCCCTCAATAACCCTCATTAACACTCACGACCTCGACCAGGATCGTACATATAGATATAAACCCGACGCCACGCAGTCGAAAAGTGTCCCATGTGGACACTCGGGCCATGGAGGGCCACGTGACCACCCGCACCCTGACGGCCGCGTGGGTGTACCCGCGAGGTGTACCCACGGCACGGGGATGGCTGCCGCGGCGGCACCGGCACATCGTCGAGGTCATGACACGACCGCACACCCGGGCCTGGTTCGGCCTGCTCGTGATCCTCTGCCCGGTGCTCCTGGTCTCGATGGACGGATCGATCCTGTTCCTCGCGATGCCCCGGATCAGCCAGGCGCTCACCCCCACGGCCGATCAGGCGCTGTGGATCCTGGACGTCTACGGCTTCGCGGTCGGCTCGCTGCTGATCGCGTTCGGCGCCATCGGCGACCGGTACGGGCGGCTCAAGCTGCTGATGACCGGCGCCGCCGTGTTCGGCCTCGGCTCGGCGGGCGCGGCCTTCGCCCCGAATCCGGAAGCGCTCATCGCCTTCCGCGCCCTGATGGGGCTGGCGGGCGCGACGCTGCTGCCGTCCGCGCTGGCCGTGCTGAGCGAACTCTTCCCCGATCCACGGCGCCGGGCGCGGGCCATCGGGGTCTTCGCGGCCGCGTTCGCCGCCGGTTTCGCGATCGGCCCGGTCGTCGGCGGGGTCCTGCTGGAGCGGTTCGCGTGGGGCACGGTCTTCCTGGTCAACCTGCCGGTGATCGCGGTGTTCCTGGCGCTCGCGCCGCTGTTGCTGCGGGAGGCGCGTTCCACCCGGCAAGGCCGTGTCGACGTGCTGAGCGTGCTGCTCTCCGCCGTCGGGCTCCTGCTCGCGATCCACGGGATCAAGCACGCGGCCGCCGACGGCCTGTCCGCCTTAGCGGTCTCCACGGGGATCGCCGGCGCCGGGCTGCTGGCGTGGTTCGTCCGGCGGCAGCGAGGTCTGGAGTACCCCCTGATCGAGTTCTCCCTGTTCCGCGACCGGGTCTTCACGATCGCGATCGTCACCGGGCTGGTGCCGCTGGCGGCGTGGTCGGCGGCCGCCTACCTGTCGGGGATCCACCTGCAGTCCGTGCTCGGCCTGCCCGTCCTGTCCGCGGCGTTGCTGGCGCTGCCCGGGGCGGCCGTGCTCACGATCACGTGCGTGGTCACGCCCGCGCTGGTCGACCGCGTCGGCAAGCGAGCGGCGCTGGTCGGCTGCCACTTCTCCATCGCCGCCGGGCTGGCGCTGCTGCTCATGACCGGGGCCACGGGCGGCGCGGGCTGGTACGTCGCGTCGACGGTGGTCGCCGGGGTCGGTTACGGCATCTCGTTCAGCGTGGTGGCCGACACGGCCGTCGCCGCGGTACCCGCCGAACGCGCGGGAGCCGCGGGCGCGATCGCCGAGACGAGCAACGAGATCGGCAACGCGCTGGGCATCGCGCTCGTGGGTTCGCTCGCCGCGCTGGTGTTCCGCCTGGTGGGCCCAGGCCTCGCGCCCACCCTCGGCGAAACCCTCGAGATCGCGCCCACGACGGCTCTTGACGCGAAGGAGGCCTTCGTCGCGGGCCTCCACACCGCCGCCGCGGTGCTCAGCCTGCTGCACGTCGGGCTCGGAAGCCTCGCCCTGCGCTGGCTCCCTCAGCCGGAGAAGGCGCTCGTGCCCCACGCGTCGGCGTAGGCGAACTCGGCCAGGGGAATCCGCTCGCGCGGCGCCTTCTCGCGCTCGATCCGCCAGTCCTCTTCGAGCACCGACGGGTCCGCGGGGTGCCCGACCGCGATGGCGACCTTGGGGACGACGTCGTCGGGAAGGCCGAAGGAGTCCTTCGCCGCTTCGGCGGAGAAGCCCGCCATCTGGTGCGCGATGAGACCGAGGTCGACGGCCTGGAGCACGAGGTTCTCGCTCGCCAGCCCCAGCCCGTACTCGGCGTACGGGACGTCGCCCTTCTCGTTCGTGGTCACCATCACGCCGAGCAGCAGCAGCCCGGCGCGGTGGGCCCACGCGCGGTTGCCCGAGTTGAGCGTCGAGAGGATGCGGTCGAACGACGGCGTGCCCCGCAGCCCGACCAGGTAGCGGGCGGGCTGGGTGTTGCCGAACGACGGCGCCCAGCGGGCCGCTTCGAGCAGCGCTCGGAGCTGATCTTCGGTCACCGTGGCGGCCTCGTCGTAGGCGCGCGGGCTCCACCTGGCGGCCAGGATCGACGCGATCGGGGTACTTGTGTCGGCTGGTTTGTGCACCGCCGGACCATAACAAGGGGTGCTCTCCGTCACTAAAGTGAAAGGCCTCCGACTATTTCGTTGGTGTTAAGGAAGATTTACTTCGGGAAGTCCTCTAAGTGGTGGTCAGGACCACTTACGAGGGTGGCGAGCGTGCGCGACCCCGGTAGGCTTTCGCCCAAATAAGGGACGCGGGGGCTCCTCGGTGCCCACGAGGAGCACGCCCGGCCCGTCGAGGAGGTTCGGGCGTGGCCCTCGTGGTCCAGAAGTACGGCGGTTCGTCGCTGGAAAGTGCCGACCGGATCAAACGCGTCGCGGAACGCATCGTCGCCACCAAGAAGGCGGGCAACGACGTGGTCGTCGTCTGCTCCGCCATGGGCGACACGACGGACGAGCTGCTCGACCTGGCTCAGCAGGTCAACCCGGCGCCGCCGGAGCGTGAGATGGACATGCTGCTCACAGCGGGTGAGCGCATTTCCAACTCGCTGGTCGCGATGGCGATTTCGGCGCAGGGCGCGGAGGCCTGGTCGTTCACCGGTTCGCAGGCAGGCGTGGTGACGACGTCGGTGCACGGCAACGCGCGGATCATCGACGTCAGCCCCAGCCGCGTGACGGAGGCCCTCGACCAGGGCTACATCGCGTTGGTGGCCGGTTTCCAGGGCGTGTCACAGGACACGAAGGACATCACCACCCTGGGCCGCGGCGGTTCGGACACCACCGCCGTCGCGCTGGCCGCGGCGCTGAACGCCGACGTCTGCGAGATCTATTCCGATGTGGACGGTGTGTACACCGCCGATCCCCGGGTCGTGTCCGACGCCCGCAAGCTCGACACCATCGCCTACGAGGAGATGCTGGAGCTCGCCGCGAGCGGGTCGAAGATCCTGCACCTGCGCTCGGTGGAGTACGCGCGCCGCTACGGCGTCCCGATCCGAGTCCGTTCTTCCTACAGTGACAAGCCGGGCACCACGGTGACCGGTTCTATCGAGGAGATCCCCGTGGAACAAGCGTTGATCACCGGTGTGGCGCACGACCGCTCCGAAGCCAAGATCACGGTGACCGGAGTGCCGGACCACGCCGGTGCCGCCGCCAGGATCTTCCGGGTGATCGCCGACGACGAGATCGACATCGACATGGTGCTGCAGAACGTGTCCAGCACCGTCTCCGGCCGCACCGACATCACCTTCACGCTGTCGAAGGCCAACGGGGCCAAGGCCGTGCAGTCGCTGGAGAAGATCAAGGACGAGATCGGCTTCGAGTCGGTCCTCTACGACGACCATGTCGGCAAGGTGTCGCTCGTCGGCGCGGGGATGCGGTCGCACCCCGGTGTCACGGCGACGTTCTGCGAAGCGCTCGCGCAGTCGGGCGTCAACATCGAAATCATCAACACCTCGGAGATCCGGATCTCGGTGCTCATCCGGGACGCGCAGCTCGACGACGCGGTGCGCGCGATCCACGAGGCGTTCGAACTCGGCGGCGACGAAGAAGCCGTCGTCTACGCGGGGAGTGGTCGCTGATGTCGGAAGGTTTGCGGGTAGGCGTGGTCGGGGCGACCGGCCAGGTCGGCGGCGTCATGCGCCGTCTGCTGGCCGAACGGGGTTTCCCGGTCGCCGAAATGCGGTACTTCGCTTCGGCGCGGTCCGCCGGTTCGAAACTTCCTTGGCAGGACCAGGAAATCGTCATCGAGGACGCGACGACCGCGGATCCGTCCGGTTTGGACATCGCCGTGTTCTCCGCCGGTGGCGCGACCTCCAAGGCGCAGGCGGAGCGGTTCGCCGCCGCCGGCGCCACGGTGATCGACAACTCGTCGGCCTGGCGGATGGACCCGGACGTCCCGTTGATCGTCAGCGAGGTCAACCCGGAGGCGATCAAGGAGGCGCGCAAGGGGATCATCGCGAACCCCAACTGCACCACCATGGCCGCGATGCCGGTGCTCAAGCCGCTGCACGCCGAAGCGGGACTGGTGCGGCTGGTCGCCAGCACCTACCAGGCGGTGTCCGGCAGCGGGCTCGCCGGCGTCGAGGAGCTGGAAGGCCAGCTCGCCGCGGCGGCGCCGAACGCGGGCGCCCTGACCCACGACGGCGCGGCGGTGACCTTCCCCGAGCCGAAGAAGTACGCGCGGCCCATCGCACACAATGTCCTCCCGCTCGCCGGGTCCATTGTGGACGATGGCCTGTTCGAGACGGACGAAGAGAAGAAGTTCCGCAACGAGAGCCGCAAGATCCTGAGCATCCCGGAGCTGCTGGTCTCCTGCACCTGTGTGCGGGTGCCGGTGTTCTCCGGGCACTCGATCTCGATCAACGCGGAGTTCGCGCAGCCGCTTTCGGTCGCCCGCGCGACCGAACTGCTGGCCGGCGCGCCCGGCGTGGAGCTGTCGGACATCCCGACCCCGCTGCAGGCCGCGGGCCAGGACCCGTCGTACGTCGGGCGGCTGCGGACGGATCCGGGTGTCGACGGCGGTCGCGGCCTGGCGCTGTTCCTGTCGAACGACAACCTGCGGAAGGGCGCGGCGCTCAACGCCGTGCAGATCGCGGAACTGGTCGCCGCCAACTCCTGACGACCCAAGTCCGTGAAGGCCTCCTTCCCTACCCTCAAGGTAGTGAAGGAGGCCTTCACGGATCGTCGCAGCGGCGGGTGACGGCCCGCATTCAGAGGACTAAACGCGCGTGGCACCGGCGCAGGCCGCGTACCGCGTGGCGAGGAAGTCGCCGCGCGGATCCCAGCTGTAGGACCACATCCCGCCGTCGGCCCGGGTCCCCATGAACCGGAACTGCTCGACGGCCTCGTCGAACCGCCCGTTCTCCACGAGCGCCTTCGCCGCGTAAGACCGGTCTCCCCGCGTCGCCGGGTGGTCGCGTCCTTCACCGTTGAGCCAGGCCACGATTCCGTCGAGCGCGCCGGCGACCCGCGGGTCACGCCAAGCGGGGACGTCCTGGAGCTCGGATTCGTGCGCGGCGACCAGCAGCAGCGGGGCCAGCGCCGCTGATTTCGCCGCGGCGGTCTCGGCGAACTCCCACATCAGCTCGGCCGAGCCGGACCACTTCGGGCACCAATACTGCAAGGCCCGCGAATGCGCCCCGTGATGCAGCGGATCGCGCGCGACGACTTCCGCCCAGACCTCGAGGTACCGGTCGTTGTCGTACTGCCGCCCCATCCCGACCGCGAGCGCGGTCGCCCACGGCGTCGGATCCTCGGGGGCGAGCGCCGCGGCTTCGCGCACGGCCTCTTCGGCCCGCTCCAGCACCCGGAAGAACGCGGCGAACTGCTCGTCGGTGACGTGTTTCGCCTGGAGCCCGCTGCGCACCTCCCAGGCCACGTGCACCAGCGATTCCGCGTTGACCAGCGCCGCTCCCGCGTCGCCGGGACGAGCCTTGCGCCACGCCCGAAGCCACTCGTCGTCCTTCGCGGCGGCCTCGCCGAGCACGCCGGTGACCATGTTCCGGCGGTCCCAGTTCCCCCAGGTCGACGCCAGCAGCGCCGCGGCGCCCTGCCAGTCGCCCCGCGCGATCGACTCCCGCGCGGCGAGGATCTCCCCGTCGGTCCAGTACTCCTCGGCCGACACCTCGCTGTCCGGCGGAAGGCCCCAGCGCGTGACATCCGGGATCTTGCCCTTGAACTTGGGCTTCTCCGGCGGCAGCAGCGCGGCGAACTCCTCCGGCGTCAGCACGTTGTTGAGTTCGTCGATGCTGACGCCGCGCCGCTTCGCTTCCTTCATCACGGCGAAGACGGCCTTGCGCTGACGGGATTTGAGCAGCCAAAGCATGGAAACTCCTTAAGAACGAACAAGAGTGGAAGACGGCCGGTAGCCGGCGGGCACCCCGGCGGCCGTCAGGAGCGCGCGCAGTGGCGCGGTGTCCGCTTCGGCCGCGGTCGCCTTGTCGAGCGCCGGTGCGAGCTGCTCTTCCAGCCGCTCGTCCACGGTGAACGGCGCCGGTCCGGACCACGAGAGTGACCATCGCCCCGCGCCGACGTCGGTCAGCGCCGCGTGCACGACGATCGTCAGCCGCCCGCGGACGGAGACGGCGTCGAACTCACGACGGGCGCGCGGACCGGCCCCGGCGGGCGGCTTCCGCTCAGGGTCGGCGATTTCCTCGTGCCGGCCCGCTTCGAGCAGGTCCAGCGCCATGTCCAAGGTGCGTTCCCCCAGGATCTCGGCGGCCGCTTCGGCGGCGACGTGGCGGCGGCCGATGGCGACCAGTGACTGCCAGTCCGTCCGCCGCTTGGTGCGCGCCTCGTCGGAGAAGACCGTGAACAGCGCCTCGTCGAGCATCGCCTCGGCGCCGGTCAGCAGTTCGGTCGCCGGGCGCTCGCCGCCGGGACGGACCGGGATCCGGGTGCCCGCTTCGAGTGCCCCGACCCGGTCTCGGATGGCCGGATGCGTGTCCCACCGCGAGGTCTCGTCCTCCGACGGGTTCCGGCGCATCTCCTCCATCTGCTCGGCCCTGGTCGGGTCGGTGAGCAGCGCGCGGTAGCCCTCGCCGAACCGGTCCGGGAGATAGCCCGCGTCCCAGCCGATCGCGGCGTAGTTGTTCATGAAGAACCGCCAAGTGACGGCCAGTGCTTCGATCTCGCGCAGGGCCGAGGTCGCCGCGTCGGTGCCCGCGAGCCGCGCCGAGACCGCGTCGGCCGCGAGCTCCTGGGCTCGGCAGACGCTCATCGAGACCATGAAATAGAGCTTCGCGTACTGCTTGAAGAGCCAGCCGACGAAGCGCTCGAAATAGCCGTCGCGGTCGAGGCCGTTGACCACCCGCGCGATCGACTTGCGCCCGCGATAGGTCAAGGCGGAGAACCGCGTGTCCTTGTTGCTGTAGTGCCCCAGTTCGTGCGCGAGGACCGCGCGGAACTGGTCCTGGCGCAGGCCCATGATCAGCGGCACGCCGATGATCATCCGGCGCCGCAGCACCCGCAGCCCGAGCCACGAGGTGCGCTCGGTGACCGCGGCGTTGACGTCCGGATCGAGGTAGATCTCGTCCGGCGGACGGGTACCCGCCTCGGCCGCCAGTTCCCGGACCAGCGCCCAGAGGGCGGGCTGGGACTCCGGCGTCACCTGGACGCCGGGTACGTCGTCGCCGGTCACCCGCTCGACCGTGAGCAGGGTCTTCAGCAGGATCCAGCAGACCGGGACGGTGATGATGCCGAGCTTCACCGCCGCGAAGACGTTGTGCCGCAGCGCCAGCACTTCGAGCGCCACGATCCCGCCCACGAACGCGAGCACGAGCAGCGGGAACCCCGCCAGCAGGACGGCAGCGAGCAGCCCACGAAAAGACTTCACTGTGAAACGGACCTTCCCCAGAGTTGGTGTACCCCCGACACCGAGCGCTCATTGTGCCCGAAGCGCCTCCCACGACCGATCACTTTTCGAATACGATCGAAGACTTCGCGATGAACATCACCCTGGCCTCGGGGTCGCATGTGGACTGTCCATTGTGGAGCCAGCTAATTGCCTTGTCCGGTTCGTCCGGCCCGTGCATGCTCAAGGGCGACAAAACGTTTTCCACGAAGGGAAAGTCATGTACACGGCGGTCGAAGGCTCGCGGGTTCCGATCCGGATGTGGGCGGACCCCGCATCGGTCGAGGACCAGGCCATGCGACAGCTGCACAACGTCGCCAACCTGCCCTGGGTGCACGGCGTCGCGGTCATGCCCGACGTCCACTACGGCAAGGGCGCGACGGTCGGCAGCGTGATCGCGATGCGCGACGCGGTGTCCCCGGCCGCCGTCGGCGTGGACATCGGCTGCGGGATGAGCGCGGTGCGGACCTCGCTCACCGCCGCCGACCTGCCCGACGACCTGCTGAAGCTCCGCCGCCGGATCGAATCGGCCGTCCCGGTCGGGTTCGGCCTGCACAAGACCCCGGTGAACCCGGCGAAGGTGCACGGTGTCGGTGGCTGGGACGCGTTCTGGAAGTCCTTCGGCGACCTGCATCCCGGCGTCCAGGACCTGCATGACCGCGCGTCGCGCCAGATCGGGAGCCTCGGCGGTGGTAACCACTTCATCGAGGTCTGCCTCGAACAGGGCGGCGAGGACGAAGGCCGCGTGTGGCTGATGCTGCACTCCGGTTCGCGCAACATCGGCAAGGAGCTCGCGGAACGGCATATGGCCGTCGCGCGGAAACTGCCGCACAACGCGGACCTGCCGGATCCGGACCTCGCGGTGTTCGTCGCGGGCACGCCGGAGATGCAGGCGTACCGGCGAGACCTGTTCTGGGCTCAGGACTACGCGGCGCGCAACCGCGCCACCATGGTCGCGCTCGTGAAGCAGGCGCTGAAGGACGTCGTGCCGCAGACGACGTTCGACGACGCGATCTCCTGCCACCACAACTAGGTAGCAGCACCGCGCCGACCAGCGGATTTACGTTTACGAGCGTCTGCGAGTCTGTGTCAGATTACGCGAATGTATTCCCTGGTCAACCGGCAGATCGGCGAACGTGTCCGCGATCTTGTGCGAGTGCCTGCGAGTCGACGTCTGCCCCAGACTTTGCCCCAGATCCGGCCTTCGTATCCGACGTCTGCCCCAAGCCACCCTCAAGCACGGTGAGCTGCGGATACTTTGACAACGCCGCAACGAGCTTCATTCGCGCGGCGGGGGTCTGCTGCACGTACTCCTGTGCCTGGTCGAGGGTGGCGTGTCCGAGGATCTCGGCGATCTGAAACGCGTCCAGGCCGCCCTCGGCGGCGCGGGTGGCCCACCCTCGCCGGATCGCGTACGGGCTGCGTCGCGGCACCTTCGCAGTCTCGGCAGCGTTGTTCATGTGCCAGCCCATCGTGTCGGGGTGCATGATCCGACCGCGCACGGTCAGGAACGTCAAGACACCGCTACACGGCAGGCCGTCGCTGTGGGCGAACCCGCACCCCTTGCTCTCGTCTCGTCCGCCTATGCGCCGTTCGGCGATCTCGCATGCCAAGTCGGTCAGCGGCACCCACCGCACGTCGCCGTCCTTCGGGTACGGGCGGAGGATCCGGCGCCGTTTGACGAACGTTTCGGCGACCAGCATCCAACCGCGGTCGAGGTCGAGTCGGTCGGAGTGCAGGCCGCACAGTTCGCCGGGGCGCAGGCCGGTCTCGAGGCCGAACGCCAGTGCGTCCCGGTAGTCCTCGCGTAGGTGCTCGCTCATGGCCGCGTTCGACTTCGTCGACAGGTACGGCTTGGGTTTCTTGTACCGCTTGGGGAGCTTGACCCCGGCGAGCGGCGAGGCTGTGAGCACCTCCTCATCCAACGCTGCTTTAATCGACACGTTGAACACGCTGAAAATGCGGTGCACGTAGCCGGGGGACATGCCGGGGCGAACCTTCAGTTCGCCCTCTTGTACCCAATGTTTGACCGCTTTGTACGAGATCTCGCATAGGGGGACATCGCCCCATTTCGGGCGCAGGTAGCCCTCGACAATGTATCCCTCGGTCGCTGCGGTGTCCGTATCGTTAGAATTGCGCCCCCCGGCGAGGTGATCCCACCACACGCCCCATTTCGTGGTGGCCTCCATCGGCACCTCGGAGGGCGCGGCAGCCTTGCGGCGCGCGTCGACTTCCTTCTCGTTGGCGGCTGCCTTCGCTTTCTTCTTGGTCTCGTACCGGACGGTTTTCCCGTCGAGATCCTTTACGTACTTCTTTGCGCCCGCGCTATCGCGGTAGCCACCACGGAAACCACCTCCGGGGTACGGATCGGCCCAAGGCATTCTCTCGACCTCCTATGTTTCTACGTTGCAAGAGCCGGGGGAGAGCGGCTCGACCGTGGCGCCGCTCTCCCCCGGCGCTAAGCACCGCGGAAACGGCGTTCCAATCGAGCTATCTCAAAATCGGTCGCGTCGCCGACCGGGTGGTCGGCTTGGTCGATCTGGTCCTGTCGCAGTGCGATGATCACGCTTTGTGTGCACAGGGTCAGAATCGCCGCGACCCAAACGACGGCGACCACCGTGCAATTCAAGATCAGCAGCGGCGCGCTCCACTCAAAGTGGTGGGCGGTAACTGCATGTGCGGTCAGTTCGGCAGTGAGAAACCCGGCGAGCCAGAACAGCATGCGATGGAGCGGCACAGTGGTGGGTCCTGGTACGGGGCGCTTGTGCATGTTGAGCCTCCTTCTGCCAACGGGGGTGACCCGTTTGGCAGAAGGTTTTTCGGCGACCGGTAGCTGCGTGTTAGACGTCGGACGAATACGCAACCTGATTGGAGTAAACCACCGGAGACGCCTTCACCCATGTGGCCTAGTGTGCGGGTTAAATCTTCGGTAACTCGCTTGCGAACTCTATCGAAGCACCTAGGATGACCAGCCGCTTTAGGGTTTCCGGCCCTCATCATCGAGGGCCGCGGCAGCCTCGGCGGCCTCGGCCTTGATCTCGAAAACGGCCTTGAGGTAGTTCAGCTGCGCTAGCCGCCCGTCCTCCATTCGGATGCGCCGCGCTTCGGCCAAGTGGTCCTCATCGGAGGTCTCCAGTACCCGCGCGCGGAAACTCGCCGACCACTCATGCGCCCGGTGAGGCTTCGCCGACGGCGGGCCCGCGGGGCCGGCGGTTGGCGGGATCGGCCCGCCCTCGAGGATCACCCGCGCGGTGTCCTCATTCCAGTTCGGAAGTGCCCGCCCGACGGCGACCAAGACCGCCTCGGCTACTCCGGGCTTGCCGTTCTCGAGTAGCTCGAGGCTGCTCACGTTGAGCCCCTCATGCTCCCGTGCGAACGTCGTCCGCCACTTGTGGCCGGCCGCTTGTCGGGCGATCGCGACGGCGTCACCGAGGCGCCGGCGCGCTGTCTCCGAGTAGTTCGCCGTGCGCGTTCTGCCGTTGGCCATGCGCGCATCATGCCGCATGCCCCCGCATGATGCACGTCTTCCCGGTTGATGCTTCCACTTGCCCTTGCCCTCAAACTCCCTGAGTAAGGTCCGCATGGTTAGGCATCATGCCGCATGGTCGCGCATGGTTCAACCCTTAATTAGGCGATGATGCCGGATCATGCTTGACCTGTCGCGCATGGTCGCGCATGATGTGCCGCATGCCCCTCCTAAATGGACAGAGGGTCCGCCACCGGGCGGCATTGCTCGGTTGGGACCTGCACACCCTCGCGGCTGAGGCCGCGCTCCCCGTTCGCGCAGTGCAGAACAGCACGCGGGCGGAACGCCCCCAGACGATGAAGATCACCCGCATCTACGCGCTCGGCCGCGCTCTCGCGCAGCACAGCGAGGACCCGGTCAAGGTCGCGGCCGACATCGTCGCCGACCCCGAAGTCGCCGCCGAGATCCTCGCCAGCAACAACAACGACGGCGTACCGGACACGCCGCCCAAGCAGCCGACCCGGACGAACACCGGGCCCACCCGGCGCGAGAACACCGAACAGACCAAGGGCCCCCGCCGGAACAACGCCGAGGTCGCAGCGTGACCAGCTCACCGTGGATGACGTTGCAGGAGGCCGCGGACTACCTGCGCTTGCACCTCCGGACCGTGCAGCAGAAAGCGCTCGAGTACGACCGATCGGGCGGTAAGAGCGGGCTCAAGAACATGCAGCCGTCCGGCCCGGACGGCAAGCGGTTCGTGCACATCGACGACGCCAACCGCTGGATGGAGAAGCAGCCGCCGTCGCGCGGCATCCGCCGGTTCTCCGTCGCTTCCTGACTTCCCCCAAGAAAAGAGCCCGCCTCGCGCATGCAGGCGCGAGACGGGCATGGGCCCCGCGGGGCCCCGACCAGAGGAGATGCCCTCATGATCGCAGCGAAGGATACCGCCACCGTCGGCCGCCATCGTTCGTGTCGCCCGACGTCGTTCCGGGCGTGGTTTCGCCGGGTGACCGGCCGTGTCTACGGCGCCCCGGTCGAGGCGACCCGGATCCTTCCGGCCGTCGGCGACCTGATCGACCACCCCGACGTGCGAGCGATGCAGCTGCGCGCGCTCGGCGACGTCGAGGTCAAGCTCTCCCCGGAGTTCCTGCCGGGCGAGTGCGGATGGTGCCCCGGATCGCGCCGGATCACCACCGTGCGGGTGCACGGCGCCCCGGATCCGGAAGACCCGCGCGACCCGCTGCAGGTGGCCGAGGTGTGCCACGTCTGCGCGATGCGCCCCTACGGCCCGGTCAGGCAGGCCCTGATCGAGCGCATCGACTACACGCGCCCGATCCGTCTCGAGGTGTGCCCGTGACCGCGGATCGGTTGACCGAGGAACGGCTGCGTGAGGCGCTCGAGGACTTCACGAGCGTGCTGCAGGAGGAACGCGACAAGTGCGCGGCGATCGCGAAGGGCGGCGCGTGGCGCGAGGGCGCCCGCGTGGGCGGCCTGTCGACCGCGCTCACGCTGCTGTGGACCTTGACGCGCGGCGAGTTCGGCGAGGACCCCGAGACGCGCACGCGGCAGGTGTTCGGCGAGCTCGACCGCACGGTCGCCGCGATCCGCGCTGACCGCGCGGCCGTGGTCGACGGCGAGCGGGGTGGGCAGCGATGACGGTCCGCCTCGACATCCCGCCGCCGCCCCCGCCCTCGCCGCCGCGACCGGTCCCGGTCCCGCCGCTGCTCGAGGTGCGCGAGTCGTTCGACGGCGTGGTCGCGATCCGGAGCGGCCGCGGCGGGTGCCTGCGCAGCCCGTGGTCGGTGGTCTACGTGCCGCCCGGTTTCCGCCTCTCCTACGTCCTGCAGGCCCTCCGCGACGACCAGGTCGCCGGGTGGGTCCGCCTTGTCCAGGAAGGAAAGTCCTGATGATCGACGCCGATGGGGTCACGTACCCGACCCGCGCTCGGCTGGTCGTGCGCAAGTTCGGCGCGGGCGGGCCCGCCGAGGCGCGCCCGGTCGCGATCGAGTGGCACTACGACCGCGCCGAACCGTGGGCGATCACCATGCAGCTGACCGGCACCGCGTACGTGTACCGGTTCGCCCGCGAGTTGCTCGACCGCGGCCGGATCGAACCCGCCGGGACCGTCGGGCAGGTGTTCGTGCAGCCGCTGTTGTCGCAGTGGGTCGAGGTCACGGTGCGCTGCACCTGCGGCACGGGCACGTGCACGTCGGTCGCGCTGTTCTCGTTCGATCACAGCGAGATCGACAACGTGCTCGACGTGACCGAGCAGCTTGTGCCGCTCGGCGCCGAGGCCGACCAGGTCGACGAGGCCGCGGTCGACGCCGAACTCGCACGCATCGCGTATGGCGTGGCGTGAGCACGCGTTCGCACCTGTCGGTGGCGGGCGGCGACGGCGAGCGCCGTCCCGCCCGCCGCCGCAAGACCGACACGACGGTCGTGTCGGGCTACGACTACCCGCGCAACCCGCTGCTGCAGTACAAGCCCGGCCCGGATCCCACCGGCTGCCCCGCATGCGCGTGGCGCAAGGTCGAACTCTGCCCGGTTCACCTGACGTGGCAGGCCGCGGCGGACTACTACGGCCACCCCGCCGTGGCCGCCCCGGATCCGACGGACTACCCGACCAGCCCGCCCCTGTTCGAGGTCGACCAGCCGCTGTTGCTGCGCGGCAACCTGCGCTGCGCCGTGACCCGTCGCGAGTGGACGGCCGTCGGGTGGGTGTACCTGGTCGCGCTCCACCCGCGCGGCACTCCTACCTCGGCCCGTGAAGCCGAGTTCACCGCGCTCCCGCCCGGTGAGCACCACGACACCACGAAGGGAACGCCATGAGCGTGAGCCTGTCCGGGCGGCTGCCCAAGGACGACAAGAACGGTCTCGGCAGGATCTCCTCGACGCTGGTCGAGGACTCGGCGAGTACGCACCTGATCGTCGCCGTCGTCGACTGCGCGACGGTCACGACCAACATGGACACCGGCGAGGTGATCCCGACCGCGCGCATCGTCGCCGTCGAGGCGTTCCCCGGCTCGAGCGCGGACGCGAAGCAGCTGCGCCGGATGTTGCGCGAGGCGTACGAGCAGCGGACCGGGCTGCAGGCGTTGCCGTTCGAGAAGACCGCGACCGCCCCGGCCGACGCCGCCGGCGACTTGCTGCGCGACGGCGCCGGGGTGGTCGTGTCGTTCCCCGGCTCGAGCTCGAGCTCGAGCAAGACCCCCGAAGAGGTAGACCTGATCTGCCAGGCCGCCGATCTGGTGATCTCGGCGAACCTCGCCTCGCCCACGATGCTCGCCCGGAAGATGCGCATCGGGCACGCGTCCGCCGAACGGCTCATGCAGGAGCTTCGGCGCCGGGGCGTGGTCGGCGAGGCCGAGGACTCCGGCGAGCCGCCGGTGCTTGCCGAGGCCGCCGACCTGCCCGCGATCGTCGAGGCGATCCGCGGCCCGCGCGCCGACGAGGACCAGGCCGCCGACGACATCGATCCGGACGAGTCGTGACCTGCGCGCCCCGCCCGCGCGAGGACCTCACGACCGTGATCCGGCAGGCCACCGCGCAGTGGGCCCGCCGCCACAACGCCGAGGCCCCGCTGCCGGACTTCGCGGCCTACCTCGCGGACAACGTGCAGCACCGGGTGATCGACCCGCTGTTCGCCGACAGCCGCGCCTACATCGCCGAAGTTGAGGCCGACAACTCCATGTTGGCCGACGAGACCGCCCGCCTCGGCGAGGCGCTCAAGGCAAAGACCCTCGCCGCCGAGACCGCCATCGCCGAACTCGAGCAATCCCGCCAGACCACCCCCGAACTCGACGAGAAGGAATCAGCATGACCACCACCGACCCGGCGCCGTCCATGACGGACGCCGATCGCGACCTGTGGCGCGAGCGGTTCGCCCACGCCGCGCGCGAACCCGTCCGCGCCGCCGATATGGCCCCGGTTCTCGCCGTCCTGGTCGAGGCGCTCGAGACCGTCAACACCGCGCACGCGCAGCTGCTCGCCGCCGACGGGCTGCTCGAAACGCTGTTCGGCTACCTCGCCACCGGCGAGCGCGGCAACCCCGGCGAGCCCGCCCGCCGCACGGGCTGGATCTCGCAGCGCCGGATCGACGAACTCGGCGAGCGGCTGCGCGCGTGGCGCGCGTCGTGGGCCCCGACCGGTTCGGCGGTGTCCTAATGGGACTGAACGTCGCCGAGGCGAACTCGGCCAACTCCGTACTCCGGTACGTGATCGCCCTGCAGACCGCCTACCGGCCGCCGACCGCCCGCGAACTCGAGGGAATGGAAGACCTCGCCCGCGGCGCCACCAAACGACTGCTCGCCGGGCTCAACGACACGCACGTGCGTGAGGCGTTCGCCCGCCCCGCCGAACGGATCGACCTCGACGACTCCCGACACCCCGTGTGGGGCGCCGTGTGCGACAACGCCGGATCGCTCGAGGCGATCGTCGCGGCGGCCGCCGCGCCCGACCCGGTCGCCGCGTTCAACCGGCTGCTCGCCACGGTCGTGCGCGACGTCGTCGCCCTGTACGACCCCACCGCCACGGCGGGGGGCGCGTGATGGCCGCACGGAAACGCGTCCGCATCGTCGCGCTCGACCGCGCCGCCCGCGTGCTGGTCGACGGCGTCGACATCTCCGGAGTCGTCTCCGGGGTCGAGGTCTCCCTGTCGCCGGGGCAGCCCGCCGAGGTCACGCTGCGCGTGCCGCGCGCCAACGTGGTGATCGACGGTCTCGCCGACCTCGCCGTCGTCGCCGACGACACCGCCCCGCACAGCGAAGGGCCGACGGCATGACCGACCAGAACGACACCCGCGAGGACGTGGTCGTCACGGCCGAGGTGTTCCTGCGCGCCGCCGGCGCCGACTCGCCGGAGACGGCCGACGCCGTGGTCGCCGAGTACCTCGGCGACGGCGACCCGATCGACCGCTACGGCCGGTTGTGGTCGCTGATCTCGGTCGGGCTGGTCGTGGTCGGCGAGACGCTGCGCGCGTTGATGAACCCGCCCGGCCCGGTCGTGCTCGAGGCCGAGGAAACCCCCGACCTGACCGAGTTGACCGCGATGAAGGCGATCACGGCGCAGGTGAACCTCGACGGCGAGGCCGCGCAGGACGTCGTCACCGGCCACGTGGCCGCCGAGGGACTCGAGGGTCTGGTCGACCTGCTGCGCGCGTTCCTCGACGTCTACCGGCTCAACGCGATTTGGGGATCGGAGACGACGCCGTGACCGACCCCGAGGACCTGCTGCGCAAGTGGCGCGAGGACATCGACAGCGTGCCCTTCCCCGACGACGACGTCGTCGCCGATCCCGGCGACCGCCCTGCAGACACGGGCGGTCGCTGACCGGGCGGGGCCGGAGTCGCTACGGCGACCCGGCCCCGCTTTCCAACTGGGACAAGGAGAAAACGTGATCCACCGGCACGACCCCGCCGACCCGGCGCCCGCGCGGCGCCGGGTTTCCGCGCGTATTCCGGGCGGTGCCTCATGCCGTGGCTGAGGCTCAACGACGTCGGATACGACGACCCTCTCGTGCACGCCGTCGGCAACTCGGCGTACGGGGCCCTGACGCGCCTCAAGCAGTACGCGAGCGCGCAGCGCACCGACGGGTGGCTGCCCGCCCTCAAGGCCCGCCAGATCGCCACACGGCGCGAACTCAAGGCGTTGACCAACGTCCGTCTCGGCGACGGCCCGCCGATGATCCACCAGCCCGGCGACGAGTGCCGATGCCTCGAGGGAAAGAAGTGGACCACCGAACTCGGCGGGTATTGGGTGCACGCCTTCCTCGACGAGAACCCTTCCCGCGCCGAGAACGACGTGCACCGCGCCAAGACGCGCGAACTCAAGGACAAGGAACTGCGCGCCGCGGTCAAGACGCGCGACGGCATGGCCTGCCGGTACTGCGGCATCACCGTGAAGTGGGCCGACCGCAAGACCCCGGCCGGTGGCGTGCTCGACCACGTCGACCCGAAGATCGCCGCCGGTGCCGACAACCTGGTCGTCGCGTGCCGCGGCTGCAACGGCCGCAAGAAGGACTGCACCCCCGAGGCCGCCGGGCTCACCCTGCTGCCCCCGCCCCCCCTCGCCGCGATCAACGCCGAATCAACGCCGGATCAACCGCCGATCACCGACCGATCACCGGATCGACCAGAAACCGACCCGGAACCCGCGCAGAACACCAACCCGACCGGAAACCCAGCCCCACCAGCGGAAAACACCACCAACACCAGGCCCGACCCTGCCCAAAACCAGCCACAGAACCCCATGATCACCGACGGAATCACCGACGCGATGACTACCGGGACGGGTAGGGGACGGGACGGGGTAGCTCCCCAGACAGGCCCCACCACCTACCGGGACCGCGTAGGCGATGCAGGACCCAACGGACACCGCCCCATCGTGGGCCCTGCCGACACACCCCGCGACCAACTCGCCCCCAACCCCTACACCCGCACCGCCACCCCGCCCCCGAGACCACCGGGGGATGTCCGGTGACCCGCTACCGGGGCCAGTTCAACGCCCGCGAACTCGACGCCCTCGCCGCGGCCGAACTCCTCGGGCGCGAACGCGAACTCGCTCTCGCCGTCGACTGCCCCGAATGCGACCAGCCCGCCGGCCACCCGTGCCTCACCCCCGACGGCCAACCACTGCGTGCCCCCGCCCACTGGCGACGGATCCGGGCGGCCGACCACCACCGACAGGAGAGCCACCCGCAATGACCACCGAACCCGAACGCCCCGCCCCGGCCGACGTCGTCGAGTTCATCGAGCGCGCGGTCGGTGTCGACCTCGAGCCGTGGCAGCGCAGCTTCACCGAGGCCCAGTTCGCCCATGCCCGGCGGATCGACAACGTCGCCCGGTCGACGCTCGCCGCGATCGTGCCCGGAGTCGCGGCCGCCGCCGAGAAGCTCGGCCGCGCGTTCGCCGAACTCGCCAACTCCCTGCCCGCGCTCGCCGCCCTCGACGAGATCGCCGCCCGCGACGACCGGTTCGCGCGGGCGCTCGAACTCACCCGTACCCGCAACACCGGCCCCGCCCGGCAGCCTCGGCCGCCGCGCACGATCAACGCGAGGGGAACCCGCCCGTGACCAACCCGACCGACCCGAAGAACCTGCGGCAGTGGCAGGCCGAACTCGCCGCCCTCGCCGCCAAGCTCACCGACCCCATCACCCTCAAGGTGATCCGCGACGACATGACGACCACGACGCACACCAAACCGGGATTGCTCGAGCAGCTGCGCCAGGCGCACGCGCACGGCGGCGAGACCGGCAAGGCTGCGGGCAGCTCGCCCGGTGTCCCGATCCGGGTCGCCGCGGCAGACCTGCAGCGCAACCTCGACCGCGAGGCCGCCACCCTCCACTTCAACGTGCTGGTGCAGGACGCCGACACGGTGTCCCGGATCCGGGCGGCCGCCGGCATCGCCGGGCGATGGGCCGAGGTCCACCAGGTCGCGGCCGCCGTGCTCGAGCTGCGGTACATGGTGGAGCGGATCGAGGAGCTACTCGACCCGCCCCGGCGGCTGCACATCGCCGCCGCGTGCCCCGCGTGCGGGCAAGGCATGGTGTGGCGCCTCGACCCCAGCACCGGCGAACTGGTCCAGGCCCCGGCGCTCGCCCTCGACGCCCGCACCGGCTGCACGTGCCTCGGCTGCGGGCAGGTGTGGGGCCCGGAAAACCTCGAGTTCCTGCAGGGCGTGCTCACCGTGGAACAGGCCCGGCGGCCGCGGCTGCGCAGCAGCGCCGAGGGCAACGGACACCGATCCGAAGTCCCGACCGGAGCGACCGGTAACGACGACCAGACGGCCGCGCGATGTGCAGCCGAGAACACCGAAACCCATGGGGGTACCCGATGAGCAAGAACCGATGGCGCCCGAACATCGGCACGCCGCCGCCCACCGCGCCGAAACCGACGACCGGCCAGTGTGGACATCCGGCCCACCCCAGCACGGGGAACTGCTCGACGTCGGGCTGCTGGAACCACAGCGAGGAGCGGCACAAGGGAATCGACCGGTAGGCGCAGTGGTCAATAACTGGACACAAACCGCCGAGGGCAGCGCGACCGCGCGGCGACCGGACATGATCGGCAGCATGACCAGCGGAGAAGACGTGAGCAGCGAGGCCGAGACGGAACCGTGCCACGCGTGCGGGGACTCCAAAAAATGCTGGGCGTGCTTGGGGTTCGGAAGGAACCTCGCCGCACGGTGTGGAGTCTGCAAGGGCGACGGCAAGTGTGCGGACTGCCGCACCGAACCCCCGCCGCCGGACGACCGGCCCACGCTCGACACGCGGTAGCCGAACCCCTGTTCGACACGACCGTGATCGTTCTGCATACTGGAGGCACTTAGGCGCAGTGTGCCCGCAACCAGGACCCCCGACCCACCCGGTCGGGGGTCCTGTCGTATGCCGGGGCCATGACCGCGCAGGGGGTGAGCATGGCCTCGGCGAACGGGCGCCCGTGGCGCCGGGTCACGGCGCAGCTGCGCGAACTCGCGGCAGCGTCCGGCGCGGCGTGCGGATTGTGCGGGCACCGGATCGACCTCGACCTACCGGCCGAACACAAGATGTCGTTCACCGCCGACCACATCGTGCCGCGCAGCAAGGGCGGGCAGGACACCCTCGACAACGCCCGCCCCGCGCATCGCACGTGCAACTCGAGCCGCGGCAACCGCGCGCACGAAGCGCCGATGCCGACCTCGCGAAGGTGGTGATCAGGTGCGGCAGGTAGTGGTGATCGCGGGGCCGATCTGCGCGGGCAAGACCACGCTCGCCCACAAGCTCGCCGACGAGAACGGCGGCCGCGTGCTCGACCGTGACGAGATCGCCCGCGCGATGGGCAGCCCGCGCAAGTGGTTGCACAGCAAGACCTACAGCCGACAGGCCGAACACGTGATGCGGCTCGAGCTCGACCAGATCGCCAAGGCACGTGAGGGCATCGTGTACGTGGTGCGCTCCCTGCCCGTGGCGGCACAGCGCGCCGCGCTGGTCGACCGGCTGCGCGCCGAGTTGATCCTGCTGGATCCCGGACGCGACGAGTGCATACGCCGCGCGCGAGTAGACCGCCGGCCACCGGGCAGCGTGCCCGCCATCCACCGGTGGTACGCGCGGTACCTGCCCGGCACGGAGGAACAGGAACCCGAGGAGCACTTCGCGACCTCGCGTGACTGGTGACCACTGTCCACACGCGACACACCCGCGCTCATCGATGTGCACCGCGCTGACCTGGGTTTTTTCGGCGCGGGGCCACGGGAGACCCCGCGCCCACCATCCCTGAATTTCTCCCCGGCAAAAAATCACAGGGCGGAGGGTGATCACATTGACGGCCGAACGGATCACGACGATTAGCGATGTGATCGCCGACGAGATCAAGGCGACGCGCAAGCGCGCCGGGCTCACGCGCGGCGAGTTCGCCGCGGCCGCGTGGGAGAAGGGCGCGCCGGAGTCGTTCTCGGCCGCCGTGGTCGGCTACATCGAGACCGGCCGCCCGGACAAGGAAGGCCGCCGGCGGCGCGAGGTCACGGTCGACGAACTGCGGTTCATCGCCGCCGCTGCAGGTACGACGCCGCTCGGTCTGCTCGGCGAGCACGCCGCGCTGCTCGGCGGCGACGAGCCACCGGAGTGCCCGCGCTGCGCCGCGGAAACGGGCGCGCTCGAGCGGCAGGTGCGCGCGGACATCGCGCAGCTCGGCGACCTCGCCGACACCGAACCCGGTCTCGCCGAACTCGCCTACGCGCTCGCCGCCGGGATCGACCGCGGCGCCGACGAGAACCCGATACCGCCGCTCGCCAAGGAGTTGCGGGCGACGCTCAAGACGTTGACCGACGCCGTAGCCGTGCGCACCGCGCCGGATGACGACGACGAGTTCGGCGACCTCGGCGACCCGGAGTAGCTCGAGGGGAGGCCCCCGCGTGCCGCTGTCCGAAGAGGACCGAACAGAAGCCCTCAAAGCGCAGCTGCTCGAGCTGTACGGGCTGCGGTGTGTTCCCCGGTGGGGAACGCCGCGCGATCTGTCACGGAAGACCTACGGGCCCAAGGTGGCGCGGATCGCCGAGGCGTTCGGTACGCCGTTCATGCCGTGGCAGCGCTACGTCGCCGACGTCGCGCTCGAGGTCGACCCCGCCACCGGACGTCTGGCCTATCGCGACATCCTGCTGATGGTGCCCCGGCAGTCGGGCAAGACCACGCTGTTGCTCGCCAAGATGGTGTGGCGGGCGAACGCGTGGAATAGGCAGAACATTCTCTACTCGGCGCAGAACCGTCTCTCGGCCCGCAAGAAGTGGGAAGAGGAACACGTCGCCGCCCTCGACGCCGCGCCGCGGTTCCGGGGCCGCTACACCGTTCGCAAGGTCAACGGGAACGAATCGATCAAGTGGCGCAACGGGTCGCGGCACGGCATCACCTCGAACACCGAGACCGCCGGCCACGGTGAGACCCTCGACGACGGAACGATCGACGAAGCCTTCGCGCTCGAGGATTCCCGGTTGGAACAGGCATTCTCTCCGGCGATGATCACGCGGCCGCAACCGCAACAGTGGCTGGTGTCCACCGCGGGCACGAAAGCGAAGTCGCATTTCCTCAACGGCAAACGCAAGCGCGGCCGCGAGATCATCGAAGCGGGCGAGCCGTCCACGTTCGCCGTGTTCGACTGGACCGTCGGCGACGTCTACGACCGCGACGACCCGGCGACCTGGTGGTCGTGCATGCCCGCTCTCGGCCACACCGTCGCCGAGGCAGCCGTGCGTTCGGAGCGGGGCAAGATGGAGGCGGGCGAGTTCGACCGCGCGTACCTCAACGTCACAAAAGTGGTGGTCGTCGCCGACGACCCGAACGTGCCCACCAAGTGGTGGGCGGACCGGCACGACGCGCGCTCTACGGCGGTCGACGTGGCGCTCGCGGTCGATATCACACCGGACCGACAGAAGACCGCGATCATGGCTTACGGGCACCGTCCGGACGGCCGCGGGCACGTTGAGGTGATCGAGCTGCGCGACGGCACCGACGGCGTGGTCGAGAGGCTGGTCGAACTGCGCGACCGGCACAACCCGATCGCGGTCGGTCTCGACGTCGCAGGGCCCGCCGGTTCGCTGCTGGTCCCGCTCAACAACGCCGGATTTACCACGCCCAAGGATCCGATGAAGCCGGGGCGCGGGCAGCTCGCGATCCCGACGGCGCGAGAGTTCGCCGCGTCGTGCGGCGCGTTCGCCGACGCTGTGGAGCACGACCACCTGCGCCACCTCAACCAACGACCGCTCAACGAGGCGTTGACCGGTGCCCGTACGCGCGTCCTCGGCGACGCGTGGGCATGGGCCCGCCGCACGAGCGACTCGAACATTTCGCCGCTGGTGGGCGGGACCGTGGCCCGGTGGGCATACGAGAGCCGCGCGCACCTGGTGATCGACGACTACGACGTGCTGGATTCGGTGTGGTGAAAGGAGAATCTCGGATGTCGCGTGACCTGGTTACGACGCTGCTCGACCTCGCCGGGCTGCTGCTGGTCGCCGCCGGGATCGGCGCCGCGCTGTTCCCCGTCATCGGGTGGGCGACGCTCGGCCCGGTCGGTGTCCTGCTGCTCGCCGGTTCACGGGTCGCGGTGTGGATCGGCACGCCGGCCGCCGCGCCCGCGTGGTGGAAGAGGCTTCGCGGGGGTGGTCGCTGGTGAGCCTGTTCTCTCGCGGGTCCACCGTGGACGATTCCGAGATTCCCGCACGGCCGGTGTCTGGCCGCACCGGTACGGCCGTGGTGACCAACAAATCCGCTATGCAGCACTCCGCGGTATGGGCGTGCCTGCGGCTGCGCGGCGACCTGATTTCCACGATGCCGGTCGACGCCTACCGCATGGTGGACGGGATCCAGGTCGAGACGAAGAAACCGCCGGTGCTGATCGCGCCGGGCGGCGAGCGGATGAAGCTGCACGAGTTCCTGTACTCGACGCAGGTCGACCTCGACCGGGCGGGCAACACGTTCGGCATCATCACCGCGTTCGACGGTCTCGGCCTCCCCGCGCGGATTGAGCTGGTCGACCTCGGCGAGGTCACCGTGCGGATCATCGACGGCCAGATCGACCACTTCCGGATCCGTCGGCAGAAGTACGCGCCTACGCAGATTTGGCACGAAAAGCAGTTCACAGTCGCCGGTCTCCCGATCGGACTGTCGCCGACCTCCTACTCGGCGATGAGCATCGGTCAGTACCTCTCGGCGCAGCAGTTCGCGCTCGACTGGTTCACCGACGGCGCGATCCCCGCCGGCGAACTCCGCAACACCGAGAAGACGGTCAGCCCGGTGGAGGCGACCGCGATTAAGCAGCGGTTCAAAGCATCCGTCGCCGGACGCGACCTGTTCGTGCACGGCAAGGACTGGGAATACAAGCCCATCCAGGCGATGGCGTCGGACGCGAATTTCCTGCAGGTGCAGCAGTTCGGGATCGTCGACATCGCCCGGTTCTTCGGCTGCCCGGCCGACGTCATCGACGGCGCGGTCGCTACCGGGTCGATCACGTACGCGTCGATCAGCCAACGGAACCTGCAGCTGCTCATCATGAACATCGGCCCGGCCATCTTCCGGCGCGAGTCCGCGCTGTCAGATCTGTTGCCGCGGCCGCGGTTCGTGAAGCTCAACAGCGACGCCCTGCTGCGGATGGACCCGCAAACCCGCGCCGAGGTGATCGGTAAGCAGATCGCTACCCGGCAGCTCGCGCCGTCCGAGGCCCGCGCGCTGGAAAACCGGATGCCGTTCACCGACGAGCAGCTCGCCGAGTTCGACCGGCTGTTCGGCAACCCCCGTACGCAGCCCACTACTGCAGAGTCAGGAGCGACGACATGACCCCCAAGTCTTGCGCGGCCGCGGCCGCCGAACGCAGCCGCGCCGTTGCCGCGCGGGCTGACCGGCCCTCGCAGCGGCGCGCGGCCGAACACGACACCGCGCCGCCGCGGGTGTCCGCGCAGCTGCGCGGGCTGCAGCTGCGCGACTCCGCGGCCGGTGGCGGGCTCGAGTTCGATGGGTTCGCCACGGTGTACGACCGCGGTTACGAGATGTGGGACTACTACGGCCCCTACACCGAAGTGGTGTCCGCCGGTGCGGCGAGTGAAAGCCTCGCCCGCGCCGACCTCGACGTGCCGCTCGTGCTGCAGCACCAAGATCTGCGCCGGATCGCGCGCACGACGAACGGGTCGCTGCAGCTGACCGAGTCCGACGAGGGGCTGCGCGTGTTCGCGCCGAACCTCGACCGCGAGGACCAGGACGTGGCCTACATCGTGCCCAAGCTGCGCGCCGGGCTGATCGACGAAATGTCGTTCAAGTTCCGGATCACGTCCGGGCAGTGGTCGCCGGACTACACCGAATACCGGATCACGCAGTTCGACATCCACCGCGGCGACGTCGCGATCGTCGGCTACGGCGCCAACCCGCACACCGCCGGCGCCGGGCTGCGCGCCGCCGATCCGCTCGACGCGCTGCGCACGCTCGACGAGGACCAGGCCCGCGCCGCGCTCGCCGCGCTGCAGGCCCGGTTCACCACGACCCCCGCACCGTCTCGTGTCCTCATCACCGACGAGGACACGAGGATGCGCCGCCTGTAGGCGGCGCGCTTTCCCTGCTGCTTCGCGTAAGGAACCCCGCACCGCGCCCGCGTGGCCTGGTCTGGGAGTCACCGCCTGCTGCCCGCAGGGCCATCCGACGAACAACGATCCCCGCCACGCGGGAGGGAGGACGACGTCACCATGACGCTCGCTCAGCTCATCGCGCAGCTCCGGGGCCAGATGGCCACCAAACTGGAGCAGCGCAACGGTTTCGCCTCGACGCTCGCCGACCTGCGCTCGCAGGACACGGTCGACGAGGCCAAGGTCACCGAGGCCCGCAAGGCCAAGGACGACCTCGACACCGAACTCGACGCCCTGCAGGCGCGGGTCGCCGATCTCGAGGCGGAACAGGCCCGCGACGACGCAGCCGACCGGCTGCAGCGCGAGACCAACCCCGGCGCCCCGCGCCCCGCCTACGACCAGGTGGCGCGTGTCGGCACCGAGGAACGCACCTACCGCGCCGACCAGGACCGCAAGGGCGCCGGGTTCGCCCGTGACGTCGCCTCGGCGTTCCTCGGCGACTACGGCGCGCAGGCCCGCCTCGCCCGGCACATGGACGAGGAACGGGTCGAACGGGGCGCGCAGGTCGAGGGCGCGCAGCAGCGCGCGGTCGGTACCGGCGCGTTCACCGGGCTGGTGGTCCCGCAGTACCTGGTCGACATGTACGCGCCGATGGCCACGACCGGCCGTCCGTTCGCGGATGCCTGCCGACACCACGACCTGCCGGAAACCGGCATGACCGTGAACCTCGGCCGCGGCACCACCGGCACGAGCGTGGACGACCAGACCGCCGAGAACACCAACGTGTCCGAGACCGACTACGACGACACGCTGCTGACCATCCCGGTTCGCACCGCGGCCGGCCGCCAGACCGTGTCGCGCCAAGGTGTCGACCGTGGCGTGCAGGTCGACGACACGGTCGTCGAGGACCTGTACAAGCGGTACCACGCGAACGTGGACTCGAAGACCCTGAACCTTGCGGGTACGGGGCTGTCTGCCGTCGCGACGCCGGTCACCTACACCGACGCCACCCCGACGGCCGAGGAGCTGTACCCGAAGATCCCCGAGGCGCTCGCCGGGGTCGAGGGCGCGCTGCTCGACGTCGCGTCCGGCGAGAACATCGCCGTGATGCACTCCCGCCGGTGGTACTGGCTGCAGAACGCCATGAGCACCAAGTGGCCGCTGATCTCGCAGCCCGGCATTGTCGAGAAGACCCTCGGCACGAACTACGCCGAACGGTACGGATCCGGCATCCGCGGTGTGCTGCCCAACGGCACCCCGGTTCTGGTCGACAACAACATCGCTACCAACCTCGGCGCGGGCACGAACGAGGACGAGATCTACCTCGGCGACAAGAACGAGTTTCACCTGTGGGAGGACCCGAACGCGCCGGTTCTCATTCGCGCGGAGCAGGCCAAGGCCGAATCACTCGGCATCGTCCTGGTGGTCTACGGCTACTACGCCTTCACCCACAACCGCTACGCGCACGCCCGCAAGATCTCCGGTACCGGGCTGATCACGCCCGCGTTCACCGGAGTCTGATCCAACCCCGTCCACCTGCAGCGGCGAGCACTGTCCACACCGGACCGTGCTCGCCGCTGCGTGTTTCACCCTGTCGCAGGAAGGAAAGCGGAATGAGCAACGAGGACCAGGCCCCCGCCGTCACCACGGCGGACGCCACCGCGCCGGAGGGCACCGCGTCGGGCGCCGCTACGGCGGCGACCGACGATGCGATGATCGCCGCGCTGTTGCGCGAACGCGCCGCCTACGCCGGTCGGGGCGGCATGGACGACCGCGTGAAGGCCGTCGACGAGCAACTCGACCTGCGCGGGTACACGGATCCGGCCGAGACCGAGAACGCCGCGCAGGGCGACGGCGCGCCCAAGGATCCGAAGCCCGCCACCGCGAAGCGTCAGCAGACCCGGTAACCGCGATGGCCGAGACGGTCTACGCCACCGTGGCGCCGCTCAAGGAGGCGCTCAACATCCCGGCGACCGACACCCGCGAAGATGCCGCGCTTGCTCGGCACCTGGCGACCGCGTCGCGCGGGATCGACCGGGCATGCGGCCGGCACTTCTACCGGGACGACACCGCCACCACCAAGACGTTCCCGGTCGTGGGGCGGACGTTGTTCGCCCCCGAGGGGCATCTGCTGCTCACCGGCGACATCGCCACCCCCGCCGGGGTGGTCGTCGAGGACGGGCACGCCTACGGCCAGTTCACGGAGGTGACCCGGTTCGAGCTCTCGCCGCTCGCACCGGATCCCGGTTGGCCGCACACCGGGATAGCCACGGACCGGATATGGCCGCACGGCCCGACCGGGCGCGTGCGGGTCACCGCGGTATGGGGATGGCCCGCCGTTCCCGAGGACATCGTGCAGGCGACGTTGCTGCAGGCCGCGCGGCTGCATCGCCGCAAGGACTCGCCGGAAGGGGTGAGCGGGTCGGCTGAATGGGGCTTGATCCGGATCAGCCGTTCCGACCCGGACGTCGCCGCGCTGCTCTCGCCGTTCGTGCTCCCCGGATTCGGATAGGGGGCGCGGGTGGAGATCGCAGCAGTCAAGGCCGCGGCCGCGGCCGCCGTCGAGGCTCACGTCGAGGGGCTGCGCTGTTTCCCGTTCGTCCCGGACGCGATCAGCCCGCCGGCCTTTTTCGTCGCCGAGGTCGAGGTCGAGTACGACACCACGTTCGGCCGCGGCATGGACACCGTCTATCTCACGTGTCGTCTGCTGGTGTCGCACGCGACCGACCGCACCGGGCAGCAGCAACTCGACGGCTATCTCGTGGGCACAGGACCGAAATCGGTCAAGGCCGCGCTTGAGGTCGACCCGTCGCTCGGCGGGACCTGCGACGCCGTGCGGGTCCAACGCTGTTCCGGCTACGGCCTGTACGAGCACAGCAACAGCCACTACTACGGCGCCGAATGGCGCGTGTTGATCATCGGGCGGGGGAACTGATCGTGTCGCATTTCGTGCTGCTCAACTGCAGGTTGTTCACCGGCGGCGCCGACCTCACCGGATCCTCGAACAAGCTCGAGCTGAACGCGGAAGTGTCCGACGAGGAAAGGACGAACTTCGCGTCCGGCGGCTGGAAAGAGGTTCTCGGCGGCCTGCGCGAGACCGAACTGTCCGGCGGAGGCCAGTGGGAGGCGGGCGACCCCGGACGGGTCGACGACGCCCGGTGGACCGAACTCGGCGGCCTCGGCCCGTGGACGGCGTGCCCGGACCGCGCCGACCTCGGCAGCCTCGCCTACTTCACGTCGGCGATGTCGGGCAAGTACAAGCTCGGCGACCAGGTCGGCGCCGTCGCGCCGTGGGAAGGCGAGGCCAAGGGAACGTGGCCGCTGGTCCGCGGGCAGATCGCGCACCCGCCCGGCACCGCCCGCACCGCGACCGGCACCGGTTCCGGGATCCAGCTCGGCGCCGTCCCCGCCGGGAAACATCTCTACGCCGCGGCTCACGTCCTGTCGATCGCGGGCACCGGCTCGCCGTCGATCACGCTCGGCATCGAGTCCGACGCCGACAACACGTTCGCCTCCCCGACCACAGTCGCCACGTTCGGGGCGGCGGGTGTTCTCAGCGGGCAGATCGCCCGCGCACCGGGCCCGGTCACCGATACCTGGTTCCGTCCCAAGTGGACCATCACCGGCGGCGCGCCGTCGTTCCTGTTCGTCGTTGCCCTCGGCATCGCCTGACCCTGTAAGGAGAAAACCCCATGCCGCACATGGTGCTGCTCTCGGCGTATCTGTCGATCAACGCGGTCGACGTGTCGGAACACTCGAGCAAAATCGAACTCAGCGTCGAGGTGTCCGACGAGGACGCCACGACGTACCGGTCGCTGGGCTGGAAAGAGGTCCTCGGCGGAATCAAGGAAGGCAGCCTGTCCGCGACGTTCAAACAGGACATCGCCGCCGGCGAACTCGACGCGACCATGTGGCCGCTGATCGGGAACCTGGTCCCGTTCGAGGTGCGGCTGTCCGACGCCGCGGTCGGCCCGTCCAACCCGAAGTACACCGGAACCGTGCTCATGAAGAAGTGGGCGCCGATCGCCGGGCAGGTCGGGTCGATCGCCGAGGTTGACGTCGAGTGGCCGACGTCGGGACAGGTTTCCCGCGCGGTGTCGTAGATGCCGGTCGACCTCGACCTGTCGGGCCCGGAGAAGCGGTTGCGCGACATCGCGCGGGCCCTGCGCACCGAAGAGGACGGTAAGGCTCTTCGCAAGGATCTGGCGCGGAACCTGCGTACCGCGCTGCAACCGGCCCGGCAGCAGGCCCGCGCCGCCATCCGGTCGATGCCGTCGCAGACCAAGCACCCCGGCCGGTCGCTGCGGTCGGCGATCGCCTCGAAAATCCAAGTCGTCGCGAAGATGTCCGGCAAGGCAGCCGGCGCCCGCGCGATCACCAAGACCATCAAACTCCGCGGCTTCACCCACGCTCCCCGCCGCACGAACTCCGCGGCCGGTTGGTCGCATCCGAACTGGAACCACGGAACCGAATCCCACCAGGTCGGCAAGCCGGACTGGTTCGACGACGCCATGCGCGGCGCGGCGATGGACGCCCGCCGCCGCGTGGTCGAAGCGATGGATGCCACCGCGCGCCGCCTCTCCCGAAAGGTGTGAACTCCCTTGAAATTCGTCATCGCCTACAGCCCGGACGACGGGCCCGCGCAGCGGTACGACTTCGACCCGGACGACCTGCGGGTCGCCGCGGCCGAGGACCTCGAGCGCAAGTTCGAGGGCAGCCTCGACGAGCTGCAGCAGTCGCTCATGTCCGGTTCCATCCGCGCGAAGCGGGTAGCGCTGTGGCACGTGCTGCGGCAGCAGCACAAGGAACTGCGCTATGACGACGTCGACTTCCGCGCGGGCGAGGTCGAGGTCATCCTCGGCCGTGAACTGCTGGAGAAGCTGCACACCGCCGCGCAGACCGCGACCGGAATCTCGGAGGACAAGCGGCGCGCCGCGGTCGCCGCGTTCAAGGCGCAGCTCGACAAGAGCGACGACGGCGACGAGGACCAGGCGGACGAGGTGCCCGCCCCGGCGGGAAAAGCGCCATCGAAGAAAAAGGCCGCAAGTACTGCCTGAGAATTTCCGAGGTCCTGCACATCCGCCCGTGGGAGCTCGGGCTGCTCACGGTCTCGCAGTTCCACGCGGCGTGTGCGTACATCGATCAAATCGTTGAGGCACAACAAAAAACTACATAGAGGCGAGGGGGTGTCATGGCCTCCGATACGTCCCTGCTGTTCGACATCCTCGGCCGTGACGGCGTGTCTTCCGTGTTCCGGGAAATCCGGCGGGAGGCACTCGTCACGGCGGGGGTGATGCGCGCCGCGGGCGAGCAGACCGCGGGCATGGCGCAGAGCAACGCGCAGAGCATCCTCGGGCTCACGCAGAAACTCGGCATGTTCGGCGCGGCCGCGGCCGCTAGTGCGTTGGTCGCCGGTGGCGCGCTCGCCGCGGTGCCGTTGGCGTTCGCCGGTATCGGCGCCATGGTGTTGAAGGAGAACGCCGTTGTGGCGCAGGCGTTCACCTCGCTCGGAACACACGTCAAGTCGCAGCTCACGACGTTGGCGGCGCCGCTGGTCCCGTACTTCGCGCAGATCGCCGGGCAGCTGCGAGCGACGTTCGACGAACTCGCGCCGTCCATCGGACAGGCGTTCTCAGCCATCGGCCCGTACCTGACCACCCTCACCGACGGCATCACCGGTTTCGCGTCGCAGGCCATGCCGGGTTTCCTGACCGCGATCAACTCGGCCGGACCCGTGTTCGACGGATTGGCGAATTTCCTGACCTCTCTTGGCGCTGGTGTGGGTCAGTTCGCGGCCAACCTCGCCCCGGCGGCGACGGCCGTGGGGCAGGCGTTCTCCGCGCTCGGTCCCGCGCTCGGCGAGATCCTCGGCCTGGTCGGCGCCGTGCTCGGCACCCTCGCCCAAGCGGGAGGCCCGATCCTCGAGGCGCTGCTGCCCGTGATCTCGTCCCTTGTGGACGGTTTGGCGGGCGCCCTGATTCCGGTGATTCAGAGCCTGGGACCGATTTTCGTGCAGGTCGCGACCGCTCTCGGTCCGCTCGCCGACGCGCTGGTCGGGGTGTTCGAGGCGGCCGGACCCGCTGTGACCGAGATCTTTTCGCAGCTCGGCGGGCTGCTCACCGGCTCGCTGATCCCGGCACTGACGCAGATCCTCCAGGCGGTAACCCCTTTGGTGCCAGCATTTCTATCGCTGCTGTCACCGATCATGCCGCTGGTGCCCGCTATCGCCGAGATCGCCGCGCAGTTCGCTAGTTCGCTCGCGCCGATCCTGGTGCAACTGGTGCCGATCGTGTCGCAGATCGCGACGCTGATCTCGCAGTTCGCGGCCGACACGCTGCGGCAGCTCGCCGCCGCCATCGTGCCACTCCTGCCGACCCTCGGTCAGCTCGCGACCACCCTCGGCGGCGCGATTCTCCAGATCCTGCAAGCGATCTCGCCCGTGCTCGGCGCGCTCATCGGCGCGTTCGTGCAGCTGCTACCGCCGCTCGTGGGGCTGCTGCCACCGATCGCCGAACTGGTCGTCGCGCTCACGCCCATCATCACGATGGTCGCCGAACTCGCCGCGTTCCTGATCAACCTCCTGGCGCCCGCACTGACGTTCTTGGTGACGCACATCGCGCAGTTCCACGCGTTCAGCCTCGCGTTGCTCGGCGCGGTCGTGAAGTTCGTCGTCGATGTTTTCGGCGGCGCCTGGGAATGGGTGAAGGGCGCGACGTCCCGCGCGATTGACGGGATCGCGGCGGCGATCGGCTGGTTTGGGTCCCTGCCGGGCAAGATCTCGGGCTGGTTCGGTGAGATCACACGCTGGATCCGCACCCGGTGGGACGAGGCGGTCAGTTTCGTGGCTGGTATCCCCGGCCGGATCCTCGACGCGCTCGGCGATCTCGCCGGGCTGCTGGTCCGCGCCGGACGCGCGATCATCGACGGTTTCCTGCGTGGCCTCAAAAACGCGTGGGGCGCGGTCACCGATTTTGTGGGCGGCATCGCAAGCTGGATTGCTGACCACAAGGGACCGTTGTCGTATGACCGGACGCTGCTGCAGCCCGCCGGTGAAGCGATCATGCAGGGCTTTCACGAAAGCCTTGTCGAGAACTTCGGTCTTGTGCAGGGGTTCGTGCGTGGCATCGGTCCGTCGATCGCCGCCAGTGCGGGCGGTCTCGGCGGGACGCTCGGCGCCGGGTACGGCGTGGCCGGTGGCGGTGCGCCCGGCTCGGCCGCGGCCGCCGGCGGATCCGGCGGCCGGTCGCTGGTCCACATCGAGAACTACCACCCGCCCGCGGACGCGCCGCCCGGCGAGGTCGCGCGTGATCTCGACTGGTTTTCCAAGAGCGGGGGTTACTGATGGCGGGCGAGCTGGTGACCCTCGACGGTCAGCTCGAGTGGCGCGACACGCTGCTCGGCAGCGACACCGTGTTCGGCACCACCCGGATCAGCGGTTTGTGGGACCTGCCGGGGCAGCGTGGCGGAAACACCGCGCTGCCCGGCTACCACGGCAGCTACCTCGGTCAGCTGCTCTCGACCGACCGCGAGGTCGTGTGGGAATGGATCTACCGCGGCGACCATCCCGGACTTCCGGCCGCGCTGGACACGCTGCGCCGGATCACCGCGCCGGGCGAGAACCCGGACAACGAACCGTTGGTGATCCAGCTCGACGGGCTGCCCGTGCGCGTGAACGCCCGCGTGAAGCGCCGGGCGATCCCGACCGACCTCAAGTACGCGAACGTCGGCTACGTCGCCGGTGCGGTCTCCTGGGAGGCCAACGACCCGCGTCTGTACAGCGTGGCCGAGAAGACGGTCAGCACCCGGCTAGCGGTGCCTGCCGGTGGCGGTCTCGACTTCGGATCCGGCGGGCTCGACTTCGGCGGGGGCGGTCTCGACTTCGGTATCGGCACCACCGGCGGGCAGGCCATCGCCACGAACGCGGGGCACGTGCCCACGTGGCCGGTGCTCGAGGTCGACGGCCCGGTGTCCGGACCACAGATCATCTACGGCGGCCGCGTGCTGATGTTCGATCCCGCGTGGACCGTCCTCGCCGGACAGACGTTGCGGATCGACACCGCGCCCGGTGCCCGCACCGTCGAGATCAACGGCGTGAGCGTGCGGCAACGGCTGTTCGTCGCGCAGTGGACACCGCTCGCGGACGGCGAGCCAACCCGGATCCAGTTCACCGGCGGCGCCTACGACCCGGCCGCCGAACTCCGTGTCATCTGGCACGACGCCTACCAATGAGAAGGAGGTTTCCCCGTGGCAGAGCGCGATAGCTGGGCGACCATGAACGGGTCTACCCGTGTGGTCGACGCCGAGGATTCCCGCGTGGCGTTCGGCGCGCTGCTGCAGCCCGGCGCGTCCGCGATCGCGAACAGCGTCGGGATCATCAACGCCGCCGGCACTCCGGGACTGGTCGCCGCGACCTCGCCGACTCCGGACGTCAACGTCAAGGTGTCCGCGTTCCGGTCCGTCATCCGTGCCAGCCGCGGCATGGGCCCGTACATCGCCACGCTCGACGGCGACAAGACCCTCAACGTCCTCGGCACCGACCCGGCCGACCCGTCCAACGCCAGGCGTGACCTGATCATCGCCCGGCAGACCGATACCTACTACGCCGACGGGTCGACCGCGTACACGGTGATGCGGGTCAAGGGCACCGCGACCGGTAGCCCGGTCGACCCCGACCCGACACAGGGCGGGCTCTACCCCGACTACCTGCTGCTGGCTCGGATCCGGATCGGCGCCGGGGCGACCACGGTCACCGGCGCGATGATCGACGACCTGCGCCCGGCGCGCGTCGTCGCCCTCGGCGGTGTCGTCCCGGTCGCGAACCTGACCGAACGCGCCGCACTGCCGGCGGTTCCGGGGCTCACGATCTACCGGCGAGACAAGGGATGGACCGAGGTCTACAACTCGACGTCGGGCACGTGGCAGTGCCAGGGCACCGTGACCACGGGCGCGCTCGCCGACATCACCAACCCGTTCACCGGGCAACTCGCGATCCTCACCACCGACAACATCCTGTACCGGTGGACCGGGTCCGCGTGGAACGCGACTATCAGCGTGGTCGACGCCGCGGCCCCGCGCGGAATCGTCGCCTTCGGCGTGCACCTGGGATCCGGAACCGTCACCGGCGCCGACACCCTGCAGACCGAACGCGCCACGGGCACGGTGGTGAACGGCCGCTTTTACAAGATCACGCACGTGCGCAGCGAAGCGGGCGCGTCGAACATCT
This sequence comes from Amycolatopsis sp. NPDC102389, assembly GCF_044765885.1. NCBI lineage: Bacteria > Bacillati > Actinomycetota > Actinomycetes > Pseudonocardiales > Pseudonocardiaceae > Amycolatopsis > Amycolatopsis sp. NPDC102389. The sequence goes on from NZ_JBIWKX010000019.1 coordinate 87,187, forward strand.
TGACCATGCGCTACCGATACAAGGCGGGCGCCACGATCGATCTCGCGGGAAGTACCGAGTTCGAGTTTCACACCGACGCACCACCCGGCAGCTACCGGACCACGACGCGCGTGTCGTTCTGGCGAGCGACGTTCAGCGGGCAGATCACGTTCGGGGTCTCGTCCGCGGTCAACTCCGGTACGGCCACGATCGACGCCGTTCGCGGGCGGCAGCTGCTGGTCGAGGATGCGGGTCTCTGATGGCGGCGCCGCTCTACACCTACATGGTGCACGACCTGCTGACCAACGCACCGCTCGCCGAACTCCCCTTGTCCAATGTGGAGTATTCCAAGCGGCTCAACGATTCCGGGTCGGCACGCGGGACGTTCGGGGTCGAGTCGCGTACCAACCCGTTCCGGAAAGTGAAAGATCCCTACGACCTCACGATGCCCGGCCGCCGGTGCCTGTACGTCTACCGCGACGACAAGGTGATGTGGGGCGGCATCATCTGGACCCGCCGCTACAACTCCACCTCGCGCACGGTCGAGGTCGGGTGTGGCGACTGGTGGACGTACTTCGATCACCGCAAGGTGTTGCCGCTGCTGACTTTCCCGGTGGCGCCCGCCTACGACATCGCCGAACTGCGGCTCACGTTCAGCGGCGATCAGAACGCCATCGCCCGCGGACTGGTCACCTCGGCGCAAGCGCACACAGGCGGCGATCTCGGCATCGTCGCCGACACGTCGCTCTCGCTGATCGACCGAACCCGGCAGTACGCCGGGTACGAACTGCCGTGGGTGGGCGAGGCGCTGCGGCAGCTCGCCGCGGTCGAGGGCGGCGCCGACATGATGTTCGACTCCGGCGGGCCCGACGCGAACGGCCGGCCAACCCGGCTGTTCCGGCAGGGCACACCGTGGCTCGGTCAGCAGGGTTCGCCGTGGGTGTTCGAGTTCGGCGGGAACCTCATTGACTACACGTGGCCGAGTGACGGAACCCGGTACGCCTCCCGCGGTTTCGCCACCGGCGAGGGATCCGACGACGGAACCCTGATCGCCGTCGCCGAGGACACCACCCGCTACGCCGGCGGTTTCCCCCTCATCGAATCCGAGACCGCCTACACCACCGTGTCGAACGTCGACACCCTGCAGCAGCACGCCGACGCCGATCAGTTCGCCTCGCGCCTCCCGGTCGTCCTGCCGGAACTCGAGGTCCGCGGCGACCGGTCACCGATCGTCGGCGAATGGGGGCTCGGCGACGACGCGCACGTGATCATCGAAGACGATTTCGTTCCGACCGGGATCGACACCAGCCTGCGCATCATCGGAATGTCCATCTCGCCCGGCGAGGACAAGGAAACCGTGCGGGTCACCTGCGGCCCCCTGCTCGACGACGTCGCCTGACCGAAGGGAAACACCACAGTGGGGCAGCTCAACCAGCCGTCGAACCTGGTCGACCGGGTATCCAAGCTCGAGCGCGCGCTCGAGGCGTTCCGCAAGCTGTCCGGGCTCACCTCGGCCATCATCCGCCGAGGCGGAATCACCTTGCTGGACGACAGTTTCCTCAAGGTCGTCGACGACCAGGGCACGCAGATCCTCTACATCGGACCGAACAGCGAGGGTAAGCAAGTCTTCGCGCTCAACCGCGAGAACGGTTCGGTAGTCCTGCAGTCGGGATACTTCGCCGGGCAGCCGTTCTTCGCGATGAGAGATCAGAACAACGTGATCTTGTTTTCCGACAACGCCGCCGGGGCGGGCGGCATGGCGCGCCCGTGGCTGCCCATCCCGATGTATCCGAAATTCGTGATCGAAAGCGATGTGCCGCCGAACCCGGAACTCGGCTTCACGTACGACTACATGTACATCGACAACTCACAGTTGGCCTCGGAAAAGATCATGTGGGAAGGCCGTGCGTCGATCCTGCACAAGTTCGTGCAGCTGCGAACGGTGACCGGCCGCGCGATCGGCGCAACCCACGTTCCGCGGTACCGGCTCAAGTTCGACGGCGTCGAGGTCGGCACGTGGACCGACACCGGGCTCTCGAACTCGCTGCGCGGACCGTACGACATCTCGCCGTGGCTGGACCAGAACGACGTGTCCGTACAACTGACCTGCAGCCTCGACACCGGCGGCGCCGGGTCGACCGTCTGCCAGGTCTACAGCGTCTACATGCGACAGTAAGGAGGGCGCGCGATGCTCCCCGAACCCGGAAACCCTGTTAGCTGGCAATACGTTCGGGAGGAGCTCGCCGCCCTGCGCACCGACTTGCACGGCGAACTCGGCGGAGTCCGGACGGACCTCGCCGACCTCGCCCGCGATCTCCGGTCGCACATGATGCAGCAGGGCCCGGAGATCGCCGTCATCAAACGACGCCTCGACGAGGTCGAACGCGACGTCGCCGAACTGCAAACGTCCAAAAAGGACTCTTGGAAATTCTGGGGCACCCTCGCCGTGGCGATTATCGGTGTCGTTCTCGCGTGGGTGTTCACGCTGATCGGAAAGTGAGGGAGCCTCTTGTGTCCTGGTATGTAGCGCACTCGCTCGACATCCTGCTCGGCCAGATCAACGCCGCGGCGCCGAATCGGTCGCGCGCGTCCGACGGATCGATCGGCGATGAAGCCCACTCGGCGCGGTACTCGGACCACAACCCGACCGCATCCGGGCAGGTCTGCGCCCGCGATTTCACCCACGACCCGGCGGGCGGCCTCGACGCGCAGCAGCTCGCCGACCGCCTGGTCGCCCACCGCGATCCGCGGATCAAGTACATCATCAGCCGCGGCCGGATCATCGACTCTCGGCCCGGACACAACCCGTGGCAGTGGATGCCCTACACCGGGCTGAACGCGCACAAACAGCACGTCCACGTGTCCGTGTTCGCCGGTGCCACCGGCGACGACACCGCCGCGTGGAACCTCGGCGCCGCCGGCGCCCCGAACCCGCCCACCCCGCCCCGGCCCACCGGCCGCATCCTGATGACGGAGGACAACATGGCAACCCTGCCCGCTGCGATGAACGAGAACGAAGAGGTTCTCGCCGTCCCGCCCGACTGCGCCGTGAAACTCATCTTCGCGTCCAAGTCCGTCATCCACGGCGGTCACCTCTACAACTGGTCCGCCACCCCCGGCGAGGGCACCGGCGGCGACCCGGTGAAGTGGCGAACCGAAGTCAAGGAAGGCGAGGTGATCCCGATCCCTCGCGGGACGACCAAGGTCCACATGCGCTACTCGTGCGCCTCGCCCGTCTCCGTGTTCATTCAGGCGATCCCGTGACCGGGCAGCACGGCGGCCCGGTCGACGAACCCGGCCTCGGCGCCCGGCTCGCCGCCGTCGCCCGCCGGTTCTGGAAACTGATCGGCGCCGTCGCCGGTGGCGCGACCGGGGTCGGGGTCGCGTCCGTCCTCGACGCCGTCGGGGTCGACGTCGGCCCGTCCGGCGCGGCCGGTATCGCCCTGGTCCTCGCCGCCATCGGAACGTGGCGGGCACCGCGGAACACCACCGACCTCGCCGAGTGGCTCGGCGAACTGCAGGCCCACATCGCCGCACAGGGCGGCGACACCGACCGGCTGCAGAACGTCCTCGACGACCCGCCCCCGCGCACCTGACACACCACTCGGCCGCCCCGCGCCACCCGTTCGACGGGCAGCGCGGGGCGGCCGCTTTCGTGTCCGGCGAGGTCGGCCCCGCGCCGGGTCGACCGCCGGCGGTTTAGCCGACTCGCCACCAATGGATGATCACGGGCAGCTCCCGTCACAGTTCTGGGCCCCGCACTCGCAGGGAATGTCCGGCAGTTCCTCGCCGTAGGCGGCGCGGTATTCCGCTTTCTGTTCGTCGGTGTAGTTGCCGTCCTGAGACGTGCCGTCTGCGTTAGCCCTCATCGTTGCCTGCCTGTTCCTCTCGCCGCTTCCGGTCGGCTTCCTCCTGCGCCCTCACGTTGTCTTCTGTCCAGAGTTCGTTGTATGCCAAGACGAACAGGCTCTCTTTCACTTTCGGTTTCCGGATAAGGATTGCCGGGGGGCGGGGCACCGCCGCCCCGCCCCCCGGCGCCCGCCGCGGGTCGCATTTCCCCAGTGCGGCGGGCGGTTGCCGGGACCGGTGTCATCGGCCGGTCCCGGCTCCCCGTCCTCCACGCGAAAGAGAACGGGGCGTTTGGAACCCCGGTCAGCGGATTACCAGGGGAGGCACGCTGACCGGGGCGGGCCCGACGTCGCTCGAGGGTTTGGGCGACGCCGGGAGTTCTTCGGGGTCAGGCAGGTGACGGCCTTTCGCCGCGGCCTGCCATCGGTCGGGCGAGCATCACGCGCCCGCCGTGTATCCGGACGTCGCCGTCGTCGAGGGCGCGGTACAGGTAACCGCGATCCTCGAACTCCGGAGCGTTGATCCCGCCGCTGCCAACGAGGATCTCGGCGGACCCGGCGCCGCCCAAGCCCATGACCCACACCCGGCCCGCGCCCACTTCGGCGAGGAAGTGCTCATAGCTACCGACCTCGACGGCGCTCACGGCGGATCGCCTTCCTGCGCTGCAGGGGCGGGCATGATGGCGTCGAGATCTATCAGCTTGCCGTCGAGTTCAGCCGCGCGGGACGTCAACGCGATGCCAACCCGAATGAGGTCGGTCCCGACTTGGCGCAGCGACGCGGCGTACTCGGCGTCGTCCGGCTGCGTCGAGAGCAGTGCAAGGGTCACGTTCCCAAGCTCCGCGTTGATGCGCGCCATCCCGGCGAGCAGCTTTCGGTCACGCTCGTGCACGGCGCGCCTCCCGTGCGCGGCGCCGCGCGTCCATGTGCGCCAACCTCTGCAGGTGCACGCAGTCCGCGCAGGCGCCCACCACGGCCCGGTGCCGCGCGTCGAGGGGCATCCGGCCGACCTCGCCCCGCTCGTGACCGACAGGCCAGGCCGACCGCCGCCACTCGCACCACGCAATGACCGTCGTTGCCCATTCATCGGCAAGTCGCGCGACCGGGTACAGGTGCGACGTTCCGGCGAACTGCCGCCACTCGTACTCATCCGCCACACACGGGACCTCGACCAGGTGCTGCGTCGGCACGCGGCGCCGCCGACCGAACAGCCGGCGCCGCGCCATCAACGAATGCCTCACCACAGCGGATCACCACCGCGGCGCGCGTCCTCGGCCGCCTGCTCCAGCGCGGTCACCATGCCCTTGACGAGCATCTCGTCGACGACCAGCCCGCACACCCCGACCAGCAGCGCGGGCGCCAGGCCCGCCGGGGTCTCAACCACGCCGGTCAAGATGTCGACACGCTGCCCGGTCAGGCCGAAACCGGCCAACTCCCGAAGATGCCGCCACCCCTTCATGGTGGGTTGCGTGCGGACGCTCACCGGTCGTTCCGTTCGAGGCGTGCCGCCGCGTCGCGGGCAGCGTCAAGATGTCCGACCAACACGTCGCGCTGGTCGGACTTGAGGAGCAGCGTTGGCCCGTCGTTTAGTGCGAGAGCGACCCGGAAATGGTCGGAGTGATCCCGCACGACGCCGACCGTGATCACGGCAGGTCGCCCGTTGACGTCCTTAATCTGCTGCGGGCGCTCGATCCGCCATCCCCGTGTTGTCACGCCATGAACGCTAGGAGTGATCAACTAGGGGAGGGGTACAGTTTGTACCTTCACTCGGTTGGGCTACGCGGCCAACCCGACGCGATCGCACAGACGACGCACTTCGGATTCCCGCCCGGTGGGCGGTCGTTTCCGTAGTTTGAGCAGCATGTCTCGCGCAAATCCGTTGTAGCTGATCGTCTCGTTTGCGACGCGCTGCGACCGGTCGAGGAGAGTTAGCACCCCGTTGTCGTCTCCCTCGAGTGCGTGCGCTCGAGCAACCTCGATGAGATGTCGCCCCCGGCGCGCGAGGGAAGGAATGGCGACCGGGTCGAACCCGTTCGCCGCGCGCAGTGCCTCGCCGGTTCGGCGCAGCTCCACGCCGAGGGTGACCGCGTGGGCGGACATGACGCTTTGCGAGAACGAGGATTGCGTGTGTCGGTAGTCGGCGCCGAGTCGCCGGGCGACCTGGTCGGCTTTCTCCCAATGTGCCCATGCCAACCCATGCCGTCCGCGGCGAGCGTGGACGTAGGCGACCTCGGCGTCGAGTGCACCGACCATGCCGCGCCAATCGTCCGGCGCCCCGTCGAGGTACCGGGCGAGCGAGTCCCGCGCGTCGGTGGCGAGGTCTACCGCCTCATCCCAGCGGCCGGCCTCGCGCAGTGCCTGCACCATCGCCCACGCGCCGCCCGCGATCATGTACGGGTCGTCTGCCTCCTGCGCCTCGGTCAGTGCGCGGTCGGCGACCATCCAGACCAATTCAGGAGCGGGTTGGTAGGCGACGTAGAAGTCGGCGAGCTGATAGACACCGCTGAGAACCCGGCGCGCTTCGCGTCGCTCATCGCCACGGAGGGCCCGCACGGCGACCTGCGCGTCGCGGATGAGGTCCGGCAGCAGCGTGCCGAGTTGCGTCCGATGGTCGGGCGATGAGTGGCGCACCAGCCACGCTTGACGCAGCCGAACGGCAAGGTGCGGAACAGACACGGGCTCGAGCTTGAGCGACACGCGATATTCGGTGAGCGCTGTCTGCACAGCGGACAGCGCCGAGTGTCGCGGCCCCGCGTACAGCGAGACGGGCACAGCGTGCCCGTCGCCGGTGAGCGTCGCCAAGTCGTCGAGTTCGAGTGCCTGCGCGATCCGGAGCAGCATCGGTAGCCGCGGTGTCTGCAGGCGACCGTTCTCGACTGCCTTGACCCATTCGCCGGTCTTTCCGACGAGGCCGCCAAGGACCGGGCGGGACATGCCGCGCCGGTCTCGGTAGTGGCGGATGCGTGCGCCGACCGGAGCGTCGGCAGGCAAAACGTCGTTCATCAACGACCACCCTCATTCGCGGAGTCGACCTCTTCGCGTGCCCCCGGTGGCCAAACCGGGGGCTTCCCTCCGCGAAGAGGTGCAACACCACGATACTGCACGCGTGTCGCTACTGAGAGTCGCAGCGCCTCACCGCAACTGCTTCGGCTGCGTCCCTGCGACCTGTTGGGCGGGGTGTTCGACGCGCGTCGCGGTCGCTCTGACTGTGTCCGGCCGCGCGAACTCGACGTCGACGTAGACCCGGCCGAGGGTCGACCGGCCGCGGTTCGGGTAGAAGCTGCTGACCTCGCGGACGTTGAATACCTCGCGTAGCAGCTCGGCGGCCGCGGCTGTCTCCTGCGTGGTGCCCTCGATACGGATTCTCACTGGCGTCTCCTCATGGATCGGGTTTCAGTTGTCGGGCAAGGGGAGTAGCGAGACTCGGTCAAATGCCGTACTTCCACGCGGTGAGCGAGTGCGCGGAGTACCAGCAGCCGAACAGGACGAACGCCCCGGCCGCGGCGACCGCGGTCGACGGGCGACGTTTCGCGAGGCCGACGGCGATGGGCAGCAGCAGCACGAACGCGGGCAGCAAGAAACGCCCCCGCATTTGAGGGAATCCGGCGGTGCCGATCGCGAGGACTGCGACGCCGATCCCGTACGCGACCAGCGGCCACGGCATGCGGTGCGCGATCATGACCACGCCGAGGACGACCGCGGCGACCGTCACGAACAGCACGAGCGTCTCGAACCTGCTGCCCTCCTTGGCGAGCAGCTGCACCGTGTACTCGGCCGCCTCGCGACCCCAGTCCCACCGGACACCCCACCCGCGCAGTTCGATGTCCTGCCACCCGGTCAGGCTCCCCGTGCGCACGGCGACGAACGACCAGTAGCCGGCCAACCCGGCGGGCGCGATCGCCGCCCATCCCAGCAACCGCCAACGGTCGCGCCCGCCACTGCGCACGGCAGCGAGCGCCGCGGCGACCACGACGACGGCGACCAGGACGACCGCGGTCGACCGGGTCAGCCCGGCGAACACCGCGCACAGCGCGGCCATGCCGTACCGGCGCTCGAGCACCCCGACCAGCGCCCACGCGGCGAGCGCCACGAACAGCGCCTCGGTGTACACCATCGACTGTGTGATCGACATCGGCGCGCCCGCCCACAACACGACGAGGAGCAGGCCGACGCGCTGCCCGCCCACGCGTTCGCCGATGCGCTGCAGGCCGCACGCGGCGACGACGCCGGCGACCGTCGACACGATCAGCCCGGCAGCGACGAGCGGCAGGCCGAGTTCGCCGAGTACCCGCATGGCGCCGGGGTACAGCGGGAAGAAACCCATTGGCGCAGCAGGGAAAAGCTCGCCCGCCGCGTCGAGGGGTTCGGGCACTCCGGTGTAGTTGTTCTCGGCAATCTGCAGGTACCACCAGCCATCCCACGCGCTCAACCGCTCGAGCAGCGGCAAGTCGCGCGGCGCCGCCATCACGGCGAGCATCGCCACGCCGAGGGCGCGTACCGCGAGGTAGGCCGCGACGGCGCGGAGGTTCGGCGCCCACCGCGTGAAGCGGGCGACCGGCGGGTCGGTGACGACGGCCAACGCCGGCCGAACGCGCGGCCGGTAGAGGTCGAACGCGAGCATGTTTGCCCCAGATCTGCCCCAGAATCGGGGCTCCGATGCTGGTCAGCGCGGTTCTGCATCCACCACAACTACGTGGCGGAAGAGACCTACGACGGCGTCGACCTCCTGGTGACCCGCAAGGGCGCGATCCGCGCGGGTTCGGGCGACCTCGGGATCATCCCGGGCAGCATGGGCACCGGTTCGTACATCGTGCGCGGCCTCGGGAACGCGTCGTCCTTCCAGTCCGCGTCGCACGGCGCGGGCCGCCGGATGTCGCGGAACAAGGCCAAGAAGCTGTACACCGCCGAAGACCTCGCCGCGCAGACCGCCGGCGTGGAATGCCGCAAGGACTCCGGTGTGGTGGACGAGATCCCGGCCGCGTACAAGGACATCGAGACGGTGATCAAGGCCCAGACGGACCTCGTCGAGGTGGTCGCGCACCTCAAGCAGGTCGTCTGCGTGAAGGGGTGAAACGTGGGTGGTGTGCCGGGAACCCGACATACCACCCACGTTTCTCGCTACTGTGGTTCCTATGAAGAGGTTGGGAATCGCGGCGCTCCTGGCGGCCGCCGGACTCGCGCTGGCGGGCTGCAGCGAGGTCACGAACGCCGTCGATCAGACGAACAAGGCCGCGACGAAGGTCGGCGCCTGTGCCGAGGCGCTCAGCCTCGCCGACCTCAATCCGGACCCGGCGACCATCAAGGAACGCGCCGCGGACAAGGAGAAACGCCTGCGTGAGCTGGCGAACAGCGTCGGCGAGCAGAACGTCGCGAGCGCGCTCACCGGCATGGCCGACTCGTACCTGCAGGTGCAGAAGGAGAACATCCAGGACGCGGGCAAGATCGCGGACTGGACCAAGCGCAACCTCGACCGGCTCGACGCCCTCCGCAAGGTTTGCGCCTAGCACCACCCCCTCGCATTTCGTCCTCTGAATGCGGTCGTCGCACGCGCAACTACCGCATTCAGAGGACTAAACGCGTCAGGAGGAAGTGAGTGCGGGCACCTGGGCGGCGGGTGTCCGGGACCGGCGCCAGAACAGGCCGACCGCGGCGATCGCCAGCGCGCCCAGAGCCGACGCCGCGAACCCCCAGCCGGGGCTGGAGTGGTCGATCACGAACCCGATGATCGGGCTCCCGATCGCCAGCCCGATCCGGCTCGCCGCGTCCAGCAGGCCCATCGCCTCACCGCGCACCCGCGGCGGCGCCGCCGCGCTGACCGTCTCCGTGCTCGCCGCGAGCGTCGGCGCGCACAGCACGTTGCTCGGGAAGAGCACGATCGCCAGCAGCCACCACGGCTCGGCGATCAGCCCGACCGGCAGGGTCAGCACCGCGAGCAGCACCATCAGGGTGCCTTGCGAAAGCGACCGACGGACCGCGCCGTGGATCGCCCCGCCGAGGACGGACGCGACGCACATCAGTGTGATCAGCAGCCCGGACCAGGCGATGTCCCCGCTCGCGCGCAGTGTCGCCAGCGCGGCGAGCTCCATGCCGACCAGGCAGAACAGCGCGCCGGCGGCGATGAACATCGCCATCACGAGCCGTCCGGTGAGCCAGCTCCGCACGGGCGGCCGCTCCCCGGCGAACACCTCGGCGTCGGCCTCGGCGCGGATCGGCGGGTTCTGGCGGTAGATCAGCGTCGCCGAAAGCGCGAAGCAGACTCCGATACCGGTGAGCGCGTAGACCGCGGGCAGCTGCGTGATCGCCATGATCCCGGCCGACGGCCCGATCATGAACGACGCCTCCACCAGGATCGTGTCCAGTGAGTACGCCGCTCGCCGCTGTTCCAGCGGCACGAGCGCGGTGAGCACCAGCCGGGCGAGTGTCCCGGCGGGCACCGACAGCACCCCCGCGGGGAGCGCGACCGCGAGCAGCACCTGATACGGCAGATGCGGCGCGCTGATCCAGAACGTCGACGAGGCCAGCCCGCAGATCGCGACCACCGGCCGGAGCCCGTAGCGGTCGACGTACCGGCCGACGAGCGGCGCCCCGATCGCGCTGCCGAGCGTGGTGGCGGCGCCGACCAGACCGGCCGCGCCGTAGCCGCGGCCGAGGTCGTTGACCACGTACAGCGTCATCGTCACGCCCATGGCCGTCATCGGGAGCCGGGCCAGGAACATCAGCAGCATCGAGCTGGGAACTCCGGGCACGGCTAACACGCGACGATACGGAGCGAGGGCCATAGGTCCGATGAGAACGTAACTTGGTACGCGCGTGCAAGTTTTTTTCGCGAGGCACGGGTCACCCGGTCCGGGGTCTTTTCTTGACTGATTCCAGAATAGCCGGGAGGGTGGTGGTGGCTGACCGCTCACCACCACGAACCAGGAGGCACCGGCGTGACCTTGCCGACCACGAACAACGTGGGCATCCCCGTCGCGAGCGACAACGACTCGCTGACCATAGGCGCCAACGGCCCGATCCTGCTCCAGGACCACTACCTGATCGAGAAGAACGCCCAGTTCAACCGTGAACGCGTGCCGGAACGCGTCGTCCACGCCAAGGGCGGCGGCGCGCACGGCTTCCTCGAGGTCACCGAGGACGTCAGCCAGTTCACGAAGGCCGCCCTGTTCCAGCCGGGCGTGCGCACCGAGAGCCTGGCCCGCTTCTCGTCGGTCGCCGGCGAGAACGGCTCGCCCGACACGTGGCGCGACCCGCGCGGCTTCGCGGTGAAGTTCTACACCTCCGAGGGCAACTACGACCTCGTCGGCAACAACACCCCGGTGTTCTTCATCCGCGACCCGATCAAGTTCCCCGACTTCATCCACTCGCAGAAGCGCCGCGCCGACAACCACCTGCGCGACCACGACATCCAGTGGGACTTCTGGACGCTGCGGCCCGAGTCCGCGCACCAGGTCACCTGGCTGATGGGCGACCGCGGCATCCCGTCGAACTGGCGGGAGATGGACGGCTTCGGCTCGCACACCTACCTGTGGGAGAACGCCGGCGGCGAGAAGTTCTGGGTCAAGTACCACTTCAAGACCGACCAGGGCATCGGCTATCTGCCGCAGGCCGACGCGGACCGCATCGCGGGCGAGGACTCGGACTACTACATCCGCGACCTGTTCAAGAACATCAAGCAGGGCAACCACCCCAGCTGGACGCTGTACGTCCAGGTGATGCCGTACGCCGAGGCCGCGGACTACCGCTTCAACCCGTTCGACCTGACCAAGGTGTGGCCGAAGGGCGACTACCCGCTGATCAAGGTCGGGCGCTGGGTGCTCGACCGCAATCCGGCGAACTACTTCGCGGAGATCGAGCAGGCCGCGTTCGAGCCGTCCAACCTGGTGCCGGGTATCGGCCCGTCGCCGGACAAGATGCTGCAGGGACGCCTGTTCGCGTACCCGGACGCGCACCGCTACCGGATCGGCGCGAACTACACGCAGCTCCCGGTCAACGCGCCGAAATCCCCGGTGAACAGCTACTCGCGTGACGGCGCGATGCGCTACAACAACCCGGGCGACCCGGTGTACGCGCCGAACTCCTACGGCGGCCCGCACGCGAGCGCTGAGATCGCCTCCGAGACCGCTTCGGGTTACGGCGTCGAGGACGAGGTCATCCGGTCGGCGTACAAGCTCCACGCCGAGGACGACGACTTCGGCCAGCCGGGCACGCTCGTCCGCGACGTGATGGACGACGCGCAGCGTGAACGGCTCGCGAACAACATCATCGGCCACGCTTCGAACGACGTCTCCCGGCCGGTGCTGGAGCGCGTCTTCGAGTACTGGCGCAACGTCGACAAGGATCTCGGCGACAAGGTCGCGGACGCCTTCCGCGAGTAAAAGGACCTCTTTCGAGAGGCTGCTCCCACCACCGAACGCCCCCGGTGCCCGCACCGGGGGCGTTCCATGTCCCCACTCGCATGTGAAACCAGAAGGTGCCGTGGCGTGCGTGGGGGACACCCCGAGTGGAGCAGTGCGACACGCCTGTCCGACGGAGTGATGAAGCCAAACGATCACCGTTTACACCGCTGTGGGTGAACGAACCGCACCACGGTGTCGATCGGTCACAGGTGGTCATAAATCGGCGGGAAAAGGATGATCTTCAGGGGGAGGCGCAAGATTTCGCCGTTAATCAATTGCGGGCGTCTTCCCCTGGATTGAATCCGGCACGTAAGGGTTAGAAAAGTGTTCCAACCGGTGATCGGGTGGTGTTCGGCCGATACGGCGGGTATCGATTTACCTCGTCAGGTCCCAGAGGCCAGGAGGTAAGGAATGAAAGGCAACATTGCCCGGACGATTGCCGCGGTCGCCGCAGGCAGTCTGTTGGCGGTGGCCTCAGCCGGCGCCGCAACGGCTAGCACCGATGGTGGAAAGGGTTCGTCGAACACGCAGGCGCTCGCCGCGCAGGTGCTGCAGATGCGGGACGGCCTCACCAAGGTGGCCTACGCCGGTGACGTCGCCAAGACGCGGGCGGACTTGGACAAGCTGAGCCCCGTCCTCGGTGACATCGCCGCGGGCAAGCGCTATCAGATCCAGACCGAAACGCAGAAGCTCGGCGACCTGGCCCAGGGTCGTTCCGTCGAGTCCAGCAGGCTGCTGGCCGACCCGACCGCGAAGGCACGTCAGCTGCCGCCGCTGCCGGTGCCGATCCCGTCGCTCCCGGACCTTCCCGGACCGCTGAAGATCGTCAGCGACCTGGTGAAAGCCCTGCTCGCGGCCGTGACCGGCATTCTCGGCGGCCTGCTCGGCGGGCTACCTGTACCGCCGCTTCCGACACCGCCCGTCCCGCTTCCCACGCCGTAATTTCGCCACGCGGTGCTGTTGCCGCGCGCTGACGGAAACCTTTCGCAGGGCGCGGGATCGCGACCAGCTCACGTTGGCAGGTAGGGGCGCCCTACAAAAGGTTTCCGTGGCCTTCGGCCGAAAGAGGCGCGCGGGGTGAAGTCTCTCGTCGCGCTGACGCGCTCCCGAGAGACAGGCATGGGTCGTTAGAAGATCGTCAGGGGTTCGCCGTGCAGGGCGGTGGACCATGAAATGGGGGCCGGATCCGGTGCGGACATTTATCCGCACCGGATCTGGCCGTTTACTTCGGGGCGAGGCCCAGCCGCAGGGCGCCCGCCGCTTCGGCCGTCGCCTCGCGGAACCGCCGTCCGATCCCGAGGAAGTTGAGATACCCGTGGATCAGGTCCGGCTGGCGGCTGAGCGCCACCGGCACCCCGGCCTTCCGCAATTTCTCCGCGTAAGCCTCGCCCTCGTCGCGCAGCGGGTCGAATCCGGCTGTCGCGATATAGGCGGGCGGTAATCCGGAAACGTCGCCGTGTAACGGGGAGAGTTTCGGGTTGTACAGATCGGTGCCCTTCGGCACGTAATGTCCCTCGAACCAGGTCATATCCGCATCGGTGAGGAAAAGGTCCTCCGCGAACAATTCCCGGGAGCGGCGGCGCACGGTGAAATCGGTCGCCGGATAGAACAGCAGCTGGAACGCCGGGACCCCGCCGCCGCGTTTCACCGCCTGCTGCGCCGTCACCGCCGCGAGGTTCCCGCCCGCGCTGTCGCCGCCGACGGCGATACGGGCCGGGTCGGCGCCCAGGTCCCGCGCCTTCGCGTAGGCGTACTCGAACGCCGCGATCGCGTCTTCGGTGGCGCCGGGGAACTGCGTCTCCGGCGCGAGCCGGTACTCCACTGAAAGAACCCGCACGCCCGCCTGTTTCGCCAGGTAGCGGACGCTGTTGTCGTGGGAGGCGCGGCTGCCGACCACCCAGCCGCCGCCGTGGAAGAACACGAGCAGCCCGGACGGGTCCGGCAGTCCGGCCGGGGTGTAGAGCGTGGCCGGCACGTCGCCGTCACCCGTGGGGATGAGCAGTTCCCTGGTGGCGACCGGCTCGATCGTCGGCCCGCTCACCAGATGCCTGCTCGCCAAGAGCATGCTGCGCGACTCTTCGACGCTTCCCCGCACCAGCGACGCCTTCGCCAGCTTCTGCAGGCGGAGCAGAAGCTGGGCGTCCAGAGCGAGTTCCTGCCCGTCCAGGCGGAGGGGCGGCCCGGCGATGGCCCGTCTGACCGGCTTCGGGAGCCAGAACGCCAGCTGCGAAAACGCGGCCTCGGCACGGATCTGGAGCGGTATCGCCATGCTTCCTCCTGGGGGCTTCCCGTCAGGTTACTTTCGAGTAGGTATGCCGTCCAGCGGGACCGGGCCCGGTTGCGGCGAACGGGTGTGACGCAGGACTCCGTTCCAGATCCTGGTCCTCCACTTAAGTAGAGGGGTTAGCCTCGAAAGCGTGACTTCGACGAACACGGCGCATGTCCTCGGTATCGGCGGCTCTCTGCGGGAGGGCTCGCAATCCGAGCGCGCGCTGCGCATCGCGCTCGGCGGGGCGGCCGAAGCCGGAGTCACCACGGAGCTGATCTCCGGGCCCGAACTGGTGTTGCCGTTCTACGACACCGCGCCGGCGGAGCGGCACGAGCGAGCCACCCGGCTGGTCGAAGCGATCCGCCGCGCCGACGGGATCGTCGTCGTCTCGCCCGGCTACCACGGCGCGCTGTCCGGACTGGTCAAGAACGCCCTGGACTACGTCGAAGACCTGCGCGACGACGCCCGTCCGTATCTCGACGGCCGCGCGGTCGGCCTCGCCGCGGTCGCCTACGGCTGGCAGGCCGCTGTCACCACGCTGGAGCAGCTGCGCACGATCACGCACGCGCTGCGCGGCTGGGCCACCCCTTTGGGTGGTTCGATCAACACCGCGGAGACCAAGTTCGACGAAGCCGGCGGCGCCTCGGACGAGAAGAGCGTCCGCACGCTCCGCCTGATCGGAAGCCAGGTCGCCGAGTTCGCGCTGAACCGCGCCTAGTCGTTTGTTCCGGTCATCGTCCGGGTAATTCCCGGACGTGATGCCTGCCATGGGGTGGCAAGGTTTCGCGGTTGCGGGACGTTGACACCGAAGAGACGCTCAACGGGGCGTGTCTTGAGACCAGGAGGTAGGCGAAGAATGGCTGAAGCTCTGTACACCGCTGTGGCCACCGCTCGCGGCGACGGCCGCAACGGTGAGGTCACGTCCTCCGACGGCGTCATCGACGAGTCGCTGGCGGTCCCGAAGGAGATGGGCGGGCCGGGCGGGGACAAGACGAACCCCGAGCAGCTCTTCGCCGCCGGTTATTCCGCCTGTTTCCACTCCGCGTTGCAACTCGTCGCGCGCCAGGCGAAGGTGAAGCTGGACGGCTCCACCGTCACGGCCGAGGTCAGTGTGCTCAAGCAGGACGTGGGCTTCGGGCTCGGCGTGGCGCTCAAGGTTTCGCTGCCCGGCCTGGAGCAGGCGCAGGCCGATCAGCTCGTCGAGCAGGCGCACCAGGTGTGCCCCTACTCGAACGCGACCCGCGGCAACATCGAGGTCGCACTGTCCGCGTCGGTCTGATCCCGGCCGCGGCAGGCCCCACCCCCGAACCGACTGATTTCCGAAAGGAAGACCGAAAATGGGCAAGTCTCCGATCCAGAGTCCGTTGAGCGAAGCCGACAAGGAGATCACCGGTAACGCCTTGCAGGCCACACTGGTCGACCTGGTGGACCTGTCGCTGATCGCGAAGCAGGCCCACTGGAACGTCGTCGGCGCGAACTTCCGCAGCGCGCACCTGCAGCTCGACGAACTGGTCGCCACCGCGCGCCAGTACGTCGACGAGGTCGCCGAGCGCGCCAACGCCATCGGCATCTCGCCGAACGGCCAGGCGAAGGCCGTCGTCGAGAGCTCCGGCCTGCCGGACTACCCCGACAACTGGCAGTCCGTCGAGTCCACGGTGGCCGCGATCGTCGAGATCCTCGCCGCGTTGATCGAGCGGCTGCGCAAGCGCATCGACGAGACCGACAAGAGCGACCTGGTCACCCAGGATCTCCTCATCGAGATCACCCAGGAGCTCGAAAAGGCGCACTGGATGTGGCAGGCGCAGCAGGCCTGACCCCCGCCCCTCGTGAGTGGTAAGGACGGTTCTAACCGTCCTTGCCACTCACGAGCCGCTACCGTTCGACTCATGGTGCTGCACAAGGGAACCGCCCCCGATCCGAGCCGTGAGAACGGGGCCAACCCGCTGTACGCCGGCGCGTACCCCGCGCTCGCCGCGAACATCCGCCTCCCGCACGACAGTCTCGGCGAAGACCCGCTCCCGCCCGATACCGCGCTCCAGCTGGTGCGCGACGAGCTGATGCTCGACGGCAACGCCCGGCTGAATCTCGCCACGTTCGTCACCACGTGGATGGAGCCGCAGGCCCGCGAGCTGATGGCCGAATGCGTCGACAAGAACATGATCGACAAGGACGAGTACCCGCAGACCGCGGAGCTCGAGCGGCGCTGCGTGAACATCCTCGCCGATCTGTGGCACGCGCCCGATCCCACCGCGATCATGGGCTGCTCCACTACCGGTTCGTCGGAAGCCTGCATGCTCGCCGGGATGGCGCTGAAACGCCGCTGGTCGAAACTGGGCCGCACCGGGAAGCCGAATCTGGTGATGGGCGCGAACGTCCAGGTCTGCTGGGAGAAGTTCTGCGAATACTGGGAGGTCGAACCGCGGCTGGTGCCGATGGACGGCGACCGCTTCCACCTCACCGCAGACGAGGCGATCGCCCGGTGCGACGAGAACACGATCGGCGTCGTCGCGATCCTCGGGTCCACTTTCGACGGCAGTTACGAGCCCGTCGCCGAGATCGCGGCCGCGCTCGACGGGCTGAAGGAACGCTCCGGCTGGGACATCCCGGTGCACGTCGACGGCGCTTCGGGCGCGATGATCGCGCCCTTCCTCGATCCCGAGCTGAGCTGGGACTTCCGCCTGCCGAGGGTGGCGTCGATCAACACCTCCGGGCACAAGTACGGGCTGGTCTACCCCGGCGTCGGCTGGGTGCTGTGGCGCGACAAGGAGGCGCTGCCGGAGGAGCTCGTCTTCAACGTCAACTACCTCGGTGGCGACATGCCGACTTTCGCGCTGAACTTCTCGCGTCCCGGCGCGGAGGTGGCCGCGCAGTACTACACGTTCGTCCGGCTCGGCCGCGAAGGTTTCCGTGCCGTGCAACAGGCTTCGCGTGACGTCGCGACCCAGCTGGCGGACGGGATCGCCGAGCTGGGCCCGTTCGAATTGCTGACGCGAGGCGATCAGCTTCCCGTGTTCGCCTTCACGACGAAGCCGGACGTCGAGGGCTTCGACGTCTTCGACGTGTCACGGCGGCTTCGCGAGCGGGGCTGGCTCGTCCCGGCGTACACGTTCCCCGAGAACCGGACCGACCTCGCGGTGCTGAGGATCGTGGTGCGCAACGGTTTCACGCACGATCTCGCCGATCTGCTGCTCGCCGACCTCCGGCGCCTGCTACCCGAGCTCGATCACGGCCCGCGACCGCGGACCGCGTTCCATCACTGAGCCGGGTGCCCTGCGTCACGCCGGATTTCCCCGGGCCCTACCGGCGCGTAACGTCGGGGGGTATGGGAGTCGCCGGAGACGAACGTCGTGCGTTGAGCGAGCTTTTCGAAGAGGTCGGCCCGGACGCGCCGACCCTGTGCACGGGCTGGAAGACGCGGGATCTCGCGGCGCATCTGCTGGTCCGCGAGCGGCGGCCCGACGCGGCGCCCGGCATCCTGGTGCCCGCGCTCGCTTCGTACACGCAGCGGGTGCAGGACTCCTACGCCGCCCAGCCGTGGCCCGAGGTCGTCGGCAAGGTCCGGTCCGGCCCCGCCTGGTACTGGCCGACGTCGATCGCCGCGCTCGACGAGCTGGCGAACAGCGCGGAGTTCCTGATCCACCACGAGGACGTCCGCCGAGGGCAGCCCGGCTGGGAACCGCGTCCGGCCGAACCCTCGCGGGACGCGGCGGCGTGGAAGTCGGCGAAGCAGGCCTCCAAGCTGAACCTGCGGAAATCACCGGTCGGCGTGATCTTGAAGACCCCCGAAGGCCGCGAAGCGCGCGTGAAGGAAGGCCCGGACACGGTGACCGTGATCGGCGCGCCGATCGAGCTGCTGCTGTTCGTCTTCGGCCGCGACGCCGCCCGGATCACCTTCGAGGGTGACGCCTACGCCGTCGACCGTCTGCGGAAGCACGACCGCGGGCTTTAGTGTCCAGCGCCGGGAATCCGGCACGCATCTCGGCGGCCCAGCTTCCCGTCGGCCGCGTTGCCGGTCCGCCCGAGTACAACCCGGTACGAGGACGAACCGGCGCCTTGCCGACCGAAACCTGGATCCACCGAGATACGCACCGTATTCCCGACGCAGAACACTGGAGTTCCGCCCATGCCGATGATCAGTGTTTCGATGTTCCCCGGCCGCACGGCCGAACAGAAGCAGGCCCTCGTACGCGAGGTGACCGACGCCTTCGTCCGCACCTGCGGCGGCAATCCCGAAGGCGTCTGGGTGACCATCAACGAGATTCCCGCCGAACACTGGGCGTCCGGCGGGACTCTCTTCTCCGAGCGCTGACCGCTCGCCGGGGTCAGCGAAGCCCGACGGCCCGCAGCGCGAAGAACACCTCGATCGCGGTCTGCTTGATCGTCTCGGCGATCACCAGCGACCCGTGGCCCGCGTCGAACCGGTAGAACTCGAACGGGATCTCCCGCTTCGCGAGCCTGTCGAGGTAGTTCTCGACCTGCCGGATCGGGCAGCGCGGATCGTTGTCCCCGGCGAGCACCAGCACCGGCGCCGTCACCGCCTCGACGTAGGTGATCGGCGAGCATTCCCGGTACACCGCCGGCACCGTCTCCGGCGAACCGCCGAACAGCGCCCGGTCGAACGACCGGAGCTGCTCCATCTCGTCCTCGTACGCGGCGACGTAATCCGCCACCGGCACCCCGGCGATCCCCGCCGCCCAGCGCGCGGGCTGGGTGCCCAGCGCCAGCAGACTCAGGTAGCCACCCCACGAAGCGCCGTTCACCACACATTTGGCCGGATCAGCCAGTCCACTTTGGACAGCCCAGTCGTGCACGGCGGCGACGTCTTCGAGCTCGGTCAGGCCTGGACGGCCTTCGATGGCGTCGCGCCAGGCCGAGCCGTAACCCGTCGAACCGCGGTAGTTGACCTCGACGACGGCGAATCCGGCGTCGAGCCAGACGGCGCGGTACGCGGAGAAGCGGTCTTCGTCGGCCGAGTGCGGCCCACCGTGCAAGGAGAAGACCGTCGGAAGCGGACCTTCGGGCGCGTCGGCCGGACGCGAGACCAGTGCGTGGATCTGCCCGCCGATCCCGTCGACGAACGCGTCGGTGACCGGTGCGGACTCCGGAGCGCGCTCGCCCGGCGGTTCGAGGAGCACGGAGTCTTCGCCGTCCGCGGTCCGTGCGCGTACCGCCGTCGGCTGTGCGGCGCTGGACCACGAGTACTCGACGGTGCCGTCGGGCCGCACTCCCGCGCCGCCGATCCGGCCGGGCGGAGTGTCCAAAGAGGACAGCTCCCCGGTCGAGAGGTCGTACCGGTGCAGGGAACTACGGCCCTGGTGGAAGTGGACGACCAGCAGTGCCTGCGCGTCGGGGTACCAGCCCGCGACCACTTCGCCGGGCAGATCCAGTTCGATCTCCTGCTCGGTGTCCGCGGCGGTGTCCCAGATCAGGAGTTCTTCGCGACCGCGCCGCTCGTGCAGCACCAGCAACCGCTGATCACCGGCGACCGGCGAATACTCGAGCGCGCCGAGACCCTTGCCCTCGCCGTCCCATTTGTCGGCGATCGTCGTGAAGCCGTCGGTCGAGAGGACGCGCAGCGCGGGGTGTCGTGAATCACCGTGCTCGGAGTGGGAGATCGCGAGCAGCGCCTCGTCGCGGGACAGCGAGGCGATCCCGGCGTCGTCTTCGTGCTTGTAGAAACTGCTGGTCTCGCCGTCGATATGGGCGAAGAGTTCGCTTCCGTCGTCGGTCGAGACGCCGACGGCGATCACCCGGGTGCCGATCTCGAGCCCGGCGGGGTAGCCGTCGTGGACGGACGGCACCGCGCGCTCGGCGGCGGCGCCCGGCGCGAACGGTTCGCGGACCCAGGAGCCGAATTCGTCGCCGTCGGTGTCGTTGAACCACCAGATCCAACGGCCGTCGGGGGACGGGGTCGCGTGCATGGTGCCGTTGGGCCGGTCGGTGACGCGGCGGTGCTCGCCGGTCGACCGGTCCCAGGAGTAGACCTCCCAGACGCCGCTGGCGTTGGAGACGTAGACGTTCGCATCGGGGGCGTCGATGGCCCACTCGGGGACCGAGATACGCGGCGCGTGGAAGCGGGCCCGCCACCTGGTCTCGGCTTCGGCGTCGTCGAACAGGCGGTCCGGGACCGCCGCGGACGGATATTCATTGCCTGGCTGCGTGCTCACCCCTCGATCCTGCCACTCCGGAGCCGTACTGTGTGCGGGGTGCTGCAGGGAAACGCGCGGTCCGCGCGTCAGGCGGTCGAACGGGCCGTGTTCGCGCAACCGCTGTTCGGGCCGGGGATGGGGTGCGTCGACGTCGGCTGCGGGCCGGGTTCGATCACCCTCGGTATCGAGAGCGGACACAGAAAGTCCACAGTGGACTTTTTGGTGGCGGAGGCGTGCGCGCTGCCCTTCGCCGAGGACTCGGTGGACGTGGTCTTCGCGCACGCCGTTTTCGAGTATCTGAGGGAACCGGGCGCCGCGCTGGCGGAGTTCCGGCGGATCCTCAAACCCGGCGGTACCCTCGCACTGTCCACATCGGACTGGAGCCGGGCGCGGCTGCGGCCGAAGACGGCGAACGTCGACGCCGCTCTCCGTGGCCACTATCTGCTGTGGCGCCGTGCTGGCGGCGACCCGTTCGCCGGACGCTCACTGCCCGCGGCGGTCACGGCCGCCGGTTTCACCGACGTACGAACGAAAATCCGCTACCGCACGGACACGACTTATCGGGCGCTGGCGACTTCCGTGGAGGCGCGCTTGGTGACGGCGCTGGAAACCGCGACGACCCCGGACCGCGACCAGCTCGCCTCGGCGGCCCGCTCGGCCTGGTCGTGGGCGCGCTCGGGCGATGGGGATTTCGCGCAGTGCTGGACCGAACTCCTCGCCACCCGCTGAGGCCTCGCTCTCTGGCGTCCCCAATGTCTCATCGGGGACACTCAGCGTCTCGAATGAGGCATTGGGAACCCTTGGGCTTCGGTGGCCCTCAGTTGTCCACACCCACCCGCCGTTGTGGACAACCAGCCCCGCCACCCCCTCTTTCGCCCGGTCCCGACGCCCCCGGCCGATACGCTGGACCCGGGGTCGCCCCCCTGGGAGTGGCGGGGGCTGCCCGGGGGCGTGTCTTGGGGATCGTCTTGGTCGGTGGGGCTCGGCTGTGTCCCCAATGTGGCATTGGGGACGCTGAGGGTCCCCAATGCCACATTGGGGACACCGAACCCCAAGGCAGGGCCCGCAACGCGAAAGAGCCTTGCTCGCAAAAGCGAACAAGGCTCTTTCGATCCAACGTCGGGGTGGCGGGATTCGAACCCACGACCTCCTCGACCCGAACGAGGCACGCTACCAAGCTGCGCCACACCCCGGATACTTCTTAGCGGGTCGAGGAGAAGTTTAGCGGACGGTGTTTCGGGCTTTGCGGGGGGCTGCGTTCCGGTGGTTCTCGCTGGTCGTACCCCGTGGGACGAGGGTCAGCAGGCTCGCCTCGGGCGGGCACGCGAAGCGGGCGGGGGCGTACGGCGAGGTGCCCAGCCCGGCGGAGACGTGAAGCCACATCTGGGCGCCCCAGCGGGACGCGCCGCGAGCGCGGGTGCGGTCCAGCTCGCAGTTGGTGACGAGCGCGCCGTAGCCCGGGATGCGGAGCTGCCCGCCGTGGGTGTGGCCCGCGAGGACGAGGTCGTAACCGTCGCCGGCGAACTCGTCGAGCACGCGAGGCTCCGGGGAGTGCGTGACGCCGATGCGGACGGCGGCCGCCGTGTCCACCGGGCCGGCGATGTCGGCGTAGCGGTCGCGGCGGAGGTGGGCGTCGTCGACGCCGGCGGTGAACACGTACTGGTCGGCGACCTCGATGGTGCGCCGGACGTGGGTGAGGTCGTGCCAGCCGTGTTCGACGAAGGCCGCGCGGAGGTCGCGCCACGGCAGGTGCTCGCCGTGGATCCGCTTCTTCTTGCCTTTCGGCATGAGGTAGCGCGCGGGGTTCTTCGGTTTCGGCGCGTAGTAGTCGTTGCTGCCGAAGATGAACACGCCGGGCCGGTCGAGCAGGGGGCCGAGCGCGCGCAGCACGGACGGGACGGCCTGATGATGTGACAGGTTGTCACCGGTGTTGACGACGAGGTCCGGCTCGAGTTCGTCGAGCGCCGCTACCCAGCGTTGTTTGCTCACGTGACCGGGCAACATGTGCAGATCCGAGATGTGGAGGATCGTGAAGGGTTTCGCCCCTGCCGCGAGGACCGGGAGCTCCGCGGTGCGTAGCGTCCACCGGCGCCTTTCGATACCGATCGCGTAACCGAGGGTCGCGGCTCCCAGGGCGGCGGTTCCCACGGCCAAGCGCCGCACCGTCGCCCCCGAAGTACCTTTGTTACTGAGCGTGCTCACAATGTCCAGTTTACGTGCTCTCGGGTGGTGATCGTTCGCCCCCATTCCGGCGATGCCGGGAAATCGCTGGAATGGCCTCTTTTCTTCACTTTCCGTGGTCGGCGCGGGGTGTCGCGATCGGTCGACATGATCTCGTCGGCCACTGTTCCCCGTTAGGCCGCCAAGCGGTCACGCAAAGTTAGAACGGCGTGACTCATTGTGATTTGCGCTGGTGAATGCCACCCTTGTCGATCAGCGTCCGCTGCCCATGTACTTCGGGTCCGGAGCAGGCAACGGCAGCGGTTCCTGGCCTTCGAGGATCTTCGACATCGCCCCGAACCAGGTCTGCGCGGGCGTCTTGCCGCCGAACATGTTTTCGCAGCGGGTGGTCACGTTGCCCGGGCCGAGGTAGCAGAGGCCGCCGTTTCCGCCCTTCGGACGGAACACCATCGCCGCGCCCGCGAGCTGCGGGGTGGCCCCGAGGTAGGTTCCCGAGCCGTTGCTTTGCGTCGTCCCGGTCTTGCCCATCACTGGCCGGTTCCAGCCGACGCCGCTCGCGGCGCCGAACGACGTGCCGCCGGGCGAGCTGTCCCGGCTCATGCCGACCGCGAGGGTGTTGGCGAGCCCTTCCGGCACCACCTGCTCGCAAGCGGCTTCCTTGACAGCCACCGGTTTTCCGTCCCGGTCGGTGACACCGGCCAGCGGAGTCGGCGGGCACCAGACGCCGCCGCTCATGATCGTGGCGCCGACGTTCGCCAATTCCAGGCCGCTCAGCGGGGCCGGGCCAAGGGTGAACGACGCGTTTCCGGGCCAGCCGGGCCTCGGGCCGAAGGCCTGCAGCTGGCTGGTGTTGGCGCCGGGATTGTCGGACTTCGGGTCGACGGCGCCACCGCCGAGGTTGCTGGCCATGGTGTCGCGCATGCCGAGTTTGCGCGCCATCTCCACGATCGGCCCTGTGCTCCCGACCTTCTCCTCGAGGGCCACGAACGCCGTGTTCGGCGAAGTCGCCAGTGCCTGCTGCATCGACATGGCACCGCCCGCCGGGTTGTAGTCGCCCGCGTTGCCGAGGCAGTACCAGCGGGAGCGCAACGGCGGTCCGGTCGGTGCGCATTTGTTGCCACCACCGGCGAAGATGTGGGAGGTGTAGAAATCGGGCACCGGGAGGGGACTGTTGATCCCGGCCACTCCCGCTTCCAGCGCCGCGGCGGCGGTGAAGACCTTGTACGCCGAGCCCGCGCCGCCGGTGTTGTACACGCCGGAAGGCAACGCGAACGTCGTCTGCCCTTGATCTTCATGCAGCCCGTAGTCACGGTTCGCCGCCAGCGCCACGACTTCGTGTCGCTGTTTGCCCGGCTTCACCAGCGAAAGCGTGTTCGCGACGTTGTCCTGGGTCTTCTTGACCTGGGCTTCGGCCGACATCTTGGCTTCGTGGTTCGCCCGTTCGTCCAAAGTGGTCTTGATCTGGTAGCCGCCGGTGTAGAGATCGTCCTTCGTCATGCCGTTCTTGAGGAGATAGTCCTCGACGTACTGGCAGAAGAAGCCGTTCTCCGGGCCGGCGCCGGTGCAGTTCGACGCGGGTTTCCGCGGACCGCCTTCGACGACGCCGAGCGGCTCGGCCTTGAAGCGTTCCGCGTCCGCCTTCGCGAGCTTCTGGTTGTCGACCATGCGGTCCAGCACCAGGTTGCGGCGTTCGGTCGCCTTCGCCGGGCTCTTCCACGGGTCGTTGACGGCCGGGTTGTTCACCAGGCCGGCCAGCAGCGCCGCCTGCGGCACCGTGAGCTTCTCGACGGGCGTGTTGAAGTACGCGTTCGCGGCCGCGCCGACGCCGTAGATCTCACGCGAGAATTCGACGACGTTCAGGTAGCCGGTCAGGATCTGCATCTTGTTCAGCTTGGTTTCCAGCTGGATCGCGATCCGGGCTTCCTTCAGCTTCCGGGCGACCGACTGTTCCTGTGCGCGCTTCTGGCCCGGCTTGTCGTCCCGGTAGACGACGTTGATCAGGTAGTTCTTGACGTACTGCTGGGTCAGCGTCGACGCGCCCTGCGTGTCCCCGCCGGTGCTGTTGCTGACCGCCGCGCGCAGCGTGCCCTTCCAGTCCACCCCGTTGTGCTCGTAGAAGCGCTTGTCCTCGACCGAGATCAGCGCCCACTTCATGGCGTCGTTGATCTGGGTCTCGTTCGTCGGGACGCGGAACTGCTTGTACAGCGTCGCGATCTGCTTGCCGGTGTTGTCCGTGATCGTCGTCACCAACGGCGGCGGGATGTCCGCCAAATCCGAAGATGTCTTGTCGACGGTCTCGCTCGCCTGGTTCGACAGCACCCCCGCGGCGCCCGCCACCGGGAACAACATCCCCGCGACCAGCACCCCCGCGAGCACACAAAGGCCAATGAGCTTCAGCAGACCGTCCGTTTTGCGCACGCGGACCAGGGTACGCGGATGCCGTTAGCCCACCGTGACGTCACCTCGCTGTAAGTGTGGATTCGGTTACGAAATCGACCCCATGAGGTGACGGCCGGTAACGGCAGGCATTCTAGGGCTTGGCGGGGGGAACCGAGGGCCCCTACAGTCCGTCAACGTCTCACGTATGAAAAAGCCGACAGACGGGTGAGTGCGAGCGGCAGTCGCATTCGACCGAACGGAGGCACCGGCACCGGGGAGGTGTCGGCTCAACCGACGTGAGCACACAGGGAGACACGCTCATGGGGGCAGGAGCGCAGGCTTTTCGTCCTCCCGTGGTGTGTCGAACACCAGGGTAGGGAGCTGGGGGTATGGAAACCAACCAGTCGAGCTGGCGAGTCAATGCGTCGTGCCGCGACACCGATCCGGACGGCTTGTTCGTCCGGGGGGCGGAACAGAACCGGGCCAAGGCGGTCTGCCTCGGTTGCCCGGTCAGGACGGAATGCCTCGCCGAGGCGCTCGATGGCCGGATCAACTTCGGCATCTGGGGAGGTATGACCGAACGGGAACGGCGGGCGCTGCTGCGGCGGCGGCCGGACGTTTCCAGCTGGGCGGACCTGCTTGAAGCGGCGAAGCGCCGTTTCACCGGGATCGACGAAGAGGAAGACGTACGCGTCCGAGTCTCGTGATCATGGTTCACGCGAAAGGCCCCTTCCCTGAGTCCAAGGTAGGGAAGGGGTCCTTCGCGGAAATCCAGGGGCTCAGGACGGGGTGGCCAGACGCGTGCCGATGTCGCGCAGGCCTTCGAGATCGTGCACGTCACTGGGGAGCGCGGGTACCCGCACCAGCGGGACCTCGGGATGCGCCCGCGTGAACCTGGCGAGCAGCCGCGTCTCTCGATCGGCCAGCGCGACGCGGTCCGCGTGCAGGCGGAGGACGGCTTCGGCCAGCGGAGCGCTAGCTTCACCCTTCGCGAGCTGCTCGGCGGCCGCGACGGCTTCGGCGCTGGACAGCGGGGCGAGCACCGGATGCGTCCGGTTCGCGACCAGCCCCGCCAGCGGCATGCTCTCCTCCGAAAGCCGCTCCACGAAGTAGGACGCCTCGCGCAGCGCGTCCGGCTCCGGCGCGGCCACCACCAGGAACGACGTCCCGCCGGACCGCAGCAGCTCGGAGGTCTTGCGCGCACGTTCGCGGAATCCGCCGAACATACTGTCGAAGGCCTGCATGAACGCCGAAGCGTCGGTCAGCAGCTGGCCGCCGATGATCGTCGACACGGCCTTCGCGAACATCGAGAACCCCGCGTTGACGACCTTGCGCAGACCCCAGCCGCCGGCCTTCGCGGGCCCGGTGAGCAGCCGGATCATGCGGCCGTCGAGCGCGCTGGAAAGCCGCGTCGGCGCGTCGAGGAAGTCCAGCGCCGACCGGCTCGGCGGCGTGTCGACGATGATCAGATCCCATTCGTCGGTGGCCGCGAGCTGCCCCAGCTTCTCCATCGCCATGTACTCCTGTGTGCCGGAGAACGACGTGGAAATGGTCTGGTAGAAGGGGTTCTGCAGCAGCTGTTCGGCGCGTTCCGGGCCGGCGTGCACGCGCACCATGTCGTCGAAGGTGCGGCGCATGTCGAGCATCATCGCCCAGAGCTCGCCCTTGGGCTCGAAGCCTTCGACCTGCACCTGCTTCGGGTGATTGCCCAGTTCGCGCAGGCCGAGCGCCTGCGCCAGCCGCCGGGCCGGGTCGATGGTGAGCACCACCGTCTGCCGTCCGCGTTCGGCCGCGCGCAACGCCAGCGCCGCCGCGGTGGTCGTCTTGCCGACACCGCCGGAACCGCAGCACACGATGACCCGGCTCTCCGGATCGTCGATCAGCTTGTCGACCTCCAAGACGTCCGACATCAGCGCACCCCCTGCTCGGTCAGCGCTTCGGCGAGGTCGTAGAGCGCCGCGACGTCGACCCCGTCGGTCAGATCCGGCAGTTCGAGGCCCGGCAAGTCCGCTTCGGACAGTTGCTCGCGGGCACGCTGCTCGGCCGCGACCCGCACGGCGTGCTCGACGGTCTCTTCGACCAGCGCGTCGAGGGTGCTGTCGGGCAGGTTCAGCCCGGCCGACGCGAGCCCGGCGCGGACGCGCGAGGCGTCGACACGGCCGTCCGCGGCGGCGGTCACCGAACGGGCGGGCAGCCGCGGCGGGCGGACCCGGTTGACCAGCACGGCGCCGGGGCGCAGGTCGGCGCCGTCGAGTTCGGCGACCGCTTCGACGGTCTCCCGCACCGGCATCTCTTCCAGCAGCGTCACCAGGTGGACGGCCGTCTCACCGGAGTGCAGCAGCCGTACGACGCCGTCGGCCTGGCCGCGGATCGGGCCGGTCTTGGCGAGGTCGGTCAGTGCCTTGGTGACGTCGAGGAACTTCACGACCCGGCCGGTGGGCGGCGAGTCGACGACGACGGCGTCGTAGGTGTGGCGGCCGTCCGATTCGGTGCGGCCGACGCATTCCTTGATCTTCCCGGTGAGCAGGACGTCGCGCAGACCCGGCGCGAGCGTGGTCGCGAACTCGATCGCGCCCATCCGCCGCAGCGTCCGCCCCGCGAAGCCGAGGTTGTAGAACATTTCGAAGTACTCGAGCAGCGCGGCCTCGACGTCGATGTGCAGCGCGCGCAGCTCGCCACCGCCGGGGACGGCCGCGATGCGCTGCTCGGCGTACGGGAGCGGCTCGGTGTCGAAGAGCTGGGCGATGCCCTGGCGGCCTTCGACCTCGATCAGCAGCACTCGGCGTCCGCCCTTGGCGAGCGCGAGGCCCAGCGAGGCGGCGAGCGTGGTCTTGCCCGTCCCGCCCTTACCGGTGACGAAATGCAGCCTGGCTCTCGCGAGTTCGTCGGTCCAGCCGGCAAGGGGTGTGCTCACCGGTCCCACCCTAATTGAGCGATCAGCTCGCCAGCATCATGACGCCGAGCGCGGCCGCGACCAGTCCCACGACGCACCAGGTCAGGACGCCGGACAACACCGTGAGCATCACCACACCGAGCAGCAGGAGGACGACGAAGGCCACCGCGCCGGTGACCGCGACCGTCGCCGAGCTGTCCGTGCGGTCCCGTGCCTTCGCCATCAGCACCAGCACCATCGGCAGCCCGGCCGCGGCGAGCAGGACGGTCGCGATCACGCGCCAGGTCTCCACCGGCCCAGCCTAGTGGGGGCTGAAGGGGACTTTCCCCGCATGAGACGTGGTGAAGGGAGCTTTCACCACGTCTCATGCGGGTATGGCGTCCTTCAGCTCCCGACGGGAGTGGCGGGCACGCAGGGGACCGGCTTCGCGTGCGCCGGGTCCAGTGCGTTGAGGACGTGCCCGGCGGCGTTGCGATCGGCGGCGACACCGGCGTGCTCGGCCAGGTCCAGCAGGCAGCCGTCCTGCAGCACGATGTTCTTCACGTTCGAGCCCGTGCCCATCCCGCTCGTGTACGGGACGACGGCCTCGTCGTAGCGGGTCATGATGTTCGTGTAGGTCACGCCCGGCTGGAAGACGCCGTTGCCCGACCGCAGGTTCGTGAGGAATTCCGAGCCGCGCAGGAACTGTCGGCACGAGCCGCACAGCGGGTCGAGGACGCCGTTGAACCCGGCCGCGAGTCCCAGCGCGCCGGCGAGCGCGTACAGCTGCGAGGCGCCGAACAAGGTCGTGCCGTTCCAGAGCGGGGTCAGGCTGACGTACTTGTCCACTTTGGACGCTCCGCCGAGGAACTTCACATAGTAGGAAGGCATCAGCGTTCCCTCGGAATGCCCGAGGATGTCCACCTTGGACGCGCCGGTCGCGCCGAGCACCTTGTCGACGAACGCCGAGAGTTCCTTCGCGCTCTGCTCCATCGGCAGCAGTCCGCCGGGCTGGTAGATCGGCAGCGGTTTCCCGGGGACGCCGTAGGTGAGCGAGAAGACGCAGTACCCCTTGTTCTTGAGAAGCGGGCTGTACGTCTGCCAGTTCACCGTCTGGTTCGCGCTGAGGCCGTGGGTGAGCACCACCGGATTCGGATGGGCCGCGCTCGGACGGCAGTCGAAGTCGTTCGCGCCGGGAGGCGGGCCGCCGGGGTTCGCCGCTTGCGCGGGCAGCGCCGCGGCGAGTGTCCACGGGACGGGAAGTTCCTCGTCGGCGTTCGCGGGTGAAGCGCAGATCAGGGCAAGGGCCGCGGCCAGGAAAGCGGCGGCGAGGGACTTCGTTGTCCGCATGTCGGCGTCCTATCTACTCCCGAGTAGGTGTGAAGTGAAGCACATCGACGGGAAATCGGCGAACCGGTCGCGAGAGGGTTTTCCGCATGTGTGTCGGGCGCCCTTGCCGGTTTGGCTACGCTCCCGGGCATGAGCGCCACCAAGTGGGAGTACGCGACCGTCCCCCTGTTGATCCACGCCACCAAGCAGATCCTCGACCAGTGGGGCGAGGACGGCTGGGAGCTCGTCACCGTGCTCCCGAACCCGACCGGCGAACAGCACGTCGCCTACCTCAAACGAGCCAAGAACTGAGGGATTGAAGCCATGACCTGGAGCGATCGACTCGCCGAGCTCGGTATCGAACTGCCCGGCGTCGCCGCCCCGCTGGCGGCCTACGTGCCCGCCGTGCGCACCGGTTCGCACGTCTACACGGCCGGGCAGCTGCCCTTCGTCAAGGGTGAGCTCGAAGCGACCGGCAAGGTCGGCGCCGAGGTCAGCCCCGAAGAGGCGAAGCAGTACGCGCGGACGTCGATCCTCAACGCCCTCGCCGCGGTCGACTCGGTCGCCGGCATCGACAACGTCGTGCGGGTGGTCAAGGTCGTCGGGTTCGTGGCGTCGGCGGAGGGCTTCACCGGCCAGCCCGCGGTGATCAACGGGGCGTCCGAGCTGCTGGGCGAGATCTTCGGCGAGGCGGGCATCCACGCCCGTTCGGCCGTCGGCGTCGCGGAGCTGCCCATCGGGGCGCCGGTCGAGATCGAACTGATCGTGGAGGTGAAGTGATGGACCCGGACATCGAGAAGTCCTCGCACGAGCTCCTGCTCCGGCTGGCCGGACGGCTGCCGGACCAGCTCCTGTGGCGGTTCCGTGACTGGCTGGGCGAAGGCGCGATGGGCACCCTCGCGCGGACCCTGCCCAGGTCTTTGCTTAAGCACAGGATCGACCTGGACCAAACCGAGTATCGCCTGCTAGTCGCCGGGCTCATTCCTCACGGAGCCGACTGGCATCAGGTGAGTTCCACCCTGGGGGTAGACGACGTCACCGAGACCAGGTACACATTCACGCAGAGTGCGCCCGAATGGGTGAACTCCGTCGACTCTGTGTCCGTATTGATCCACGCGACGTTGCGGGGACGGCCGGATGTGGGTGAAGTGCGGCAAAGCTGGCGACACCTCGGTGTGGTCGGCGAGGGTGGGGCGAAACGAGTCCTCCTGGTCACGGCGCTGAACGGGCTGCCCAGGCTGACCGGCGAACTGCAGCGCGTCCTGCGCGTGCTGGGTGACGAGGAGCCCGGCGTCGAGGTTCTGCCGCCGAGCATCGACCTCACCGGCTATCACCGCACCGCGCTCGCCAACTCCGAGCTGGTCTGTGTGGGCGCGGTGGACACCGGAAGTCGGCTGGTCGCCGCTTAACGCTCGCTCCACCAGGCGAGCCGGGAGGGAGCAGAGCAATGGTGGAGGTCCACGACGGCCCGCCCATGGACGGGTTCTCGGTGCCCCTGCGCCTGCACAACCTGTTACTGGCCCTGGCGGGTCGGATCGACGACAGTGCTTTGACCGAAGCGCGTGAGCTGATCGCGCGTGCGCACATCGACGAAGCGGTGGAGCTCACCACCGGCACCCTGATCGCGGGGAAGATCCCGGTGAGCTCGTCCGAACAACGTGAACTCGCCCTCGTCCTCGAGATGAGCCGGTCCGACGCCACCCTGGCGAACGACCTGCTGGTCGTCGAGGAGGACGAGCCGGTGCTCACCCACCGGTTCACCGGCGAGAACCAGCCCGAATTCGGCCTCGCCGAGGCGCTCGACCGCACCCTGCAGGTGCTGCCGGACGTCCGGTCGGTGCACGCGGTGTGGCGGAACACGCCGGCGGGCAGCGTGCCCGGCGCGCTGCCGCAGCGGGTGGTCCTGGTCGAGATCGGCCCGGAGGGCAACCCGCCTGCGGTCGCGTTCCGCGTGGACACCGCGCTTCGCCGCGCGGGTATCCGCTCGGTCGTCGAGGTCGCGGGTCCCGGCGTCGCGCGGTCCGCGTACCACCAGGCCGCGTCGTCGGCCGCGAGTCCTGTCTGGGTCACCGGGAGTACCCACTCCAGTGACTTTCGGTCCGAGCCGGTGACTCCGCCGCCCGCTCCCGCCCCGGCTCCCGAGCCGGTCAAGGAGCAGCCGAGCAGGCACGGGCTGCGGCCGGTCAGCAGCAGCACGCACGAACCGGTCGAGCCGATCGCTCCGGTGGTGCCGATCGTGCAGGCACCGGCGACGGCGTCGAGTCCGGCAGCGTCGACTGTGTCTTCTTCGGAGTCGGCGCCGCCGCGCAAGTCGCGGGCGGAGACCCGCGCCGAGCGCACGGCCGACCTGACCCCGGCCGAGGTCGCTCAGCTGCGCCAGGCGCTCAAGGAGGACCCCGAAAAGGGCCGCGAGATCGCCACGGGGAAGCCGAGCATGCACGAGGTCGTCGAGCTGCCCGCTCTCGACCTCGACGACCCCAGCCTGAGCGAGCGCGACCGCGCGCTCCTGCGCGAGCTGCACGCCGAGCTCGCCGAACGGGAGCGTGCCGAAGCGGCGAAGATCCGGCTGAACGGTGCTTCGCGCAGCAGCGGCTCTAGCTGGTCCTGACGAGTTCTACGCGTTTCGTCCTCTGAATGCGGTAGTTGCACGCGCAACGATCGCATCCAGAGGACGAAACGCGATGTTAGGTTGCGAGGGTGGCTGAAGAACTGACATTCGACATCCCGGTGGGGGCCGGGGTGGGCACCCGCGCCAACGCCGGCGGCGAGCCGGTGACGCCCAAGGACGCGGCGACCGTGATCCTCCTCCGCGACGGCGCCGACGGCGTCGAGGTCTTCCTGCAGCACCGGGTGAAGGGCATGCCGTTCGCGGGCGGGATGACCGTCTTCCCCGGCGGTGGCGTGGATTCCCGCGATGTCGACGCCTCGGTGAGCTGGGCCGGTCCGGAGCCCGCCTGGTGGGCGGAACGCTTCGGCTGCGACGAATCGCTGGCCCGCGCCCTGGTGTGCGCGGCCGTGCGGGAGACGTTCGAGGAGTCGGGCGTGCTGCTCGCGAGCACCGGGGACACCGTCGTCACCGACACTTCGCCCTACCACGACGCCCGCGAAAAGCTGGTCTCCCGCGAACTCTCGCTCGCCGCGTTCCTCGAAGCGAACGGCCTGACGCTGCGCGCGGATCTCTTGCGCCCGTGGGCGAACTGGGTCACTCCGCCGCAGGAACCGCGCCGGTACGACACCTGCTTCTTCGTCGCCGTGCTGCCCGAGGGGCAGCAGGCGGACAGCGCCACCTCCGAGGCCGTCAGCTCCGGCTGGCAGCGGCCCGAGGAGGCCATCGCCGATGCCAAGGAAGGGCGCCGGATGCTCATGCCACCGACCTGGATGACGCTCGCGGAACTGGGCGAGTTCGGCTCGGCGGCCGCGGCACAGGCAGCCGAGCGCCAGATCTCCAAGATCATGCCGACGCTGGTGCGCGACGGCGACAAGATCCGCGTCATCCTGGACCCGGCGTGAGCGCCCCCGCGTACGGCGTGCTGCGCCAGGTCACGCCGACGGCTTCCGCGCTGCTGGAGCACAATCCGTCCTCGATGACGTTGGAGGGCACCAACTCCTGGGTGCTGCGCGGTCCCGGCGCGGCCGGTTCCGTGGTCGTCGACCCCGGTCATGAGGACATCGAGCACTTGACGCTGCTGGCGGAGACCGGCGCCGTCGAGCTGATCGTGCTGACCCACCACCACCCCGACCACGCCGAGGGCGCGCCCTGGTTCGCCGAGCGCGTCGGCGCTCCGGTGCGGGCCTTCGACGAGTCACTCTGCGTCGGCGGGAAGTCCCTTGTGGACGGTGAGGTGATCGAGGCCGGCGGTGTCCGGCTGTCGGTGCTGCACACGCCGGGGCACACCGGTGACTCGATCTGCCTGGTGTCCGACGGCCAGATCCTGACCGGTGACACCATCCTCGGCCGTGGCACCACCGTGCTGCACGACCTCGGCGACTACCTTCGCTCGCTGCGGAAGCTCATCGAGCTGCCCGGCGGCACCGTCGGCCTGCCGGGACACGGCCCGGAACTGCCCGACCTGGCCGCGACCGCGCGCGAATACCTGGCACACCGGGAAGAACGGCTCGACCAGGTGCGTTCGGCATTGGAGACACTCGGTGCGGACGCCACCCCGCGCCAGGTGGTCGAGGTCGTCTACGCCGACGTCGACAAGGCTTTGTGGGCGCCCGCCGAATGGAGCGTGCAGGCGCAGTTGGACTACCTGAGGTCGGAGGACGGCGAATGAGTGACGTCGAGGTCGAGTTCTACTGGCGCCCCGGATGCGGGTTCTGCGCCGCGCTGGAGCGGCCGCTGTCGAAGAGCGGCTTCAAGGTGAAGAAGGTCAACATCTGGGAGGACCCGGACGCCGCCGCGCGTGTGCGTTCGGTGGCGGACGGGAACGAGGTCGTGCCGACGGTCTTCGTGGGCTCGACGGCGATGGTGAACCCTTCGTTCGGCGAGATCGAGGCCGCCGTGAAGGCCGCTTCCGCCTAGGTCGCTGAAAGTACATGAAGGCCCCCTTCCTTGCGCCTGGCGCAAGGAAGGGGGCCTTCATGTACTTACGGGCGTGCCGGGGCCCGGCAAAGTCCGGAGAGCGTAGGGCTGATCCCGGGGCTTCAGTGTCCACACGGGACCGTTGCTGGCGTCCGCATGCCCGTTTGATGCTCACATGCCCGGTTTTCCGTGGGGTGGGGGGGGGGGGGGGGGGGGGGGGGACCCCAACCCCACCCCCCCCCCCCCCCCCCCCAACGGCGGAATAAAAAAAAAAACAGCACAAGC
>NZ_JBIWKX010000020.1:0-45964 GCF_044765885.1 Amycolatopsis sp. NPDC102389
GAATTGTTCTGTCGCAAGACCAATCGTCCCAAGTCAGAGGGCATCTGCGCGCCTACGACACGATCAACTCACCACAAACATCGGTGGATCCAGGTTAGACGCGGCGAAGGGAGCCTTCATCCCACCATCGGCCCGCCCAAGAACACGCCACGTTTGACCTTCGGCTCAAATAGAACCCTATTTGCCACTCACGACCCCCTTGTGAAACCGCTCAAAACGGACCAATCAGGCACTCCATTCTCAGGGAGAGGCCTTTGTGGACAGTGAGGTCGGGTGGTGGCTTCCGGCAAGCGGTCGTGCAGCGACACCTGGGTGCGGAGCCTCCCAACAGGCCTAGCCGTCGACGATGAACGACAACGCCACCGGCTCGAAGATCCCGGTCCTCGCGGAGTTCTCCTGCTCGATCGTCGAGGTCACCGACAGGATCCACAGGTCCGTGCCGCCGCTGAACAGGTCCATGTACGTCGTCCGCGTGATGCTCTCGTTCACCGAGTCCCTGGTGCCGGCGGCGCGCTCGCTCGTCCGGTACGTGTAACGCTGGCTGCCGTCGCCCCGGCCGGGCACCGTGGTGGGCCCGCCGATGGGGGCGATCTCCGGATGCTGGCTCTTCAGCCAGCTGAAGTAGGCGGGCGGCGCGCTGTCGGCCAGGAAGCCGGTCAGCCGCTCGACCCGGATGGTCTGGCGGCCGTCGGGCGAGACGTACTGGACCACCGTGCTCGGCACACCCCTGGTGACGTGCGGGGCGACGAACTTCTGCCAGCCTTCCGGGACACCGAGGCTGAACCGGCCGCCCTTGAGGCCGTTCACCGTGCTGGCGTCGCCCTGCTGCGTGATCAGTTTCGGCGGCGGCTGAGTGACGATCGTGTCGCCCTGCTGCACCTTCTCCGGCGGCCGCAGATCCTGTCCGCCGGCGGCCCTGGCCAGCACGAACCCGCCGCCAGCCGCCAGCAGGAAGAGGACGACCGACGCGAGCGCCAGCACCACGGTGCCCGCCGTCGACCGGCCCGGCCGTCGAGGCGGCGGCGGGGTGACGGTCGGCATCGGCGCGAGCTCCGCCGGAGGCGCGGGTGCCGCGGCGGGCTGGTTCAGGAACGGCAGCGGGCCGGGATCGGCGGCGAGTTCGGAACTCGTGCCCTCGCCCGGCTTTTCCGGCGCGACCGGCTTGAGCACCTGGGTGTCGGTGGCGTCCAGATGCGCGGTGGTCTTCTTGCCGTCGGGCGTGTGGAACAGCTCGGCGGGGAAGAGGTCGATGAGTGTCTTGGCCTGCAACGGGTACAGGCGCCGGCGGACCTCGCGCAGGGTGATCCGCTTCGACGGCTCCTTCTTCATGAGCGCGCCGATCACGTCGGCCAGCGGACCGGGGCCGGGTTTCGGCACCTTCCCGTTGACGACCTTGCCGACCGTTTCGAGCGGGTCGCCGTCGGCGTCGTACGGCGGCGAGCCTTCGATGGCGGCGAACAGCGTCGCGCCGAGACCCCACAGATCGGCGGCGGGGACGACGGCGCCGCCGGAAGCGACTTCGGGCGCGATGTAGGCGGGCGAGCCGAGCATCATCCCGGTGCGGGTCATCGTGGCTTCGGAGACGTTGCGCGCGATGCCGAAGTCCGTGAGCTTGATCCGGCCGTCACCCGCGACGAGGACGTTGCCCGGCTTGACGTCACGGTGGGTGATCCCGGCTGCGTGCGCGGCTTCGAGCGCGGACGCCACCGCGATGCCGACCGCCGCCGTCTGCTCGACGGTCAGCGGCCCGTGGTCGCGCAGGATGTGCGCGAGGCTGCGCGACGGCAGCAGCTCCATGACCACGAACGGTTCGTCGTTCTCGCGGGCGACATCGTGCAGGATGATCACGTTCGGGTGACTCAGGACGGCGATCGCGCGGGCTTCGCGCAGGGTCCGTTCGCGCAGTTCGTCGGCCTGCGACGTCGGGACGCCGGGCGGGAGGCGGACCTCTTTGACCGCGACGGGACGGTGCAGGAACTCGTCGTAGGCGGACCAGACCGTGCCCATCGACCCTGATCCGATGACCGAGCGCAACCGATATCGCCCCGCGACCACACGCTTCTCATCGCCGGGACTCTCGCTGGGCTCGGTGGTGTCGGACGGCACCGCCCAATTGTGTCGTATGCCCGCGTGACGGACCTATGCACCGTGCCCTGTCGGAGTGAATAGGGGTGCCTTAGGGGCGACTAGCGTCACAGGTAGGGGCTGTTGAAGGCCGTTAGCATCGTTGGTTATGACGGAAGTGGCCGAGACGGAGTCAGTGCCGACCCCTGGCGAGCCTGATGCGCCCGAGGAGCTGAAGCTCGCCGCGGAGTTCCCGGAAGCGAGCCGGGAACAGTGGCGGGAACTCGTCGCCGGCGTGCTGCGCAAGAGCGGCGCCATCGACGAGTCGTTCGACGGCCTGCCCGAAAGCAAGCTGGTCACGCGGACGTATGACGGCCTGGAGATCCAGCCGCTCTACACCGCCGAAGACACGGTCGAGGGAACAGGCTTCCCCGGTCTTCCCCCGTTCGTGAGGAGCGCCCGGCCCGAAGGCGCGGTGACGACCGGCTGGGACATCC
Source organism: Amycolatopsis sp. NPDC102389 (assembly GCF_044765885.1). Classification (NCBI taxonomy): domain Bacteria; kingdom Bacillati; phylum Actinomycetota; class Actinomycetes; order Pseudonocardiales; family Pseudonocardiaceae; genus Amycolatopsis; species Amycolatopsis sp. NPDC102389. The sequence continues at coordinate 2,562 of NZ_JBIWKX010000020.1, forward strand.
GTGCCCGGTACGCGCGCCGTGACGCCAAGGCCACGAACGCCGCGATCCTCGCCGACCTCGAAGGCGGCGTCAGCTCGATCTGGCTGCGCGCCGGCGCGACCGGGGTCCCCGTCGCCGATCTCGGCGACGCGTTGAACGAGGTCTACGTCGACCTCGCACCCGTCACCCTGGACGCGGGCGAGGAGTACGAAGCCGCCGCGAACGAGCTCTTCGCGCTCTTCGCCGAGCGCGAGATCCCGGCGAGCGCGGTCTCCGCGACGCTCGGCGCCGACCCGATCGGCTTGACCGCGCGCACCGGTGCGGCGCATCCGCTCGCCCCCGCCGCGGAGTTGGCGGCACGCGTCGCCACCAGTCATCCGAAGGTGCGGACGATCGTCGCCGACGGCCTACCGTTCCACGAGGCCGGCGGCTCGGACGCGCAGGAGCTCGGCGCGGCCATCGCGGCGGGCGTCGCGTATCTGCGGGCGCTCACCGAAGCGGGACTGGACGTCGACACCGCGGCCGGGCAGCTCGAATTCCGGCTCGCCGCCACGGCCGACCAGTTCCTCACGATCGCCAAGTTCCGCGCCGCGCGGCGGCTGTGGGCCCGGGTCACCGAAGTCTCCGGTGGCAAGGGGGCGGGCATGCGGCAGCACGCGGTCACCTCGCCCGCGATGCTGACGCAGCGTGACCCGTGGGTGAACATGCTGCGCACCACGCTCGCCTGTTTCGGCGCCGGGGTCGGCGGCGCGGACGCGATCACCGTCCTCCCGTTCGACGCCGCGATCGGCCAGCCGGACGCGTTCTCCGCGCGGATCGCGCGCAACACGCACGCCGTGCTGCTGGAGGAGTCCAAACTGGCCGGTGTCATCGATCCGGCGGGCGGCTCCTGGTACGTCGAGAACCTCACCGACGAGCTGGCCAAGGCCGCTTGGCGAGAGTTCACCGCCATCGAAGCGGCAGGCGGGATCGAGGCGGAGCTGGCTTCGGGCGCGCTCGCCGGACGGCTCGCCGAGACCTGGGAAAAGCGGTCGAAGCGGATCGGGACCCGCCGCGATCCGATCACCGGTGTCAGCGAATTCCCCAATCTGACGGAGAAAGCGGTCGTTCGCGACCCGCTCGACGACGTGCCGGGCGGCGGACTGCCCCGGCATCGGTACGCCGAGGCCTTCGAGGCCCTGCGCGACCGGGCCGACGCGCACCCCAGCCGTCCCCGGGTCTTCCTCGCCACGCTCGGCCCGGTCGCGGCGCACACCGCGCGGGCGAGCTTCGCGGCGAACCTGTTCCAAGCGGGCGGGATCGAGGCGGTGAACCCCGGCGCCCCCGAAGATGTCGTCGCGGAATTCCGGGCCAGCGGAACGAAAATCGCCTGCCTCTGCGGAAGCAACACTTCCTACGCCGAAGAAGCCGACAGCGTCGCGAAGGCGTTGAGGGAAGCGGGCGCCACGTCGGTGCTCCTCGCCGGAAAACCCGGCGACCACCCGGATGTCACGGGTTACCTCTACACGGGCTGCGACGCCCTGGAAATCCTGACCGGCACGTTGAACGAGCTCGGAGTGCAGTGATGACCATCCCGAACTTCGCCGGAATCGAGCTCGGTTCCCCCGAACCGGCCGACCGTCCTCAGTGGACCGAAGCCTTGCAGGCCGCCACCGGCAAGGGTCCCGACGCGCTCGCGTGGGAGACGCCGGAAGGTATCGGCGTCAAGCCGGTGTACACCGCCGACGATCTGTCCGGAGTGGACTTCCTCTCGACGTATCCCGGTGTCGCGCCCTATCTGCGCGGCCCGTACCCGACGATGTACGTCAACCAGCCGTGGACCATCCGCCAGTACGCGGGTTTCTCCACCGCCGAGGAGTCGAACGCCTTCTACCGCCGCAACCTCGCCGCCGGGCAGAAGGGCCTCTCGGTCGCCTTCGACCTCGCGACGCACCGCGGCTACGACTCCGATCACCCCCGTGTCGCCGGCGACGTCGGCATGGCGGGCGTCGCGATCGACTCGATCTACGACATGCGCCAGCTCTTCGACGGCATCCCGCTCGACAAGATGAGCGTTTCGATGACCATGAACGGCGCCGTCCTGCCGGTGCTCGCGCTGTACGTCGTCGCGGCCGAGGAACAGGGTGTCACGCCGGACAAACTGGCCGGGACCATCCAGAACGACATCCTCAAGGAGTTCATGGTCCGCAACACCTACATCTACCCGCCGCAGCCGTCGATGCGGATCATTTCGGACATCTTCTCGTTCACCTCGCGGAACATGCCGAAGTACAACTCGATCTCCATCTCCGGCTACCACATGCAGGAAGCCGGGGCGACCGCCGATCTGGAGCTGGCGTACACGCTCGCGGACGGCGTCGAGTACATCCGCGCCGGTGTCGACGCCGGTCTGGACGTCGACAAGTTCGCGCCACGCCTGTCCTTCTTCTGGGCGATCGGGATGAACTTCTTCATGGAGGTCGCGAAACTCCGGGCGGCGCGGCTCCTGTGGGCCAAGCTGGTGAAGGGCTTCGAACCCAAGAGCTCCAAGTCGTTGAGCCTGCGGACGCACTCGCAGACCTCGGGCTGGTCGCTGACCGCGCAGGACGTCTACAACAACGTCGTCCGCACCTGCGTCGAGGCGATGGCGGCGACCCAGGGCCACACGCAGTCGTTGCACACCAACGCCCTCGACGAGGCCCTCGCCCTGCCGACCGACTTCTCCGCCCGCATCGCGCGGAACACGCAGCTGCTGCTGCAGCAGGAATCCGGCACCACGCGCGTCATCGACCCGTGGGGCGGCAGCGCGTTCGTCGAGAAGCTGACCTACGACCTCGCGCGCAAGGCCTGGGGCCACATCGCCGAGGTCGAGCAGGCGGGCGGGATGGCGAAGGCGATCGACGCCGGCATCCCCAAGCTGCGCATCGAAGAGGCCGCGGCGCGGACGCAGGCGCGGATCGACTCCGGCCGTCAGCCGGTGATCGGCGTCAACAAGTACCAGGTCACCGACGATGAACAGATCGACGTGCTCAAGGTCGACAACGCCGGCGTGCGCGCGCAGCAGCTGGAGAAACTGCGGCGGTTGCGCGAAGAACGGGACGAGGACGCCACACAGGACGCGCTGCGGCGGCTCACCGCGGGCGCCGAGTCCGACGGGAACCTGCTCGCGCTGGCCATCGACGCCGCGAGGGCGAAGGCCACCGTCGGCGAGATCTCCGACTCGCTGGAGAAGATCTGGGGGCGCCACTCCGGCCAGATTCGTACCATCTCCGGTGTGTACCGCGAGGAGGTCGGCAAGACCGAAAACGTCGAGCAGGCGCGCGAGCTGGTCGAGAAGTTCGCCGAGGAGGAAGGCCGCCGTCCCCGGATCCTGGTCGCGAAAATGGGCCAGGACGGCCACGACCGCGGCCAGAAGGTGATCGCGACCGGCTTCGCCGACATCGGTTTCGACGTCGACGTCGGCCCGCTGTTCTCCACCCCCGGCGAGGTCGCGCGGCAGGCGATCGAGGCGGACGTGCACGTGATCGGCGTTTCGTCACTGGCCGCCGGGCACCTTTCGCTGGTGCCCGCGCTGCGCGCCGAACTCGCCGAACTGGGCCGTGAGGACATCATCGTCGTGGTCGGCGGCGTCATCCCGCCGCAGGATTACGAGGAGCTGCGCGCGGCGGGCGCGGCGGCGATCTTCGGCCCCGGCACGGTGATCGCCGAAGCGGCGATCGACCTGATCGGACAGCTGACCGCCCAGGAGTCCTGACCTTGCCGCGCAAGATCGACGTCGGGGCGCTGGCCAAAGGCGTCCTCGCGGGTGACCGCGGCCTGCTGTCGCGGGCGATCACGCTCGTCGAGTCCAATCGCGAGGATCACCGGGCGCAGGCGCAGGAACTGCTGGTCGAACTCCTCCCGCACGCGGGCGGCGCGCGGCGGGTCGGCATCACCGGCGTTCCCGGTGTCGGCAAGTCGACTTTCATCGACCAGCTCGGCACGGATTTGACCGAGGCCGGGCACAAGGTCGCCGTCCTGGCCGTCGACCCGTCGTCGACGCGGACCGGTGGCTCGATCCTGGGCGACAAGACCCGCATGGCGCGGCTCGCGGTGGACCCGAAGGCGTTCATCCGCCCTTCGCCGACTTCGGGCACGCTCGGCGGTGTCGCGCGGGCGACCCGCGAGACGATCGTGCTGATGGAAGCGGCCGGATACGACATCGTGCTGGTCGAGACCGTCGGCGTCGGGCAGTCCGAGGTGACCGTGGCGAACATGGTCGACCACTTCCTGTTCCTGACCCTGGCCCGCACCGGAGACCAGCTGCAGGGGATCAAGAAGGGCGTTCTCGAACTCGCGGACGTCATCGCGGTCAACAAGGCCGACGGCGACCACGAACGCGACGCGAAACGCGCGGCCCGCGAACTGGCCGGCGCGCTGCGGATGATCTACGGCCGGGACGCCGAGTGGACGCCCCCGGTGCTGACCTGCAGCGCGCTCACCGACGTCGGACTCGACGAGGTCTGGGCCGAAATCGGCCGCCACCGCGACGTTTTGACCGCTTCGGGTGAACTGGACGAGCGTCGACGGCGGCAGCAGGTGGAGTGGACCTGGTCGATGGTGCGCGAGCAACTGCTCGGACGGCTCGGTGCGCATCCGGACGTGCGAGCGGTCGTTCCGGACGTCGAACGGGCGGTCCGGGACGGTGAACTGACCCCGACCCTGGCCGCACAACGGATTCTGGAGGCGTTCTCCGGTCCTCCGCGTGGCGGCTGACGCGGGAACCCGGCAGAGTGCAGAATCGGATTCGCGCTACGCCGACGAAAGGGAGTCATGCCGAAAAGGTCTCGTCTCGGGCAGCTGGCCGGGCTGATCGCCGCCGGGCTGGTCGTCTGCGCGCCGGTCGCGCAGGCCGTTGAGATCCAGGCGCCCGCGCCGGCGATCGCGCAGGCAGCGGCGGTGCACACAGTGCTCGAGCAGGCGCCTCCGGGCCCGGTGCTCGACCCCGCCGAGACCGACAAGGCCAACAGCCAGGAGACCAAGAACAAGGTCATCGCGGGCATCGCCGCGGCGATCCTGCTCGGCTTGGTGATCCTCGGCCGTCGCTCCCGTTCCAAGAAGAAGAAGTCCTGAACCGCTACCGGTAAGTAGAAGGACTCTCCGCTTAGCCCGGGCCGAACTCCCCGAAGCCGTTCAACGCAGATCCACTACCGGCCATCTCCGGCTCGATCACTCGACGAGCGGCTTGTCATCTGCATGGTGCACGATCTACCGCAAATGCGTATCACAGATCGAACGGCACCCAGCGTGTCTTCAGTGACCACCCGTACGGTGGTAGACGGAGGCAACTGTGTTGCGGGAGGAGGTGCGGCGTGACGGTGCTCGATTCACGTCCGGACATTCCAGGCGACCCCGAGGGTCGCGTCGTTTCCCCTATCGGGGCGTCCACCGCGCTGATCTCCGAGACCGGCGTCAGCATGGCACCTGTGCATGATCTGGGCGCCGGGCGCGGCCCCTTCTGGCTCGACGACTGGCTCCGCGCGAACGCCACCGACGTCGTCGCGTGGCGTCGTCGCATCCACGCGCACCCGGAGCTCTCCCGCCACGAGTTCGCCACGACCGAAATGGTCATGTCCCTGCTCCGCTCGGTGGGGCTCAAGCCATGGGTGCTCCCTTCGGGCACCGGCGTGGTCTGCGACATCGGCAGCGGTGACCGCTGCGTCGCGCTGCGCGCCGACATGGACGCCCTGCCGCTGACCGAGGCCACCGGGCTCCCGTACGCCTCCAAGACCGAAGGTGCCGCGCACATGTGCGGGCACGACGCGCACACCGCGATCCTCCTGGGCGCCGCCCGGGCGCTGGCGGGCGCGCCGGAGCTGCCGGGCCGCGTACGGCTGATCTTCCAGCCCGCCGAGGAGGTCATGCCCGGCGGCGCGCTCGACATGATCGCCGCCGGCGCGATGGAAGGCGTCGAGCGGATCTACGGGCTGCACTGCGACCCGCGGCTCGAGGTCGGCAAGGTCGGGCTGCGCGTCGGCGCGCTGACCTCCGCCGCCGACCTCATCGAGCTGCGGCTCACCTCGCCGGGCGGGCACACCTCGCGGCCGCACCTGACCGCGGACCTGGTGCACGCGCTCGGCACCGTGATCACGTCGCTGCCCGCGGTGCTTTCGCGGCGCGTCGACCCGCGATCCGGGACCGTGCTGGTCTGGGGCGCGGTGCACGCCGGGCAGGCCGCCAACGCCGTCCCGCAGGACGGGGTGCTGCGCGGCACGCTGCGTACCGCGGACCACGAGGTCTGGACGATGCTGGAGCCGCTCGTCGCGGCTTCGGTGGAGTCGCTGCTCGCGCCGACCGGGGTCGGCTTCTCGCTCGACTACCGCCGCGGCGTGCCGCCGGTCGTCTCCGATCCGGAGTCGCACGCGCTGATGCGGGCCGGGGTCGAGGCCGCGCTGGGCGAGACCGCCGTAGCCGGGACCGAGCAGTCGTCCGGCGGCGAAGACTTCGGGTGGTACCTGGAGCACGTCCAGGGCGCCTTCGCGCGGCTCGGCGTTTGGTCCGGCGAAGGCCCGATGGCCGACATCCACCGCCCGACCTTCACCCTCGACGAGCGTTCGCTGCTGTGCGGTGTCCGCACGCTGGTCCACACCGCCCTGGCCACCCTGGCCTGAGTTCCGCCTTCAATCACGCGAGTCACGGCTTCAATCACGCGAGTTCCGTCCCTGTGCACGGATGTTCGCCCTAACGGGTCCGAACATCCGTGCACAGAGTTATCCACAGCCTGGGCAAGTTGTCCACAGTGCTGAAATCGGCCCTTCCCAAAGGCGATCCGGTCTCCGATTCTCGAAGACGTGATCAACTGGGGAGGACGTCATGGAGCGGTCTTGCGTAGTGAGGCCGACAAGATCTTGGGGCGGCGAGCCGTCATCGAAGGGCTGGCGAGCGGAGTGCTGGCTCAGCCGTGGCGAGGCGTGATCGTCCACGCGGCGGATCTGCTCAAGTTGCCGTGCCTGGCGCAGGCGGCACTGCTCGCGGTCGGCGCGCCCGCGGTTCTTTCCGGCGCCACTTCTCTTGCCCTGCACGGGATTTCGGCTGCCGACAGCACGATCGTCCACCTGACCGTTCCCTACTCGAGACGGGTCGGATCGAGGTCGGGGCTGGTGGTGCACAGGGCCGAGTTCGAGCCGGCCGATGTGCTCGAACTGGACGGACTTCCGGTGTTCTCGGTGGACCGCGCATTGGCCGACCACCTCTGTGATGGCGACAAGCGAACCGCGTTCGCCGCGCTCGAAGAGGCGCTGCACAACCTCGTGCCGGACCACCGGGAGACCCTGCGCGCCAACGTCCGGGATCGCATCATCGACCGCCGCGACCGACGAGGTATCCACAGGGCGCAGATGCTGCTCGCGCTCGCGACGGGCGAGGCCGAATCGCCGCCGGAGAGCATTCTTCGCTTGATCGTGGTGGAGGCCGGGCTGCCGGTCCCGATCGCCCAGTACGAGATCGGCACCGTCGACGGGCGGAAGCTGTACGTGCTCGACCTCGCGTGGCCCGAGCTGCGTATCGCCCTGGAGTACGACGGTTACGCCGCACATGAGGGCAGGCGGGACTACGACGCGGAGCGGGACGCCCGAATGGCGGCGCGCGGGTGGATCACGATCCGCGCGACGGCGGCCGACCTGCGGGATTCACGACGGTTGCTGGCGGAGTTGCGCAGCGCGTTCGAGCGCCGTACGGCGCGACTCGCGTGATCGGCGGCGCGACTCGCGTGATTGAAGCCGTAACTCGCGTGATTGAAGGCGGGACTCGCGGGTCAGCCGCTGATGCCTTGGCAGGGGCGGGTGCGGAGCGCGTCGACGTAGTCGGCGGGGGCGCCGGCGGCTTCGGCCGCGTCGGCGAGGACGCCGAGGTAGCGCGCGGACGGGAGGCCGCCCTCATAGGCGTCCAGGACGTACAGCCAGGCCAGGACGGAGCCGTCCATGGTCTGCACGCGGAGCCGGATCTTGGAGTGGATGCCCAGCTCGCCGCCTTCCCAGCGGTCGAGGTTGGGTTCGTCCAGCGAGGTGACGTCGTACAGCACCACGAAGACCCGGGAGCCCGGGTCTTCGACGATGGTCGCCAGCGCGCCTTCCCAGCCGAGGTCTTCGCCCCCGAAGGTCAGCCTCCAGCCCTCCAGCCAGCCGGTGCCGGCCATGGGCGAGTGGGGAGCGCGCTCCAACATCTGGGAGGGCTCCATATTGGATCCATACGCGGCATACAACGGCACGGCCACAGCCTAGCGACCTACCGGTCACCCGGCTGGACGCACATGCCGTGTCCGGCCACTCAATCCGCCCAACGGTCGCCCGCGTACGGTAAACGCAGTCATGGACACGACTGCGAGGAGGAGACCGGTGACCAAGATCGTGATCATGGGCGGAGGCCCCGCCGGTTACGAAGCGGCACTGGTCGCGGCCCAGCACGGAGCCGACGTCACCATCGTCGAACGGGACGGTCTCGGCGGCGCGTGCGTGCTCTACGACTGTGTCCCGTCGAAGACGTTCATCGCCTCCTCCGGCGCGCTCGCGAACATGCACGACCTCCGCGAGCTCGGCATCAACACCGACATGGCCGACACCAGCGTCGACCTGCCGACCGTCCACGGCCGGGTGAAGGGCCTCGCGCTCGCGCAGTCCGCCGACATCCGCGCCCGCGTCCAGCGCGAGGGCGTCCGTGTCGTGATCGGCCAGGCCCGCTTCGACGACGAAGAGACCGGGCTTGCCACGCACAAGGTCGCCGTCACCGCCCCCGACGGCTCGACCGAGGTGCTCGACGCCGACGTCGTCCTCATCTCGACCGGCGCCACCCCGCGCGTACTGCCCGGCGCGGTGCCGGACGGCGAGCGCATCCTCGACTGGCGCCAGCTCTACGACCTGCGCGAACTGCCCGAGCACCTGGCCGTCATCGGTTCGGGTGTCACCGGTGCCGAGTTCGCCTCGGCCTACACCGAGATGGGCGTCAAGGTCACCGTCGTGTCCAGCCGCGACCGCGTGCTCCCGCACGAGGACGCCGACGCCGCCGCCGTGCTCGAAGAGGTCTTCTCCCAGCGCGGCACCACGGTCGTCAAGCAGGCCCGTGCCGACAAGGTCGAGCGCACCGAAAAGGGCGTCGAGATCCACCTCTCCGACGGCCGCGTGATCGAAGCCAGCCACGCGCTGATGACCGTCGGTTCGGTGCCCAACACCACCGACATCGGCCTGGAGAAGGTCGGCATCGAGCCCGGCCCCGGCGGCTTCATCGGCGTCGACCGCGTTTCCCGCACCAGCGCGCCCGGCATCTATGCCGCCGGCGACTGCACCGGCGTGCTCATGCTCGCTTCCGTGGCCAGCATGCAGGGCCGCATCGCGATGTGGCACGCCCTCGGCGAGGGTGTCGCGCCGATCAAGCTCAAGACCGTCGCCGCCAACGTCTTCACCCACCCCGAGATCGCGACCGTCGGCATCAGCCAGCAGGCGATCGACTCGGGTGAGGTGCCCGCCCGCACCATCATGCTCCCGCTCGCGACGAACGCCCGCGCGAAGATGGAAGGCCTGCGACGCGGTTTCGTGAAGCTGTTCTGCCGCCCCGCCACCGGCGTGGTCGTCGGTGGGGTGGTCGTGGCGCCGACGGCGAGCGAACTCATCCTTCCCATCGCGCTCGCCGTCCAGAACCAGCTCACAGTGGAACACCTGGCACTGACATTTTCGGTGTACCCGTCGCTGTCGGGGTCGATCACCGAGGCGGGCCGCCAGCTCATGCGGCACGACGACTTGGACTGATCTTCGCCGGTCGAGCAACCTTCGCGGGGGTGCCCGCGTCTAGCGCGTGTCGGTGTTTCGTTGACAGCTAGGGGTTTTTCGTGATTCGCAGGGTTCTCGCCGGAGTGGTGGCGATCGGTGCGGCGGTGCTGGCGGGGCCGGCGACCGGATTCGCCCAGCAACCCCAGCCGGATCCCGGTGTCACGGTGCAGCTCAACGACGACACGGCCTACGAACTCGGGCTCGTCAACAAGTACGTGCACGGCGACTCGAACGTGGCACTGGCGCAATGCCCCGGCGGCGACGGGATGAAGGCGCCGACGTCGACGACGTTCTCTTCGCCGGTGCTGACCATCGGGAAGTACGACTACGGCCCGCTCATCGGCGTCCCGGCGAACGTCAGCGCCGACGTGGTCCTCAAAGAGGGCACCGCGCCCGGCCGCTACCCGCTGACCGTCAACTGCAACGGAAAGTCTTATACGACAACGTTTTCCGTTCCGCCCCGGCAGGTGAGCGCGGTGCCCGCCGGTGCCGCCCACGCGGGTGACGGCAGCATGGCTTCCTGACTTCCTTCCCTTTTGGAGCCGCTCTCGGACCAGTTCCGGGGGCGGTTTTTTCATGCCGGGAATTCGCGACCATTCCGTGATGAAACCAGGCAACCCGACCCACCGGTGAGGCGTCATGAGGGTGTCGGAAAAACAGAGAACCGCCACTGGGGGAACAGGGGCGCGGGATTCTTCCTTCCGATTTCCGTCCACATTATTTTCAGGGGTATTCCAATGAAGCGCACCATCATGCTCACCGCCGGTACCGTCGCCGGATTCCTTCTTTTCGCGCCGGGCGCCGCTCTCGCGACTTCTCCGACAAATGCTCCGTCGTCTTCGTCTTCTCCGGCCCCTTCGCCGTCGGGGTCTTCGGAGTCACCGACCGAAGACCCCGACGGCCCCGGCCCGCACGCGTCGCCCGTCGGAATCCTCAAGGACCTGACCCTCTCGCCCGCCAAGGGCAAGCCCGGGGACCGGGTGAAGCTGGACTTCCAGTGCGCCACCCGCGGCAACGAGTTCGGTCCGAAGGTCACTTCGGCGGCCCTCAAGGTCGACTCCGCGAACTCCATCGACTCCGCGAAATGGTCGGCGACGGTCAAGGACGTCAAACCGGGCAAGTACCCGGTGACGCTGACCTGCTGGGGCCAGAAGTCGACGGTCACCTTCGAGGTGCTCGGCACGAAGAACCAGGTCGCGAAGGTGCCTTCCGGTGCTCCGCAGACCGGTGGTACCGACGGGCCCGCCGACTACACGGGTGTCCTCGCCGCCGTCGGGGGCGGCCTCGCGCTGGTCGCGGGCGGCGCCGGGTTCGCGGCGTACCGTCGTCGCTCGGTGAAGGCGTAAGCGACCGCGATCGTTTCGTGACCCGGGCGGGCAACCGTCCGGCCCCGTCTGGCGTTTGGCAGTCATGGGGGTGAACGACGAGCCGGTCCCGGTCTGGGGGCCGGGACCGGCTCGGTGTGCCCCCGGGAGGTGGACATGAAAGCGAAATGGTGGCGAGGGCGACGGGCTCCGCTGGTGCTCGCGGCCGTCCTGTTGGCGGTTTTGGCGACGCTGGCGATCGTCCTGTCCGGTCCGGGGGAGACCGGTCAGGCCGCTCCTCCAGCGGGCACGGTGCGGACCGAGGCGGTGGCGTCGCCGAGCGCGGAGCCGCAGGCCGAGCCCGCTGCAGGGATGCCGAAGGCCGATCCGGTGTCGATCGACGTGCCGAAGATCGAGGCGAAGTCCAGCCTGATCCCGCTCGGGCTCAACGCGGACAACACCGTCGAGGTGCCGCCGGTTACCCAGCCGCTGCAGGCGGGCTGGTACGAGAACGGGCCGACCCCGGGGGAGGTCGGGCCGTCGGTGATCCTCGGGCATGTGGACGGCAACAAGCAGAAGGGCATCTTCTTCCGGCTCAAGGAGCTGGCACCCGGTGACAAGGTCTCGATCGCCCGCAAGGACGGCACGACGGCCGAGTTCGCGGTCACGAAGGTCGAGCGGGTGGCGAAGGACAAGTTCCCCACCGACGCCGTCTACGGCGACACCGCGGAACCGGAGCTGCGGCTCATCACCTGTGGCGGGGTCTTCGACAAGGCGTCGCGCAACTATCTCGACAACATCATCGTTTTCGCCCGGTTGATCGCGAGGTGAGCTTCATGATCAGGTCCGCCTTGGTGCTGGTGTGCGGAGTGGCGTTGGCCGTCCCGGCCGTCGCGTACGCACAGGAAGCCCCTTCCACGAGCCCCAAGGCGGATCCGTATCCGTTCCTCGGGCTTTCGCCGCAGCAGTCGGTGGCGGGGGAGGAGATCCTGGTCTCGGTCGGGTGCCCGGTCGGCGAACTGGGCGAGGTGACGTCGAAGGTGTTCGACCGTATCGGCGAATTCACGGTGACCAACGAGGCTCCGGTGATCCAAGGGGCCGTCGCGCATATCGACGCCAAGGCGCGGCCTGCCTTCTACACGATCACGGCGATCTGCAAGACCACGACGATCAGGGCGAACCTCCAGATCGTGCCGGACAAGACGCCGACGTCGTCGAGTAAGCCTCCGGCACCGAAGCCGACAGTTCGGCCGAAGCCTTCTTCGCCGAGAAAGCCGGCTTCGGGTCGTCAGGTTTCGAAGATTCCGGTGGGGGCGCCGCAGACCGGCGGCGGCATTTAGTCCTCTGAACGCGCCAAGTAATGAAGGCCTCCTTGAGGGACGCAGGGTCCCTCAAGGAGGCCTTCACGGACAAACGGGAGATCAGTCTTCGTCGACCCAGTCGAAGGTCTTCGTGACCGCCTTCTTCCAGTTCCGGTACTCCGACTCGCGGCGGGACTCGTCCATCGACGGGTCCCACTGCTTGTCCTGCGCCCAGTTGTTGCGGATGTCGTCTTCGCTCTTCCAGAAGCCCACCGCGAGACCGGCCGCGTAGGCCGCGCCGAGCGCGGTGGTCTCGTTGACCACCGGCCGGATCACGGGCACGCCGAGGATGTCGGCCTGGAACTGCATGAGCAGCTCGTTGACGACCATGCCGCCGTCGACCTTCAGCGACTTCAGCGGGACACCGGAGTCGGCGTTCATCGCGTCGATCACCTCGCGCGACTGGAACGCGGTCGCCTCCAGGACCGCCCGCGAGATGTGGCCCTTGTTGACGAACCGGGTCAGGCCGACGATCGCGCCGCGGGCGTCGGAACGCCAGTACGGCGCGAAGAGACCCGAGAACGCCGGCACGAAGTACGCGCCGCCGTTGTCCTCGACGGTGCGGGCGTGCTGCTCGACCTCGGCCGCGGAGCCGATCAGGCCGAGGTTGTCCCGCAGCCACTGCACGAGCGAACCGGTGACCGCGATCGAGCCTTCGAGCGCGTACACGGTGTCGTTCGAGCCGATCTTGTAGCAGACCGTGGTGAGCAGCCCGTTGTCCGACATGACCTTCTCGGTGCCGGTGTTGAGCAGCATGAAGTTGCCGGTGCCGTAGGTGTTCTTCGCTTCACCCGGCGAGAGGCACGCCTGCCCGAAGGTCGCCGCCTGCTGGTCGCCCAGGATGCCCGAGATCGGGACGCCGGCCAGCGCGCCCTTCTCCCGGACCTTGCCGTAGGTCTCCGACGACGACCGGATCTCCGGCAGCATCGACAGCGGGATCGACATCTCTTCGGCGATTTCGGCGTCCCAGGCCAGCGTGTCGAGGTCCATCAGCATGGTCCGCGACGCGTTGGTCGGATCGGTGACGTGCACGCCGCCGTCGACCCCGCCGGTCATGTTCCACAGCACCCAGGTGTCCATGTTGCCGAAGATCAGGTCACCGGCTTCGGCCCGCGCGCGGGCACCGTCAACGTTGTCGAGGATCCACTTGATCTTCGGTCCGGAGAAGTAGGTCGCCAGCGGCAGGCCCACCTTCGCGCGGTAGCGCTCCTGCCCGCCGCCGAGCGCGCCCAGGTCGCTGACGATCTTGTCGGTGCGGGTGTCCTGCCAGACGATCGCGTTGTACACCGGCTTGCCGGTGGTGCGGTCCCAGACCAGCGTGGTCTCGCGCTGGTTGGTGATGCCGACCGCGACGATGTCGCTCGCGACCAGGTCCCCCTTGGCCAGCGCGCCCGCGGCGACGGCCCGCGTGTTCTCCCAGATCTCTTCGGCGTTGTGCTCGACCCAGCCCGCCTTCGGGAAGATCTGCTCGTGTTCCCGCTGGTCGACGGCGACCACCCGGCCGGAGTGGTCGAAGATCATGCAGCGGGTCGACGTGGTGCCCTGGTCGATCGCGGCTACGTACGAAGTCATCGAAGCTCCAGTCTCAGGTCAGGTTGTGGACGGCGAGGAACAGCAAGGCGGCCAGGGCACCGCCGACCAACGGGCCGGCGACCGGGATCCAGGAGTAGCCCCAGTTCGGGTTGGCCTTGTTCTTGATGGGCAGCAGGAACGCGTACGCGATGCGGGGGCCGAGGTCTCGGGCCGGGTTGATGGCGTAACCGGTCGGGCCACCGAGGGACTGGCCGATGACCAGCACGACGAACGCTACACCCGCGTAGCCGAGCGCGGAGTTGCCGAAGTTCGGCGTGCCGCCCTCACCCGTGGGGTTGGCGTAGACCGGGCTGAGCAGGATCCACGCGACCAGCACGAAGGTGCCGATGATCTCGGTGACGAGGTTCCACGCCTTGTTCGGGATCTGCGGCGCGGTCGAGAAGATGCCGAGCGTCTCGTCGCGCTGCGGGTGGTCGTCGAACTGCAGCTTGTAGGCGGCCCAGCAGAGCACGGCGCCGAGGATCGCGCCGACCATCTGCCCGGCGAAGTAGATCGGGACGTCCGCCCACTTCGTCTTGTCCGCGATGGCGAGCCCCAGGGTCACCGCGGGGTTCAGGTGCGCGCCGCTCGGCGCGGCGATGCTGGCACCGGCGAAGACCGCGAACGCCCACCCGAGGGTGATCAACACGACGCCGCCGCCGTGGCCGTTGTTCTTCCGCAACACGTGGTTGGCGACCACGCCGTTACCCAACAGAATCAGGACCGCCGTTCCCAGCAGCTCCCAGACGAATATGGCTCCTGCACTCACCGCTTGACCTCCACTTTGGACATTCCGCGCAGGGTCGAACACGGTGTGCTACGGCGCCCTTGCCGACCCACGTCCGTGGCACGTTACCGTCGCGTATTTGTTCCTTCCAGGCACCGCGGGAACCAATCCTTCCAAGATCGACGAGGGTTACGCCACACGTGTCACCCGCATAACGGACCGGTCGCGGCCGATCGTGCGATGCTGGAGCCACAGCGGCACAAGGAGGAATGTCACGTGGCAAGCTCTCAGCGCGAAGCCGAAAACAGCCCCGCCAGGCTGGGACCGCTCAAGCGGGAAGAGACTTGGCAGCGGCTGGGTGAGGACAAATTCGACCTCGTCGTCATCGGCGGCGGAGTGGTCGGGGCGGGCACGGCGCTCGACGCCGCGACACGCGGCCTGCGGGTCGCCCTCGTCGAAGCGCGCGACCTCGCCTCGGGCACGTCGAGCCGGTCCAGCAAGCTCTTCCACGGCGGGCTCCGTTACCTCGAACAGCTGGAATTCGGTCTGGTGCGGGAAGCCCTGCGGGAACGCGAGCTGATGCTGACCACGATCGCCCCGCATCTGGTGAAGCCGGTCAGCTTCCTGTACCCGCTGACCCACCGCATCTGGGAACGTCCGTACACCGCGGCCGGCCTGCTGATGTACGACACGATGGGCGGCGCGCGGTCGGTCCCCGGCCAGAAACACCTGAGCCGCGCGGGTGCGCTGAGGATGGTCCCGGCGCTGAAGCGCTCCGCGTTGATCGGCGGGATCCGTTACTACGACGCGCAATCCGACGACGCGCGGCATACGATGACCGTCGCCCGCACCGCCGCGCACTACGGCGCCGTCGTGCGCACTTCCACCCAGGTGGTCGGTTTCCTCCGCGAGGCGGACCGGATTTCCGGTGTCCGCGTGCGCGACGTCGAGGACGGCCGCGAGACCGAGATCCACGCCTCCGCGGTGGTCAACTGCACCGGCGTGTGGACCGACGAACTGCAGCGCCTTTCCGGTGGCCGCGGCCGGTTCCGGGTGCGGGCGAGCAAGGGCGTGCACATCGTCGTCCCGCGCGACCGGATCGTCTCGGAATCGGGCATGATCCTGCGCACCGAGAAATCCGTGCTGTTCGTGATCCCGTGGCGCAACCACTGGATCGTCGGGACCACCGACACCGACTGGAACCTCGATCTCGCGCATCCCGCCGCGACGAAGCACGACATCGACTATCTCCTCGAACACGTCAACACCGTGCTGGCGACCCCGCTCACGCACGACGACATCGAAGGGGTCTACGCGGGACTCCGGCCTTTGCTCGCCGGAGAAAGCGAAGAGACGTCGAAACTTTCGCGTGAGCACGCGGTCGCGCGGGTCGCACCGGGACTGGTCGCGATCGCGGGCGGCAAGTACACGACGTACCGGGTGATGGCGGCCGACGCCGTCGACGCCGCGGCCGTCGACCTTCCGGGCAGGCCGCAGTCGTCCATCACGGACAAGGTGCCGCTGCTGGGCGCCGACGGCTACCACGCGCTGGTGAACCAGGCCGATCATCTGGCGGGCGAGCACGGGCTGCACCCGTACCGCGTGCGTCACCTGCTCGACCGGTACGGCTCGATGGTGCACGAGGTCCTCGCGCTCGGCGAAGGACGTCCGGAACTGCTGAAGCCGCTGGAGCACGCTCCGGACTACCTCGGTGTCGAGGTCGTCTACGCGGCCAGCCACGAGGGCGCGCTTCACCTGGAAGACGTGCTCGCGCGCCGGACTCGGATCTCGATCGAGTACGCGCACCGCGGCGTCGACTGTGCCGCCCAGGTCGCCACGCTGGTGGGCGAGGTGCTCGGCTGGTCGAAGGACGAGGAGAAGCGCGAAGTCGAGGTGTACAAGGCGCGGGTCGACGCGGAACGGGAGTCCCAGTCGCAGCCGAGCGACGAGGCCGCCGACGCGTTGCGCTCCGCCGCTCCGGAAGCGCGCTCGGGGATCATCGAGCCGGTCAGTTGATCCCTGCCGCCGAGTGGTGTGCCAGGCGCGCAGAGATCGTTGCCTGATCGAGTGAATCTGGCATAGCGTCGGGCCTTCCTGAGACGGAAGGTGGCCCTGTGGTGTTTCTCGACTCGTCGACGTGGACGGACCGGATCTTCGCCGGCGGCTCGTGGGCCCCCGGTACCGGCGGCACCCGGGAGGTCACGGAGCCCGCGACGGGCGCGGTCCTGGGAAGCATCGGGATGGCCTCGGCCACAGACGCCGCGAAGGCGGCGGAAACGGCGGCCGAGGCACAACGGGCTTGGGCGGCGACACCGCATGTCCAACGGGCCGCCGTCCTGCGCAAGGCGGCCCGGCTGTGGTCGGAGTACGCCGACGAGATCCGCTGGTGGAACGTCCGCGAGGTCGGCGCCGTGCCGGGTGTCGCGGGCTTTTCGCTGCATGTCGCGGAGCAGGAATGCTATGAAGCGGCGGCCCTGCCCGGCCGTCCGTACGGCGAACTCCTGCCTAGCGAAGAACCGCGGCTTTCGATGGCGCGCCGCGTCCCGGCCGGTGTCGTCGCGGTGATCTCGCCGTTCAACATGCCGATCATCCTGGGTATCCGCTCGGTCGCCCCGGCGCTCGCGCTGGGGAACGCGGTCATCCTGAAGCCGGATCCGCGCACCGCCGTCACCGGCGGCGTGGTCCTCGCGCGGATCTTCGAAGAAGCGGGCCTGCCGCCGGGGGTGCTGCAGATGCTGCCGGGTGGCGCGGACGTCGGCGAGACGTTGGTGACGCATCCGGCCGTGCGGGTCATCTCGTTCACCGGGTCGACCGGCGCCGGGCGCAAGGTCGGCGAACTCGCCGGAAAGCATTTGAAGCGAGCACATCTTGAGCTGGGCGGGAACTCCGCGCTCATCGTGCTCGACGACGCGGACGTCGACGAAGCCGCCGGAGTCGCCGCGTTCGGCTCGTTCTTCCACCAGGGCCAGATCTGCATGACCACCGGGCGGCACCTCGTGCACGAGCGGCTGTACGACGACTTCGTCGAGCGGCTGGCGGCGAAGGCGTCCGCGTTGCGCGTGGGCGACCCGGCCCGGGACGAGGTCGCGCTCGGGCCGATCATCGACGCCGGGCAGCGGGACAAGATCCACGAACTGGTCACCGCCAGCGTGGCGGCGGGGGCGCGGGTCGCGGCCGGCGCCGAATACGACCGGCTGTTCTACTCGGCGACGGTGCTCGCCGACGTGCCGCCGACGGCGCCCGCGGTCGCGCAGGAGATCTTCGGCCCGGTCGCACCGGTTGTGCGGTTCTCCGACGCGGAGGAGGCCATCCGTCTCGCGACGGCGAGCGAGTACGGGCTTTCGCTGGGGATCGTCACCCGCGATGTCCTCAAAGGACTGGAGCTCGCGGACCGCGTGCCGACCGGGATCGTGCACATCAACGACCAGACCGTCAGCGACGAGGCGAACAGTCCCTTCGGCGGCGTCGCCGCTTCGGGCACCGGAAGCCGTTTCGGCGGTGCGGCGGCGAACGTCGAGGCGTTCACCGAGACCCGCTGGGTCACCGTCCGGAACCCGCCGCCCACCTACCCCTTCTGACCAGCCGCGTCGCGTTTAGCCCGCTAAACGCGACGCGATCAGGCGGTGCGGCGCCAGCGGATGAGGCGTTCCCCGGTCGGGGCCGGCTCCAGCTCGGGCCCGACCAGGGTGAACCCGCATTTGCGGGCGACCGAGGCCGACACCTCGTTCGTCTCCTCGTAGCGGTAGCTGACCTCGCGCAGGCCGAGCCCGCCGAACCCGAAGCGCAGGGCCGCGTTGAGCGCCGTGCTCGCGACGCCCTTGCCCCGCGACGCCGCGCGCACCCAGACCGACGCCTCCGCGTATCCGGCGTCGAGATCGAGATCCCGCAGGCCGACCTCGCCCAGCAGATCCCCGGTCGTCGGCTCGGCCACCGCCCAGGAACAGCGCTCGTCACCCGCCCATTGGGCGGTGCGCAGCGCGACGTACTCGGTCGCCTCGTCGAGGTCCCGTAATCGGTAGTTCAGGACGTACTTGCGATGCGTCGGGTCGGCGAAGGCCGCGACCAGCGCCGGACGGTCGTCGAGGGCCTTGTCGGCCCGCAGTTGCCGCAGGTAGTACTCGCCCGCGTTGATCTCCACCGGTTCCACCCTTCGAGGGTAACCGGCGCTTCAGCGACGGCGGCTCATGATCAGCGCGACCGCGAGCGGCAACAGGAAGACCAGGAACGTCCCCCGGGTGAAGAAGAACAGCGCGATCGCGACCGCGGCGGCGATCGGCACGGCACTGGCCGTCAGCCATTTCGACGGCTGGATCTCGTTCTTCGCGGACGCCTGCGCGACGCCGGGCATCGGCGGCAGGGGGAGCAGCGCGGCGGGCCGGGGCGACGGCAGATCCGTGAACAGCGGTTCGAGTTCGCTCACCATCCTCGCGGCGCTGACCTTCGCCGACCGCGAACCGAACTCGTCGAGGTCGAGTCTGCCGGTGCGGACATGCTCTTCCAGCGCTTCGAGCGCGTCTTGGCGTTCGGCGTCGCTCAGCCGCATGTCCGGTCTCTCGGCACTCACGTCCCGAGTCTACGGGCGGATCAGCCGTCGAGTTCCCGCCGACGCTGCTTCCCGAGCTTCTTGTGGGAGTTCTCCCAGCCCTTGCCCCAGATCCCCTCGCCGACGGCGCTGATCCCGATCGGGACGAGGATGAACCACCAGGTGACACCGGTGGTGATGATCAGCGCGATGGTGGCGATGAAGAGGATCGGCAGCAACGCGCCCATGACGCGTTGCGCCGGCGAGATGTCGGCCCACGACCTCGCCGGTTTCTCCGGTGCGCTCACGGCGGCCTGGGGCGCGTCGAAGCGCGGGTGCGGTTCGGGGAGGTCGAGGAAGACCTCGGACAGCTCGCCGCGGGTCTTGGCGGCGGTGATCCGGGCGGACCGTTCGCCGAACTCGTCGATGTCGATCCTGCCGACGGTCATGTGCTCGCCGAGCGCGGTCAACGCGGACTCGCGATCCTGATCACTGATCCGCAGCCGCGGAGACGGAACCTCGCTCACTCTTTCGAGAATAGGCCGAGCGAGGTCCCGTCGACCACGACATTCGTCAGTCTTTTCGCCTGGGCGCAAACGTGTTGTAGCGGCCGCGTCGTGCCCTTCACCCTGGTCACGCGTCCGGGAACCGGGCGTGATCGAGAGAGGGGGACCTCATGCGGAAGTTCATCACCAAGGTCGCGCTGGCGGCCGGGATCGCGGTCGCCGCGCTGCCGCTGGGTGTGGCGTCGGCGAGTGCCACGACCTCGCCGGAGGGCGATGCCGAGGTGCGCCACGGTTGCTTGGGCAAGATCTGCGGCACGGTGCTCAACAAGTCCGATCACGACATCTGGGCGATCCGCACGTTCAACTCGAACGGGCCGAAGCCCGGCACCGAGTGGCGGCGGCTCAAGCCCGGTCAGAAGACCCCGAAGGACCAGGACTGGGACGGCGTCTACGTCAAGTGCAAGGCCAAGGGCACGCTGTCCACCTGGACCTTCCCCGGCTTCTGGTGGGACGAGGACTGGAAGGGCAAGGCCGGCTGGTGGTACAAGATCAGTACCGACCAGGACATCCACGTGGAGAAGCAGTACTGCTGACCCACCGGTCCCGGTGAGTTCACCGTGGACTCACCGGGACGTGCCGGTGGATCAGTCTTTGAGCTCGAACAGCTGGGTTCCCTGCGTCACCGCGGCGCCGACCTCGACCGAAAGTCCGGTCACGGTGCCCGCTTTGTGCGCGGTGACCGGGTTCTCCATCTTCATCGCCTCGAGCACGACGACCAGCTCGCCCGCTTCGACCTGCTGGCCCTCTTCGACGGCGACCTTGACGATGGTGCCCTGCATCGGCGCGGTCACCGCGTCGCCGCTCACCGCGGCCTTGGTGCCGCCCGCGCGCTTGCGCGGCTTGGCCTTCACGGCCGTCCCGCCGCCGGCGTCGAGGGAGAAACCGCCGGGGAGCGACACTTCGAGACGACGCCCGCCGACCTCGACGACGACGTTCTGCCGAGGCTGCTCTTCCTCGGCCTCGACGGTTTCCGGTGCCACGAACGGCTCGATCTTGTTCTCGAACTCGGTCTCGATCCAGCGGGTGTGGACGCTGAAACCGTTCTCGTCGCCGATGAAGGCCGGGTCGTCCACGATCACGCGGTGGAACGGCAGGACCGTCGCCATCCCGTCGGCGACCATCTCGGCCAGCGCGCGACGGCTGCGCTCGAGCGCGTTCTGCCGGTCGGACCCGGTGACGATCAGCTTCGCGAGCATCGAGTCGAACTGGCCGCCGATGACACTGCCGGACTCGACACCCGAGTCGACGCGGACGCCGGGGCCACTGGGCGCGACGAACCTCGTCACGGTGCCGGGCGCGGGCAGGAAGCCGCGGCCGGCGTCCTCACCGTTGATGCGGAATTCGATCGAGTGGCCGCGCGGTTCCGGGTCCTCGGTGATGCGCAGCTTTTCGCCGCGCGCAATGCGGAACATCTCGCGCACGAGGTCGAGGCCCGTGGTCTCCTCGGACACCGGGTGCTCGACCTGCAGCCGCGTGTTGACCTCGAGGAACGAGATCGTGCCGTCGACGGCGACGAGGTACTCGACCGTCCCGGCGCCGTAGTAGCCGGCTTCCTTGCAGATCGCCTTCGCGGATTCGTGGATGCGCTTGCGCTGCTCGTCGGTCAGGAACGGCGCGGGCGCCTCCTCGACCAGCTTCTGGTGGCGGCGCTGCAGCGAGCAGTCGCGGGTGCCGACGACGATGGCGTTGCCGTGCTGGTCGGCGAGGACCTGCGCCTCGACGTGGCGCGGCTTGTCCAGGTAGCGCTCGACGAAGCACTCGCCACGCCCGAAGGCGGCGATCGCTTCACGCGTCGCCGATTCGAAGAGTTCCGGGATCTCTTCACGGGTGCGGGCGACCTTCAGGCCGCGGCCGCCGCCGCCGAACGCCGCCTTGATCGCCACCGGCAGGCCGTGCTCGTCGGCGAAGGCCACGATCTCGTCGGCGTTCGCGGCGGGGTCCTTCGTCCCGGGCACGAGCGGGGCACCGGCGCGCAGCGCGATATGGCGCGCGGTGACCTTGTCGCCGAGGTCGCGGATGGCCTGCGGGCTCGGCCCGATCCAGGTCAGCCCGGCGTCGATCACCGCCTGGGCGAAGTCCGCGTTCTCGGAGAGGAACCCGTAGCCGGGGTGGACCGAGTCCGCGCCCGAGCGCTTGGCGGCGTCGAGCAGCTTGTCGAAGACGAGGTAGCTCTCGGCCGCGGTGGTGCCGCCGAGGGCGAAGGCCTCGTCCGCGAGGCGCACATGGGGTGCGTCACGATCGGGATCGGCGTAGACGGCCACGCTGGTCAGCCCGGCGTCCTTCGCCGCCCTGATCACCCGTACTGCGATTTCCCCGCGGTTCGCGATCAGGATCTTGGTCACCGGACCACCTGTGCCGGCCTGCTCGGTCACGCCGTACCTCCTGCGTTCGCACGTCGGGCCGCCCCGATGCGGCTCGGCAGCAGTTTACGGAAGTTCCCGCCCCGATTAGTGAGAGCAAGGCCACCCGGTGACACTGTTTATAGCAGTCGATCGCGCCGTCTCAGTTCTTCTATGAGGCCTTACACCAGCGCTTCGCGGTGCCGCAGTTCTTCCGGAAGGTCGGAGTCGAGCACGATCAGGTCATACGGCTGAGCCTGGTGGACGCGGCCGAGGTGCTCGGATTTCACCAGTGCCCAAGGCTGATGCGGCCCGCAGCACTCGACCAGACGCTCGACGGAACTGAAGGCGATCAACGCCATCCGGCCGTCTTTGGTCGCGCGGAGTTCGATCTCCGCGCTCGTGAAGTCCTTCGGCTTTTTCGCCGTGGGGAGGAACAGTGCGTTGGGCAGTCCGGGATTCGTCACAGGAACAACATAGACGTGCACTCTGCGCTAGATCACTTACGCTCTCGGATATGCGGACTCAGGAAGCGCGGGCGCCGCGATCCGTGCTGTTCACCGCACTGCTGGCGGCGGTGGTGACGGCGGGCGTGATCGTGGCCGTGATCCTGCTCCGCCCGGCCGCTCCGGCACCTGCCGGAGACCCCGGCGTGCCTCCCGTTTCGGACGGGGCCCCGACCGCTCCCGGTGCCGACTGCGGCGATTCGGCCTGCCGGGAGATCGGCGCGATGACCGTCGGCGGGCTGCCCGTCGTGCTGCTGGCCGACGACGCGGGGAAGCAAGGGGTGGTCCGGATCGGGGCGGACACCGTGTACCCGCTGATGATCAACGACATGGGGGTCACCCTGAAGGGCGATTCTTTGCGCTGTGTCGACGGCGCGACGCCGGTGTGCCTGGTGCGCGGTGAGACGGGCGGCGGTACGGCGGGAGAACTGTTCGTCGCGCGCGGCGGGATCTGGCGGGACACCGGGAAGCCGTATTTCTCTGACGCCGGGACGGTCTCCCTCGGCGACGTGACCGCCGACGGGATCGCGGACGTCATTGTCGTGCGGCACGAGTGTCCCGGCGCGCAGTCCGGTTCGGCGCGCTGCCAGGCGGCGCCGGTGCTCGCGGAGGTCTACGACGTCGCGCGCGGTTCCGTGGGCTGCACGCGGCGGTACACCGCGCCGTCGGAGCTGCGGGGCTGGCCGGATGTCCGGCTGACGAAGGCGGATCTGCGGGCCTGCCCTTGAGAGGGCTCAAGGGACCTTTGCTACCACTTCTCTCAATGTCGAGGTAAGTGGTAGCAAAGGTCCCTTGCTCACTTTTCGCAGGTGGCGGCCGGTCCTCGGAGCGTGAAGTCCGTGAAGGCCTCCTTCCCTACCGTGAGGGTAGGGAAGGAGGCCTTCACGGACTTAAAGAACCTCAGGCCCCAGCAGCGGCAGGCTCTTTCGCCGACGTAGTAGCCGCTTCGCCGTCGGAAGTGGGCGAAGGGTCCGTCGGCGAGTTGAGCACGTCGTCGTCCAGGAGGCCTTCGCCGCGAGCGACGACCACCGGCACGACGATCTGGCCGGCGACGTTGGTCGCGGTCCGCATCATGTCCATGATCGGGTTCACCGAGTAGATCAGCGCGATCCCGAGCGCCACCTGCTGCGCGTCGAGGCCGATGAACGCGGTGGTCAGGGTCAGCGCGGTCAGCCAGCCGGTGGTGCCCGCGGTGGCCAGCGCGCCGAGCACGGCGACCACGACGATCCCGACGTACTGCCAGATGTTCAGCGAGACACCGGACAGGTTCGCGATGAAGATGGCGCCGATCGCGGGGAACACCGCGGCGCAGCCGTCCATCTTCGTGGCGCTGCCCAGCGGAGTCGCGAAGGCGGCGTACGCGGGCTGGACGCCCAGGTTCACGGCGGACTGCCGGGTGAGGGGCAGCGTCGCGGCCGAAGACTGCGAAGCGAACGCGAACTGGATCGCCGTGCCCGCCTTCGAGAAGAACTTCAGCGGGCTGACCTTCGCCACGAACTGCAGCAGGATCGGGTAGACCACCAGCAGCACCAGCAAGCAGCCGGCGTAAACCGCGAGAGTGGTGGACAACAGCGGCCGGAACAGGGCGTCACCGTAGTTCGAGACCGCGGCGCCGATCAGGCCGATGATGCCGATCGGGGCGAGCCGGACGATCCAGCCGAGGTAGCGCTGGATGATCTCGAAGACGCTGGTGGTGAAGTCGACGAACGGCTTGGCCTTGTCACCGAGGCTGTAGGCCGCCGCGCCGATCAGCACGGCGAGGAACAGCACCTGAAGCGT
Organism: Amycolatopsis sp. NPDC102389; assembly: GCF_044765885.1. Lineage (NCBI taxonomy): Bacteria > Bacillati > Actinomycetota > Actinomycetes > Pseudonocardiales > Pseudonocardiaceae > Amycolatopsis > Amycolatopsis sp. NPDC102389. The sequence goes on from NZ_JBIWKX010000020.1 coordinate 26,993, forward strand.
CGAGCCTTCGGTGAAGGCGGCGAAGAAGTTCTTCGGCAGGAAGCCTTCGATGAAGGCGCTCCAGGAGCCCCAGTTGTCGACGCTCTTGGTGGCCTTGTCCGCGTTCTTCGCGGTCGCGGCGACACCTTCGCCGAGGCCGCCGCTGCCCGGGTTGAACAGCTTCGCGACGGCGATACCGATCAGCGACGCGATGAACGAGGTGATCGCGAACCACAGCACGGTCTTGCCGCCCAGCCGGGCGGCCTTCTTGCCGCCGCCGAGGTTGCGCAGGCTGTTGATGCCGACCACGATCGCCGTGAAGACCAGCGGGATCACCGCGATCTGCAGCAGCGTCGTGAAGATCGTGCCGATCTGGTCGAGCAGGTCGGTCAGCCAGCTCGCCTCGGTCGTCCTGGCGAGCACGCCGAGCAGGGCGCCCACGACTAGCGAGCCGAGGACCGCCGCCGCGAAGACCCTTGGCCTTGTGTAGGTCCGAATGAAAGACACGGGGCGACTCCGGTGCGTGAAAGTTTCCTGATTTCCCGAACGTGAAGAACGTTCGGCGAGGCAGGACTCTTCCGGATCACCCGATCGTGTGGGAGTCGTCTCAGGATGCGGGACGGGTCCACAGCTCGACGACGCTCACGCCGACCTCCGCCAGCAAACGCCGGGTCAGCGGCAGGCTGATCCCGATGACACTCGAGAAATCGCCGTCGATCCCCTCGATGAACCAGCCGCCGAGCCCGTCCAGGGTGAAGCCGCCGGCCACCTGAAGCGGCTCCCCGGAAGCGATGTACGCCTCGATCTCTTCTTGCGACGGTGTGCCGAAGCGAACCGTGGTGCCTTCGGTGCCCGACGCTTCCTTCGTCCTCTCGCCGTTCTCGACGCGGATGATCGCGTGGCCGGTCAGAAGTTCACCGGTTTTACCCGCCATCGACGCCCAGCGCTCGCGCGCGGCTTCCGGCGTGATCGGTTTCCCGACCATCTCGCCGTTGATCGACAGCATCGAATCGCAGCCCACGATGACCATGTCGGTGTGGTCGCCGAGCGCCTCGAAAACCGCTTCGGCCTTCGCGGCGGCGAGCGCGCGGACCAGCTCCTCGGGGTCCGGATCGGTCAGGGACGCGGCGACGGCGTCCTCGTCGACGCCGGATACGACGACGCTCGGATCGAAGCCGGCGGACCGCAGGACACCGAGGCGGGCGGGGGACTGGGACGCGAGAACGAAACGCACGTGAGGAAGGTACTCGACGGCTCGCCGTTGCCTGATTGTGACCTGGAACACCCGGACGTGGAGTTAGTTTGTTGTGGCGCGCAACATATGGATTGTTCGAGCTACGGAGGAACCGATGTCGTCCCGCCTCCGCGTCAGAAGATCTCTTCGCACGACGCAAACCACAGTGCTCGCAGGCCTGCTCCTGGCCGGTTCGGCCCTCGCGGCGCCGGCTTCGGCCGCCCCGGGGCCGGTCTACAAGAACCCCCACGCCTCGACCTCCGCGCGGGTGAACGACCTGCTCGAGCGGATGAGTCTCGACGACAAGATCGGCCAGATGACGCAGGCCGAACGCGGCGCGGTCACGCCCGATCAGGCCGCCGCGCTCAAACTGGGGTCCCTGCTCTCCGGCGGTGGCTCAGTGCCGGAGAGCAACACGCCGAACGGGTGGGCCGACATGGTCGACTCGTATCAGAAGGCCGCCGTTTCGACGCCGCTCGGCATTCCCACGCTCTACGGCGTCGACGCCGTGCACGGCCACAACAACGTGTACGGCGCCACGATCTTCCCGCACAACATCGGCCTCGGCGCCGCGAACAATCCGCGCCTGGTCGAGAAGATCGGCCGCGCGACGGCGCTGGAAGTCGCCGGAACCGGGCCGCAGTGGGACTTTTCGCCGTGTCTGTGCGTCGCCCGCGACGATCGTTGGGGCCGGACCTACGAATCCTTCGGTGAATCCCCGCGTGACGCCATCGCGAACGCGTCGGCCATCACCGGGCTTCAAGGGCGCAGGCTCGGCGACAAACCGGGATCGGTGCTCGCGACCGCGAAACACTACGTCGGCGACGGCGGCACGACGAACGGCGTCGACCAAGGCGACACCCAGATCAGCGAACGCGAACTGCGGCAGATCCACCTGCCGCCGTTCCGCGAGGCGATCGAGCGCGGCGTCGGCTCGGTGATGATCTCGTTCTCCAGTTTCCAGGGGGTGCGCATGCACGCCCAGAAGTACCTGATCACCGACGTCCTCAAGAAGGAACTGCGGTTCTCCGGGCTGGTGATCTCGGATTACAACGCGATCAACCAGATCGACGGCAAGGAGGGCTTCACTCCCGAAGAAGTGCGGTTGTCGGTCAACGCGGGCATCGACATGTTCATGGTCCCGTGGGACGCGCCGCAGTTCATCGCCTACCTCAAGGCCGAAGTCGAGGCGGGCCGCGTCTCGCGCGACCGGATCGACGACGCGAACCGCCGCATCCTGGCGGAGAAGTTCGAGCTCGGCCTGTTCGAGCACCCGTACACCGACCGATCGCTCCAGAAGACGTTCGGCAGCAAGGAACACCGCGAACTGGCCCGGCAGGCCGTCCGTGAATCCCAGGTGCTGCTGAAGAACGACGGTGTGCTGCCGCTGGCGAAGAAGAACAACAAGATCTTCGTCGCGGGCAAGAACGCGAACGACATCGGCAACCAGGCGGGCGGCTGGACGCTCACCTGGCAGGGACAGAGCGGCCCGGTGATCCCGGGCACGACCATCCTCGACGGCATCAAGTCGGGGGCGGGGAAGGGAACCACGGTGACCTATGACCGTGAGGGTGACGGAATCGACGGCAGCTACCGGGTCGCGGTCGCCGTGGTGGGCGAAACGCCGTACGCCGAAGGACAGGGAGACCGGCCGAACGGCTTCGGACTCGACGCGGAAGACCTCGCCACGATCGCCAAGCTGAAGAGCACCGGAGTCCCGGTCGTCGTGGTGACCGTGTCCGGGCGCCCGCTCGACATCGCCGCCCAGCTGCCGCGGTTCGACGGACTGGTCGCGGCCTGGCTCCCGGGCAGTGAAGGCGCCGGTGTCGCCGATGTCCTTTACGGCGACTACAACCCGACCGGGAAGCTGACGTTCAGCTGGCCGACCAGCGCGGCGCAGGAACCGGTGAACGTCGGCGACGGCAAGAAGGCGCTGTACCCGTACGGCTACGGCCTGCGGTACCGCCGGTAGCTTCCGCCCTCCCGCGGATGAGGAACGGTCCGTTCCTGGCGAAATTTGCCAGGAACGGACCGTTCATCGCACCCGTGATGGCCCACGAACCGCATTCAGAGGACTAAACGCGGCAAGAGGGTCAGGCGGCGCTGGCGGTGGGTTCGGGCACCGGCGCGTGCGGAACCCGCGGAGCAGGGCGCCGCATGGTGAGCGCGGCGAGCACGCCCAGCACGAGGATCGCGGCCGGCAGCAGCAGTGTCACCCGTGCCGCGTCGGTGAGTCCATTGTGGACCGATTCGAGCGCGAGCCGCTGAGCCTGCTCGGCGACACCGGACGGCAGGCCGGGGAACGCGGCCGGTCCGGACGAGCCGAACTCCCCGGTCGATTCCGCGGCCTTCGCCACGCCTTCCGCGAACGGCGCCCGGTACTGCTCCGGCAACGCGCTCGCGGCCGACGTCGCCTCATCGGCGATCGAAGCGCTGATCCGCGCCTGCAGCAGCACACCGACGGCCGCGCTGCCGAGCACGCCGCCGACCTGCCGGGCGGTGTTGAAGATGCCCGACGCGGTCCCGACGAGCCGCGGTTCGACCGAACTCATCGCCAGATTGCCCATCGGCGCGAAGATGAACCCGATTCCGAGGCCTGCCACCAGCAGCGCCGGGGTGAGCGACCAAGCGTTCGCGTCCGCCCGTGCGATCAGTGCCACCAGGACCATTCCCGCGGCGAGCGCGGTGAGCCCGACGATCAGCAGGATCTTCCCGTTGACCTTGTCCGAAGCACGGCCGACGAACGGGCCGATCATGCCGGCCAGCAACGACATCGGCGCGAACAGCAGGCCGGACATCGTCGGCGTCTCGCCGAGCACGGCCTGGATGTAGATCACCAGCGGCAGGAACATGCCGGTCATCGCGAAGCCGACGGTGACCGAGGTCAGCGCCCCGGCCGAGAAGTTGCGGTTCGCGAAAACACCCAGCGGCAGCAACGGTTCCTTGCGGTTGAACCGTTGCCACACCACGAAGGCGACCAGCAACGCGATCCCGGCGCCGATGATCTCGAACACGGTGACCGGCCCGAAAACACGTCCCCAGTCGTAGTGCTGTCCATTTTGGACGCCGTAGACGACGCAGAACAGACCGGCGCCGGAGAGCAGGATTCCGGGGACGTCGAAGGAATGCGAATGCTTCGGCTGCCAGTCCGGCACCTTGAGCAGCGCCAGCGCGAGCGCGACCACGCCGACCGGCAGGTTGACGAAGAAGATCCATTCCCAGCCGAGATGGTCGACGAGCACGCCGCCGAGCACCGGGCCGACGATGGCCGCGATCCCCGCGACGCCGCTCCAAAGCCCCATCGCCGGGCCACGTTTAGACGGCGGGAACAGATGGCTGATGAACGCGAGGGTCTGCGGCGTCATCAAAGCGGCGCCGAGGCCTTGTACCGCGCGAGCCGCGATCAGCATCTCGACCGAACCGGACAGGCCGCACCACAACGAGGCCAGCGTGAACACCACGAGCCCGGCCAGGTAGACGCGTTTCGGGCCGAAGCGGTCGCCGAGCCGGCTGGCGAACAGCATCGGCACGGCGTACGTGAGCAGGTAGACGCTGATCACCCAGACGATCGCGTTCAGCCCGGCGCCGAGTTCGCGCAGCATCGCGGGAATCGCGGTCGAAACGATCGTGGTGTCCAGCAGGATCATGAAGAAACCCAGGCACAGCGCGGAGAGCGCGGCCCAGGGGTTAGCTTGTCTTGCGTTCATCGCTGTCGTCCTCGGTGACCAGGTTCAGTTGTGGCTTGCAGTGCCCCTGGAACCGGATACGGCCGGATTCCAGGTCTTCGACCAGTTTTTGGGTCCATTCGAGCTCGAAGGCCCGCCGCGCGGTGGCGTAGGACCAGTCGAGCCAATAGATCTCGGGAAGCTTGTGCTCGTTGACCAGGTTTTCGAGAACGACCTGGTCGGAGGCGATGGCGGCCTGCAGCCGCAGCACCCGGTGCTTGAGCTGGGTGAGCGACATTTCCAGGCCGAGGTCGTCGATGACGGCGAGCGCGCTGAGGTACTCGGGGTACTCCTCGGCGGGAGTGGCCAGCATGTCCTGCGCGCGATCGACGAACTCGTCGCGACCGGTTTCCGTCATCGTGTACACGGTGCGTTCGGGGCGTTTCCCGTCCCGTTGGGTCTCGACGACCTCGACGAAACCGTTCTGCACCAGGCGATCCACCGTGTGGTAGAGCGAGCCCGCCTTCACCTTGACGCGGGTGTTGACGAAGCGCTCGCGCATCAGCTGCGCCATCTCGTACGGATGCATGGGCCGCTCGTGCAGCAGTTCCAGCACCGCCATGGCGAGCGGGGTGAGCTTCGCGGCCATGATGCCCCTCTCGGAGGATTCCTCGCTGATTATTCCGCGTGGAATATATGGCACGCATGGTTCGAGCGCAAGTGGCGGAGGGTGGAGCCCGGGGTCTGGGGGCGTGACTCGCGTGTTTGAAGGCGTGACTCGCGTGTCTGGAGGTGCGACTCGCGTGTCTGGGGGCGGAAGACGCTAGTTCAGCGGTCTCGGCCCGATTTCACGTTCGAGGAAGCGGTGGTACTCGATGGCCGCGATCGAGTTCTCCAGCTGTTCGAACGTCGGCGCGGGAAGTGCGCCGTTGAAGACGATCGTCAGGCTCTTTCGCGGGATGTTGATGACGTACGGATCGACGTCGAGTTCTTCGCAGTGCTCCCGCAGGACGGCGGTCCAGCGGTCGAGATCCTCGTCCTCGCCGAGGTGCTCCCACCGCGCGACGATCCAGTTGCCGTTGATCAGCTGGCCCGCCATCTCCCGCGGATCGTGGACCATGTACGGCTCGGCGACGTCGTTCATCGTCCGAGGTGTTCGAGGAGCGCGGCGAAGGATTCGGCCGGGAGCACCAGGATCGGCCGGGTCTCGTCCGGCAGTGCCCACTGCTTGGTGTCCCGGATCCCCACGAGGCCGGGCGCGGTGCCGACCTCGACGCAGGCGTTCTCTTCCCAGTGCGTGTAGGTCGACTTGTGCCAGCCGGTCATGTTCTCGTGCCAGGTGGTCATCGGAGGCCCTTTCCCCAGTGACTGTTTCGGCAAGTAGACGGGTTGCGCGGCAGCAAGGTTGGCGAGATCGGGTGATCTGTGTCCGCTCGTCGGTGAACGGCTTCGGTGATCGCGTTCGGCGCACGGAATGGGGCCTTCACCGACAGCTGCTTTACTCACGATGCACTCCCGGGGTGCATAGCGCAAAGGGTCTTAGGTCACCGAAGTGGTCAGACCGCGAGCTCTCGGTAGTCGGCGGCGATCCGCGCCAGATGCGAACAGGCGATGTCGTCGTAAGTGGCGTAGCGCTCGACTTCGGCGAAGTTCTTCTCGTAGTCGGCGACTTCGCGTTCGTCCGTGACGAGCGCCGTGGCCGTCTGCGTCCCGAGGAGCACCGCGCGCGAGTCGTAGATGTCGAAACCGTGGAGGACGGGGACCGACACCGGCGTGGTCCACGGGATCACGCCCAGCCGCACCCGGCCGCGGCGGGACACCTCGATGAGGTGGCCGAGCTGGGCCAGCATGGTCGCCGCTCCGCCCATGTTCCAGCGCAGGGCGCCTTCGGTCAGCACGAAGTGGAACTCACGGTTCGAGTCGAGGATCCGCTGGCGCTCCAGCCTGGCCTCGACCGTCTGGTCGCGTTCGTCCTCGGGCAGGGAATCGCCGAACAGCGCGGTGATGTAGTCGCGCGTCTGGAGGAGGCCGAACACGATGGTCGGCTGGAAACCCCGGATGCGGGCGGAAGCCGTCTCGATCTTGCCGATGCGCTGCTGCATCCGCCAGGCACCGCGCTGGAGGACGACGCGGGCGGACGAAGCCTCTTCGCGCAGGTCCCGGGTGATCGCGACCAGCGTCCGCCGGACCTTCGCGGGCGCGCGATAGAGGCGGCACAGCGCGACGACCTGGTCCTCTGTCGGCATGAACGCGCCGGTCTCGACCCGCGAGATCTTCGACTGGCTGAGGCCGGCGAGTTTCGCCGCTTCGGTACCGGATAGCCCGGCGGCCTTGCGCAGACGGCGCAACTCGGTGGAGAGGTGGTCCTGGTTCGTCACGCACGGCTTTCTGGGGCGATCGCGGTCGAGGAGGACTGTCACGATAGCCCGCGGAAGGCCGATCCGCGTTGTTCGCCGAGCCGTCTCAGCGAGGAAGCGCCGAAGCCCGCCAAGCTCCCTCGCTGGGGGCGAGCGGGGCTCGTACGAGCGAAGCCTTGTCCGCCCACCACGAATCCCGTTTCGGCGCCGGTTCCGGTGCCCGCGCGCTCGCCGCCGCCGCGACGACGGCGGTGAGCGCGGCGAGCTCGGCGTCGTCCGGGTTGCCCCGGACGACGCGCAGCAGCGGGGTTTCGGGCGCGGTCACAGCGGGATGTTCCCGTGCTTCTTGGGCGGCAGCGACTCTCGTTTGCCCTGGAGCAGCGAGAGCGCCTTCGCGATGTGGCCGCGGGTGTGCGCGGGCACGATCACCGAGTCGACGTAGCCACGCTCGGCCGCCGCGTACGGGTTCAGGAGGGTGTCCTCGTACTCCTGGATCAGCTCGGCCCGCAACGCGTCGACGTCCTTGCCGTCGGCGGCGGCCGCGGCGAGTGTCTTGCGGTGCACGATGTTCGCCGCGCCCTGCGCGCCCATGACCGCGACCTGCGCCGTCGGCCAGGCCAGGTTGATGTCCGCGCCGAGATGCTTCGACCCCATGACGTCGTACGCGCCGCCGTACGCCTTGCGGGTGATGACGGTGACGAGCGGGACGGTCGCTTCGGCGTAGGCGTAGATCAGCTTCGCGCCGCGCCGGATGATGCCGTTCCACTCCTGGTCGGTGCCGGGCAGGAAACCCGGGACGTCGACGAAGGTCAGCACCGGGATGTTGAACGCGTCGCAGGTGCGCACGAACCGCGCCGCCTTCTCGGACGCGTCGATGTCGAGGCAGCCGGCGAACTGGGTCGGCTGGTTCGCCACGATGCCGACACTGCGTCCGTCCACCCGGCCGAAACCGACCAGGATGTTGGGTGCGAACAGCTCGTGCACCTCGAGGAAGTCACCGTCGTCGACGACGCGGTTGATGACCTCGTGCATGTCGTACGGCTGGTTCGGCGAGTCCGGGATCAGCGTGTCGAGTTCGCGGTCGGACTCGGTGACGTCGTCGAAGAAGCCGGGCTTGGGCGTGTCCGTTTCGAACAGCGGCGCCTCGGACAGGTTGTTCGCCGGGAGGAACGAGAGCAGTTCCTTGACGTAGGCGATCGCGTCCTCGTCGTCGGAGCCGAGGTAGTGCGCGTTGCCCGAACGGGTGTTGTGCGTGCGCCCGCCGCCGAGTTCCTCGAAGGAGACCTCTTCACCGGTCACGGTCTTCACGACGTCGGGGCCGGTGATGAACATGTGCGAGGTCTTGTCGACCATCACCACGAAGTCGGTCAGCGCGGGGGAGTACACGTGCCCGCCCGCGTTGGCGCCCATGATCAGCGAGATCTGCGGGATGACGCCGGACGCCTTGACGTTGCGGTTGAAGATCTCGCCGTACAGCCCGAGCGAGACGACGCCTTCCTGGATCCGCGCGCCGCCGCCCTCGTTGATGCCGATGATCGGGCGGCCGGTCTTGATCGCCAGGTCCATCACCTTGACGATCTTCTCGCCGTACACCTCACCGAGTGAACCGCCGAAGACGGTGACGTCCTGGCTGAACACGCACACCGGACGGCCGTCGACGGTGCCGTAGCCGGTGACGACGCCGTCGCCGTAGGGCCGGTTCTTCTCCTGGCCGAAGTTCACCGAGCGGTGCTTCGCCAGCTCGTCGAGCTCGACGAAGGAGCCTTCGTCCAGCAGCAGGTCGATCCGCTCGCGAGCGGTCTTCTTGCCCTTGGCGTGCTGTTTCTCCACCGCCCTCGCGGAACCCGCGTGCACCGCCTCGTCATACCGGCGGTACAGGTCGGCCAGCTTGCCGGCCGTCGTGTGGATGTCCGGTTCGTCCTCGGGCGGCGTCCCGAGCGGCTCCGTCGCACTGCTCATGAAACCGCAGCCTAGCTACTCGACGGTCACTTCGCGTGTGGCGTAGGCAACGTCGTCACTGGACCGAGGCGCGCACCAGACCGGACTCGTAGGCCGCGATCACGAGCTGCGCCCGGTCCCGCGCCGCGAGTTTGTGCAGCAGATGGCCGATGTGCGTCTTCACCGTCGCCAGCCCGAGGTGCAGCGTCCCGGCGATCTCGTCGTTCGACAGGCCGCGCGCGATCAGGCTCAGCACCTCGCGTTCACGCGCGGTGATGTTCTCCAGCGAGGCCGCGACACGCTGGCCGGGTTCCGGCAGCCGGGCGAATTCGGCGATGAGCCTTCGCGTGATCGAAGGGGCGAGAAGCCCTTCGCCCGCGGCGACGACCCGGATCGCGGTCAGCAATTCGGCGGGCGGGGTGTCCTTCAGCAGGAAGCCGCTCGCGCCCGCGCGCAGGGCCGAATAGACGTAGGCGTCGAGATCGAAGGTCGTCAGCATCAGCACGTGGACGCCTTCGGTGGCGGCCGAGGCGCAGATCCGCCTGGTCGCTTCGATCCCGTCCAGCTCCGGCATACGGACGTCCATCAGCACGACGTCGGGGCGTTCCTTCTCGGCGAGTTCCGCGGCTTCCGCGCCGTCGCTCGCCTCTCCGACGACTTCGAGGTCCGGCGCGCTGTCGACGAGCACGCGGAAGCTGCCACGCAGCAACGCCTGGTCGTCGGCGATCAGTACGCGGATCATCGTGTCCCCACTTCCTTGGCGGCGTACGGCAGCCGCGCGAACACCCGGAATCCCCCGGCGGGCAGCGGGCCCGCTTCGAAGTCTCCACCGTAGACGGCGACGCGTTCGCGCATGCCGATCAAGCCGTGCCCGCCGGGCGCCGAAGGCGAGCCATCGCCGCGCCCGTCGTCGACGATTTCGACGCTGACCTCGCCCGGGTCCTCGGTGATCGTGACCCGGCACGCCGACGGCCCCGCGTGCTTCACGACGTTCGTCACCGCCTCCTGCGTGATGCGGTAGACCGAAAGCGCGACGCCTTCGGGCAGGTCGTCCACCGCCTCGCCGGTCAGCTCGACCCGCACCCCGGCCTGTCCGGCGCGTTCGGCCAGGGTCCGCAGATCGGCGAGTTTCGGCGCGGGCCCGAGCGCGGCCTCGGGCGTCCCGTCGCCGGATCGGAGGACGCCGAGCATGCGCCGGAGTTCGACGAGGGTCTCGCGGCTGGTGAGTTCGATGACCCGCAGCGCCTCACGGGCTTCTTCGGGCTGCTCCTCCGCGACGTGGTTGCCGACGGCCGCCTTGACCGCGATCAGGCTCATGCTGTGCGCGACGACGTCGTGCATCTCGCGCGCGATACGCAGCCGTTCGTCGGAAACCGCCTGATCGGCCTGGGTTTCGGCGAGCTGGGCCAGGTTCGCGCGCCGTTGCCGCGTCATCCAGCCCAGCGCCCACGAACCGGCGACCCCGCCGCCCGCGAACGCCGTCGAGGCGATCGTGTTCGGCCCGAGCCGCAGCAGTTCGAAGATCATGACGACGACCAGGCCGAGGCCCATCGCGATCAGCGAACGGGCCCGCGGGTTTTCCAGCGCCACGGTGTACAGGGCGCATCCGGTGGCCAGGAGCGCGGCCGGGCCCAGCCCGTTGCCGGCGAGCAGGCCCGGGACCAAGCTGCCGAGTCCGAGGCCGTAGGCGATCAAGGGGTGGTGACGCCGCAGCGCGATCGCGATCCCGCTGGCGGCGACCGTCGCCCAGGCGAGCCACATCGGGATGACGACGAGGAACGTCCAGGTCCGCGCGGCGAGGTTCCCGCCGACCGCCACGACGAGCACCAGCGCGAGGAGCGCGTCGATCGTGTACGCCACCCGCTGGGAGAGCGCCGACGGCTGTTTCATACGGCGAACTCAACCAGACGGACGACGCTCGCGCGTCCGTCCGCCGGAGGTCAACCCCAGGGTGGAGCTCAGCTCCGGTGAACCGCCGCGAAGAACTCTTTCAGCTTCTCGCGCCAGCTTCGCAGCGCTTCGGGCACGACGTCGTCCTGGCCGGCGGGGACGGTCTGGGTCAGCTCGACCATGGTGCCGTCGAGTTCGGAGTGGCTGAACTCCCAGCGGACGACGCCGCCGCGCGGCAGGCTGAGCTCCAGCAGCCGCGGCGGTTCTTCGCGGGTGACCGTCCCCGAGGCCCTTTCGGACGCGAGAAGAGCCCAGACCTCGTCGAGCGGTTTCCAGATCAGATCGCGGCGGAAGCGGATCACCTTGCCGTCGCCGGTTTCCAGGACTTCGCCCTCGGCGAGCCCGAACTCCTCGGTGTAGGCCTCGATCGGGCCGACCCAGTCCCGCGGCGGCTCGTGATCCTCGCCGTCCAGCAAGGCGGCCAGCGCGACGAGGCAGCTGTCCCAACCGGCGGCCGTGCGGCCCGCGGCGATCCTGGCGATGGCGGGCTCGCCTCGGCCGAACGTATGCGTGAACAGGAGACGGCTGCCGTCACCCTCCGGCGTGATCTCCCAGCGCAGGACGTCGTCGTTCCAGCTGAACGCGAAGACGCGAGGTTCGTCGGCTTCGAGGACTTCGCCGACTGTCGGCGTCTCTTCGCCTTCGAAGGTGAACTCGATGGTCCCGCCCGGGCGCAGGTCGACGGTGACCGCCGCGGGGAACCATTTCGCGAGCTCCGACGGTTCGGTGATCGCCCGCCAGACGCGTTCCGGCCGATGCGCGAGACGGCGTTCTATCCGCAGCGCCGGACGTTCTCCGACGGTTTCCAACCGGGCGCGAGCGTTCACGGTCACCTCCTAATGTGCCTTAAAGGAAATATAACCGCAACGTGATACTCGGGTCAAACGTCGAGGTGGACGCCGAGCCCGTTCCGGCCGGGAGCCAGGTCGTCGCGCAGGACAAGGGCGTCGTCGTAGTCGCTGCCGTTCTGGTGACGGAACGGGATCGGGTCCTGTGTGGACAGTGTCCGCAGCCGTTCGCGCAGCGACTCCGCGGCAGCCTCGTACTGCTCGGGCGAAACGCGGTCGGCGCCGCAGATCGTCAGCGGCGGGAGGACGGACATGCCCGCGTACCACAGGGTTCCGTGCTGCAGCGGGAACAGCAGGTCGCCGATCTCGCCGTTCACGCCACGCGGCCCGATGGTGGCCTCCGGCGCGCCCGCGGTCAGCACGACCATGGCGCGTTTCCCGGCCAGCGCACCTTCGCCGTAGCGCGCCGTCCGGCCGTCGGGGCGTCGGACGCCATAGGCGAAACCCTTGACGAAGACGCGGTCGAACCAGCCCTTGAGGATCGCGGGCATTCCGTACCACCACAACGGGAATTGGATGATCACGGCGTCCGCCCACGCCAGCTTTTCGTGCTCGGCGCGGATGTCCTCGCCGAGCTCGCCGCTCTGGAAGGCGTCCTTCGACGTCGAACCGACGATGAGCCGCTCCGTCGAAGCGGCCCGCCCGAAGTCGTCGGCGTCGACGACGGGCTTCCATTTCATCGCGTACAGATCGGATTCCCGGACGTCGGCGCCCTGCGCGCGGAGGGTGCGCAACCCCTCGTCGCGCAGCGAGCCGCCGAGGGAACGGGGTTCCGGATGGGCGAAGATCCACAGCACGTTCATGGTCCCACCGTCGCGCGGTCCGGCCGCCGAGGCGAGTGGCCCGATGGACAATATGTGCAAGAATCGAGCCATGGGCTTTTTCGCGCATCCCGGCCGTCATCGGGTCGCCGTGCTGGTCCGGCACGGAATGCTGGTGATGGAGCTGGGCATCGTCACCCGGCTGTTCGGCACGGCCAAGTCGGCCGACGGCGAGCCGCTCTACGAAGTCGTCACCTGCACGCCGGAACCAGGGCAGATCCGGACCGACGCCGACGTCACTGTCTCGGTCGCGCTCGGCCCGGAGGTGCTGGCCGAGGCCGACACCGTCGTCATCCCGGCATCGTCCACCGAATACGAACCCTCGGGACACGACCTCACCGAACCGCTCGCGCGGGCGCTGGAGCTGATCCGGCCGGAGGCCAGGATCGCGTCGATCTGCACGGGTGCCTTCGTACTCGCCGCCGCCGGCCTGCTCGACGGCCGGAAGGCGACCACGCACTGGCGTTCGGCGCTGGACTTCCAGGCGAAGTTCCCGAAGGTCGCCCTCGATCCGAACGTGCTCTACACCGACGACGGGAACGTGCTGACCGCGGCGGGCGTCGCGTCCGGGATCGACCTCTGCCTGCACATGATCCGCTGCGATCACGGTGCCGCGGTCGCGAACGAGGTCGCGCGCGGAACGGTCGTCTCGCCGCATCGCGAGGGCGGGCAGGCGCAGTTCATCCGGCGGCCGGTGCCGGAGCCGCAGTCCTCGTCGACGGCGGCGGCGCGGGCCTGGGCGCTGGAGAACCTCGACCGGCCGCTGACGCTGCGCGAGCTGGCGGCGAAAGAGGCGATGAGCACGAGAACGTTCACGCGGCGGTTCCGCGACGAGGTCGGGATCTCGGCGTTGCAGTGGCTCACCCAGCAGCGGATCGAGCGGGCCCGTCAGCTGCTCGAAGAGACCGATCTGCCGGTCGACAAGGTCGCCACCGAGGCGGGTTTCGGCACCGCCGCGTCACTGCGCCAGCATCTGCAGGCGGCGCTCGGGGTCTCGCCGAGTGCGTATCGGAACACCTTCCGCGAAGCCGTCTGAAAGTGACTGACCTCCTGGTAACTTACCCAGAAATAAGTTCCGGAGGTGGTTAGTGAAGACCCTCAAGTTCGCCGAACGGCTGCTGTTCGGCGCCGCCGCGATCGGCACGGTGTACTCCGCGAGGACAGGCAATCGGAAGCTGCAGCTGGCGACCAAGCCGGCCGCGGTCCCGGTGCTCGCCGCCCGGGTCGCGCGCTCGCGGGGGCTCGCGCCGGGGGAGAAGGGGCTGCTCGTCGCCGCGTTGATCGCCGCCGGGGCGGGCGACCACTTCATGGGCAGGTCCGACGAGGACGGTCAGCTGATCAAGGGCGCGACTTCCTTCGGCGTGATGCAGGTGCTGTACTCCGCGCTGTTGTGGCGTCGCGGTGCTCGTCCGCGCGCGGCGACCGCGCCGCCCCGGCTGGCGGCGTGGGCGGCGGCCGCGGTCGCGATGGCGTTGCCGAAGCCGTCTCCGGTGTCTTCGGTGCTTTCGGTCTACGGAGGCCTGCTGAGCACGACGTCGACCCTCGCGGCGGACCCGGTGCTGGCGCCGAAGGCCAAGGTCTCGGGCGGAATGGTGGTCCCCTCGCGTGACCGCCGGACCTGGATCGCCGCCGGTGCACTGCTGTTTTCCGCGTCGGATCTGGCGATCCTGATCCGCCGTAACTTCGTCACCAGCGAGCGGGTGCGGGTCAACCTCGAAACCTTCGTGCTGACCTCGTACCTGGCGTCGCAGTGGCTGCTTGTCGAAGGTATGACCGCGGAAAGTTAAGCATCTACTTGACTATCGCTTGGCGTGGGCGGATAGTTAAGCATGTGCCTAACCAACGGATGGACCAGGTGTTCAAGGCGCTCTCCGACGGGACGCGCCGCGAAATGATCGAGCGCCTCACCCGGGGACCCGCCTCGGTGGGGGAGCTCGCGCAGCCGTTGTCGATGTCGCTGCCCGCCGTGATGCAGCACCTCCAGGTGCTGGAGGCGAGCGGGCTCGTCCGGTCGGAGAAGGCGGGGCGTGTCCGCACCTGCCATCTCGAACCGGACGGGCTGCGGATGGCCGAGGACTGGCTCGGCGGACAGCGCACCGGCTGGGAACACCGGCTCGATCGCCTTGGTGGCTTTCTGGACTCCGACGAAGGGAACAGGTCATGACCGTCAAACACGCCACTTTCACCCTGGAGCGCGTCTACCCCGTTGCGCCCGAACGCGTTTTCGCCGCTTGGTCGGATCCGGCCGCGAAAGCCGGTTGGATCACCGTGCCGGGTGGCGGACATTCGCTGGACTTCCGCGTCGGCGGCCGCGAGGCCATCACCGGCCCCGCCGACGGCAAGCGGATGGTCTTCGAGGCGCGCTACGAGGACATCGCGGAAAACGAGCGGATCGTCTACGCGGGGAGGCTCTCCGCGGACGACGTCCTGGCGACCGTGTCGCTCACGACGATCCTGCTCGAAGCCGAGGAAGGCGGCACCCGGCTGACGTTGATCGAGCAGGCCACCTACCTCGACGGACTCGAAGAACCGGCATGGCGGGAGCAGGGCACGGGCGACTGGCTCGATGCGCTGGGGAAGGCTTTGTCGGCAGTATGAACACATGCTGACCGCTGAGCTGATCGTCGACAGCCGTGTCCCGTCGGAACCCGCGCTCTCCCCGGACGGGCGGTGGATCGCCTATCAGGTCGCGACCATCGCGAAGGGCGCCCCCGAGATCTGGCTGGCGGCCGTGGACGGCGAGGAAAAGCCGCGGAAGCTGGCCGAGGGGACCTCGCCCCGGTGGTCGCCTGATTCCCTCTACTTCCTCCGGGACGGGCTGATTCACACGGAGGACGGGCCGCTGTTCGCCTGGCGGAGCGAGATCACCGCGTTTCTTCCGCTGCGCGACCGGATCGTGTTCATCGCCGAGGACGAGACGCCCGCTCCTGCAGTCCGGGTCTGGAGTGAAAGCCTCCGCCCGGCACGGTTGCGGAGCTTCGACCCTCGAACCGGTGAGATCACGACACTGCTCGAAGACCACGTGGTCGACGTCGCCCGCCGTCAGGACGGCAAGGCGCTCGCCGTGGTGACGTGGCCGACCCCGGAACTCGATCCCGGCGGGCTCGAACCCCGGCTTTCCGTGCTGGACCTGGAAACCGGAGAACGGCGCGACCTCGGGCAAACCGCGGTCGAGGCCACGAGCCCCGTCTGGTGGCGGGACGGCGACGACTGGCACGTCACGTATCTCGCGACCCCGGAGATGGTGGGTGGCTGGGCGGTCTTCGACGTGCCCGTGGAAACGGGGGAGCACCGGAACCTGACCCCGGAATCGACCTGCCCGATCAGGCTCGCGCAGGTCGATTCCGGCGCTCCGCTGATGCTCGTCGCCGACGGTCTCGACACGGCCCTCCATCGGCTCGGTGACGGCGAAGTGTCGTTGTGGCGCGGGCAAGCCGACGCGCTGGCCTCGAATGGCGAGATCGTGGCCGTCGTGCTGAGCACCGCTCACCGCCCGAATGATGTCCACTGTGGACCGATCGGCGAACCCTTGACACGGGTGAGCGATATGGCTCCGGAATTCGCCGGTATTTCTTGGGGATCGCAGGAACGCTTGTCCTACAAGGCTTCCGATGGACTTGTGCTGGACGGGCTGCTCGTTCTGCCACCGGGAAAGACCCGGGCCGACGGCCCGTTCTCCCTGATCACCTTGCCGCACGGCGGACCGTACGACCGCTACGCGGACGGCTTCCGGCTCGGCTGGTTTCCGTCCGCGCAATGGCTCGCACTGGCGGGGCACGCGGTCTTCCTGCCGAATGCCCGTGGGGGACAAGGGCATGGACACGAATTCGCCGCCGCCGTCGCGGGACGGGTCGGGCTGGAGGAATGGAGCGATCTCGAAACCGGGATCGATCTCCTCGTCGCCGAAGGGGTGGCCGATCCGGAGCGGCTCGGCATCGCGGGCTGGAGCCACGGCGGGTTCGTGGCGGCCTGGGCCGTGGGCCGGACCAGGCGGTTCAAGGCGGCGTTGATGGGCGCCGGTATCTGTGACTGGGGCATGCAAGCCGCGACCGGCGAGCTCGGCCCGTTCGAAGCCGCGCTCGGCGGAAGTACCGGCTGGGAAGGGGGCGGCCCGCACCGGCACGATCAGCTCAGCCCGATCTCCTTCGCGTCGAAGGTCGAGACCCCCGTGCTGATCGTGCACGGTGCGGACGACACCAACGTCCCGTTGTCCCAGGCGGAATTCTTCCACCGCGCGCTACGCCACTTCGGCGTCGAACACGACCTCGTCGTGTATCCCGGCGAAGGGCATAGGATCTCCGAACGGGAACATCAGCTGGATCTGCTTCGCCGCACTCGCGAGTGGTTCGCGCGGTTGCTTTAGCTCTGCGGGGCTCCGAAGATGTACGTGCCGAAGGTCCATTCGTAGCCTTCGAGATCGTCGACGCGGCAACGGTAGTTGCCCCATTCGGTATCCGTCGGTTCCCAGACCGGCGTAGCGCCGGCTTCGACCGCGGAGGCGAAGATGGCGTCCACGGCCTCCTGCGTCGGAAGACTCACATAGAGGCCGTGGCCGACGGTTTCGCCCTTGCGGGCCGGGCGGTCGTAGTCCTCTTCCGCACTGAACACGACGATCCCGACTCCGCCGAGCCGCAGTTCCGCATGCAGGATCAAGCCTTTGTCGTCGGCGAACTCCGCGACGGTCTCGAAGCCGAAGGCGCGTTCAAGCCAGCGAAGCGCCTTCGGGGCGTCGCTGTAGGCGAGGTAGGCGTGGAGGGAAGCGAGGCGTTCCTGGGTTTCGGTCATGCGGACAGCCTCGCAACCCATGCGGACAACCACGGTCCTCGATTCCAGCCGTCACCAAAGCAGGCGGAGGCCGAGCACGGTGATGAGCGCGCTGGACGCGAGCGCGGTCACCAGCCGTCCACGACGTCCGGTCAAGGCCTTGCCGAGCATGGCGCCGCCGCCCGCGAGGAACAGTTGCCAGCTGGCCGAGGCCGCGAACGCCGCGAGCACGAAGACCACGTGATCCGCTCCGCTCGCCGCGGCCATGTCCTCGCTGCCGAGCACGAGCGCCGCGAAGTAGACCACCGTCGTCGGGTTCAGCAGGGTGATCCCGAGGAGGCTCGCGTAAGCCTTCACCGGTCCGATCGCGACCGGGTCGGTCACCTCGGCTTTCGCGGAGGCACGGAAGTTCCGGACCCCGGTGAGTCCGATGTGGACGGCCAGCCCGAGCAACACCACCACCGAAACCCAGCGCAGCGGCACGGCGATCGGTTCGATGACCGGGATCAGCGAGCCGCCGCCGAGGACCGCAACCAGGGCGTAAAGCCCGTCGGCCGTGGCGACCCCCAGCGCGGCGTACGCACCGATCCTGAGCCCCGACCGGGCCGTCAGTACCACGAGATAGGTCGCGACCGCGCCCACCGGGATGGCGATGCCATACCCGGCGAGCAGGCCCGCGACGAGCGCGGCGCTCACGGCAGGAGTGGTGTCGGCCTCCGCCAGGACCCGGCCTGCTGCTGCACCCGCACCCGTCGGACGACGGTGGACGGCGGCAGGAAGGTGCGGGTCGAAGTCATGGGGAGAAGGATGCGATCGGGTGGCCCCTCGCGCAACGCATTTATGGCGCGTTCGCGAGGCCGGCACCGGCGATCTCGCGTGACTGGATGGACGACACACGTGATCCGGCGGACGACACGCGTGATTGGACGGACGACACGACCGCGGCTAGGGCGCCACCGCGAGTCGTCCACCCGATCACGCGTGTCGTCCATCCAGTCACGCGAAACCGCCGGGGCAGTATCCACCTAAGACGTGGTTGGCTCTATTGAGGGGTAAGTCAAACGTGGCGTGCCGCAGACGTCTAAGCGCCACTGAGTGTCCACAAGGGACAGTTTCCGACCGCGCGGTGTCCGGTTTATAGCTATTAGATATGATCCTGGCCGAGGTCGTGAGTGGTAATGAGGGTTATTGAGGGGCAAGTCAAATATGGCGTGCCGCGCTCCCTTTGCGGCCTGGGTCCGCGCTGACCGACGAGGGCCGGCCGCGCGGCGACTGTCCACAAAGGACACTTTTTGAGCCGCAAGTGTCCGGTTTGAGCAGTCTGCACGGTGTCGCAAGGGGGTGGGGGGGGGGGGGGGGGGGGGGGGGGGGGGGGGCGGGGGGGGGCGGCCCGCGGAGACCCGGCCGCGCCCCCCG